>CAXBKL010000009.1:0-46414 GCA_963976125.1 uncultured Sulfitobacter sp. | reverse complement strand
GGCTTTGGGCAAAGGGCGAACAACAAGCGCAACTACAGTCGTAACGGCAAGAGTTGCCAGGGCGGGCGCGCTCGACCACAATCCCCAGCCCGATGCCGTCAGCCAGACCTGAACCGGGCCGAACGCCGCACCTCCAAGCCCGAATGCTCCCACGCTGACCGGAACAAGAAGGGTTGCAGAAGCCGAGGCCGAGGCCTCTGAGATGGCATGATTGTAGAACGCGCCAGCGGCAAAACCGAAACAGACACCATAGGCAATCACAAAACCCGCAAACCCCGTGCTGGCACCCGCAAGGCCAAGGCTCAGCGCCGCCAGTCCGGCAATCAAAGGCAACCGCAATCGTTTCGATACCTTTGCCAGCAGAAGCGGCCCCAATAAAACTCCGAGTGTGAAACTGACCAGAGCCAACGAAAACACCATCGAAGCTGCAGCATTGCTGACGGAGAAATGCGCCCGCACCGCAGGCAGGTAACCGGACCACCCATAAAGGCTGCCTCCGCCGAAACATCCAAGGATGGTCAGCCCCAAGTGGGCCTTGCGTGCGGCATGAGACATGATGAAGCGTCCTCAATATGCTATTACAGACTTGTAGGAACAAATTAACTGAGTCAATCTCTGCTCAGGGAGGAGAGGTACATTGGTCCTTGTTATCGGAGCTGCTCAAACGCCGTTCAACAGGCGGCGGGACGGATCGTCATTTCGCGACTGGGCATGTGAAGCCTTTGACGCGGCATTGGCGATGTCCGGGATCGACCGTGCCGACATTGACGCGCTGATTGTCGCATCGGAAAGCGATTTCTTCACCCTTCAACTGAACCCCGCTTCGATATTGGTGCAGGATCTTGGGCTGTGCGGCGCACAGACGCTGCGGGTCGAGGGGGGCGGTGCAACAGGACAACTGGCCGTCCACGCCGGCGTCGAGCGTATCCTTTCCGGTCGCGCCCGTCATGTGGCGGTGGTGGGGGTTGACCCCTCCGCCAGCGCATTGGCGGGTGACAGTATCCGCGAGCTATACGGCTATTCCTTTGATTTCTGGACCGATGGTCTTTGTGGGGCCACTGCCACCGGTCTTTACGCGCTTTCATGGCAGGCCTTTGCCGCGCGTCATGGCGGAACCGGGGCCGATCTGAATGCGGTTACTGTGAAGAACCGGGAAAATGCCCTGTTGAACCCGAACGCCCATCTGCCACGGCAACACGATCCAGCGGAGTTTGCGACCTCCCCGATGATCGCTTCGCCCTATTGCCGGTTGCATTGCTCACCGCTCAGTGACGGGGCTGCGGTGCTGATCCTTTCCAGCCCGGACGCGGCCCCGGATATACGCCGCAAGACAGCACCCCGGATCAGCGGGATCGGCGCCGCCTCTGATCTGCCGGGACTGGGGCACCGCGCCGACCCCGGCGCGTTTTCAGCCAAGACAATGGCCGCCGGGCGGGCGATGACAATGGCGGGAATTTCAATCTCATCCATCGCAGTGGCGGAGGTCTATGACGCTTATGCAGGAGCCGAGCTTCAGGCCGTCGCGGCTCTGGGTTTGGCCAAAGACCCGGTTCAGGCCTTTCGAGATGGTGAATTTGCCCCGGAGGGGCGCTGCCCTGTCAACCTTTCTGGCGGATTGATGGGACAAGGCGCCCCCGTCGGGGCGACTGGTGTAGGCCAGACCGCAACATGCGCGCTCATGTTAGAAGGGTGGTATCACGCGGGCCTGCAACCGAATGCGCCACTGGGCCATGCGCTGGCCGATACCCACGGCGGTGTCGGCACCACCTGTGCCGTGACAACGTTAAGCGCGGGGGCATCCGCATGAAACGCCGGGTGATGCTTGACTATTCCCTTGGCGAAGGCTGGCTGGCTCGATGGCTTGACGGTTTGCGCGACGGCAAAGCCGTTGCCTCCACCTGCGCGACCTGTGATGAAACGCAGTTCCCGCCCCTTCGCGTGTGTCCGACGTGCCGCCAGCGTTCTGACGGATGGCGTACGCTGGGGGGCGGTGCAACTGTGCAGTTCCGAACCAATGGGTCAGACGGTGACATCGCAATGGTTCGTTTCGATGGCGCCAGCAACGCCTGTATCGCCCGCGCCGAAGCCTTGCCACAGGGGGCCACGCGCTGCGCCCTCGCCACAAGCCCCGACGACCGGCCATTCCTTGCCCTCAAAGCGGAGTCCGAGACATGAATGATTATCTGCAATCCCTGAACCAGGATGCGCTTGCCCGGCTGCACCTGAAGCAGGAGCCTTCAGGCACCTACACGATCAACTGGCCCGCAGATTACAACATCTACACCGCCACCGTAGGACGCTTCTTGGGACCAGCAGATTGCGACAAACCCGCGATGATCTTTGAGGCACGAAATGGCCGTGCCACGACCCTGAGCTTTGCACAGGTCGATGCCGCCGCCACCGGACTGGCGGCAGAGCTTCGCCGTTTGGGCTATGGCAAGGGCGATCCGATCGGGCTTCATACTGGGCAACATCCCGATACGGGCATCGGCCACATGGCAATTGCCAAGATCGGCGGTATCGCCGTCACCCTGTCGCAACTTTATGGGCCGGACACGCTGGCCCATGCGCTGAACGATTGCAAAGCCAAGGTGATCCTGACCAGTCGGGCCGCCTGGGAACCTTTGCGGAGCGAGAGTTTTCCGCATCTGACCCATGTCCTGATGCGCGACCCGATGCCGGGGGATCTCGATCTGGGCGCGGCGATGGAAAACCCGCCGCCGGACTTTGTGCCAGAGCTGGGCGGTGCCGATGACCCCGCTTTGCTGATGTACACTTCAGGTTCGACAGGAAAACCCAAAGGCATCATGCATGGGCATCGGGTTCTTGCGGCCTATACCCCGTCGATCAACCTGTTCTTCAATCTGGCACTTGACGATGCTGACGCGGTTTTCTGGTCGCCTTCTGACTGGGCATGGGTTGGCGGGCTGTTGGACATGTTGTTCCCGGCCTGGATGGCGGGTCGGCCCGTCGTGACCTCACTGGAACGGTTCACGGCCGATTACGCCTATGACTTCATGAGCCGCCACCATGTCACGCATACTTTTCTGGCTCCCACCGCCATCAAGCGCCTCGCGCAGCACCCTGACCCACAGCGCGACCATGATCTGGCGCTGCGGATCATTTGCACCGGGGGCGAGGCACTGGCGGCGGAAACCCTTGCCTGGGCAGAGACCAAACTGGGTGTGATCTGCAACGAATTTTACGGCATGACCGAGGTCAATCACCTGATCGGGAATTGCGCGGCATTGTTCCCTCGGCGGCCCGGTTCCATGGGGCGTGCCTATCCTGGGCACGAGGTTCTGTTGGTTGATGGCGATGGCCAGCAGGTGGCCGGTGGTGAACCCGGAGAGGTTGTCACTCCGCATGCTTCGCCTACCCGCTTTCTGGGGTATTTCAACAATGCCGAGAAAACCGCAGACATGAAACTGGGGCCCAATTGGCGCACACATGATCTCGCTGTGCGTGATACGGATGGGTATTTCTGGTACAAGGGCCGGTCCGACGATTTGATAAAATCCTCGGGCTTTCGCATCGGCCCTGCGGAAGTGGAAGAATGCCTGCTTGCCCACCCGGCCGTGGCCGAGGTTGCCGTGATCGCCAAACCCGATCCTGATCGCGGGGCGATCGTTAAGGCGATTGTCAGCACCCGATCCGGATTTGACGGTGACACGGCATTGGCAAAGGAGTTGATGGATCACGTCAAAACGCGCCTTGCGGGGTACAAGGCTCCTCGCGAGGTGGTCTTTGTAGACGGGTTTGAGATGACATCATCAGGAAAGATCAATCGCCGGGTCTTGCGCGATGCAGAGGTTGCGTAAGCAAGCCTTTCCGAGGCAGGTTAGCCTGGCTGCGGGGACCGGGGGCCGTCACCGACGGGTGGCCAATTCGGCCATTGCCACTTTCCAACCCCTCCTCGTCAGACTTGATCGACTGCTTTTCTGCCCACTCGTCTGCCTGAAATCTCTGGCACCCAAGGCGGAAATGTCCCCGCAGGCCCATGTGGTGAGAATTCAACACTTCTGCATTCGGCGGTGTCGAGACCTTCGCGGGGCGATCAACCATCGGTGCCATCGCCCAAATCTCCCCTCGGTTGCCCATTGTGCCGACCGACGATCCCCAGTTTCAGCCGCCGCGCGCCCTGACTCTTCTGCATTTCTGGTCTGTTAGAATGTGTTCACCATCGACGTTGAGGAAAGCCCGGTGGTGGGGCGGTGTTTGGCGTCTGACCCTTGTGGCCATGACCACTCTTATCCGCGTGCCATCACCGCCTCTTTTGCATCGTCTTGAACAGTTGCATGTGGCCAATCAGGACCACGGATCAGAAGGAAATGCGTGTGAATAGGGTATCACAACCGTTATCGTTGACATCGCCCATCAGACCGCAATACCCGCGTTTGAAATTCTTTGCCGGATGGCAACCCGCACGTGTTGATTGGCCAAGCGGCCTTTCAAAAACCAACAGTATTTCCACTATCGGAGGGCAAACGGTATGCCGCATGCAGAACTGAAGTTTTCAAGCGATCTGAACATGGATGTCGACGCATTGTTGCGCAAGGTGGAACGGATCATTCTTTCCCACGATAAAGGTTCAGGGGAATGCAAAGGCCGCGCATACCCGACCGATATTTTTCACCACAGTCATTGCTTGCTGGAGATTTCGATGCTTCCCAAGACACATCGAAACCCCGCGTTCACCAAGGCATTGTTGCGCGATCTCGAAACTGAATTGCGCCGCCATCTGGACCAAAGATGTTTTTTGTCCCTGGGCATCCGATATTCAGACGAGAACTATGTCACAACCGAGCATGTGCCGCAGGAATCACAGGTTTGATCCTCCGGTTCCCCGCTATCGGGCCGGGCAATTTCAACGGGGGAGGGCCAATGCCTTCAGCTCTTGGACCATTTGATCGCGCATGACAAATTTCTGCGGTTTCCCGGTTATCGTCATCGGAAGATCGTCAACAATCCTTATGTGTCGTGGTATCTTGAAATGCGCGATCTGGCCCTGACAGAATGACCGCAGCAGATCCTCGTTGATCTGCGCATCGGGCACCGGAACCACCCAAGCGCAAACTTCTTCGCCCAGATTTTCGTGTGGAATACCAAACACCTGCACTTCGCGCACATCGGGGTGCTCAAACAGGAACTCCTCGATCTCTCGCGGATAGATGTTCTCGCCGCCTCTGATAATCATGTCCTTCACGCGGCCGGTGATGGTGCAAAAACCTGCGTCATCCAACACAGCCAGATCACCCGTATGCATCCAGCCATCGCGGATAGCCTCGGCGCTGCGATCAGGGTCATTCCAATAGCCTTTCATAACGGAATACCCGCGTGTGCACAGCTCACCTTGCGTGCCTACGGGGACAATCTGCCCGGTGTCGTCAACGATCTTGACCTCAAGATGCGGATGCACCCGGCCCACCGTTTCACAGCGTTTTTCAACGGGATCATCAACGAAGCTCTGGAACGAGACAGGTGCGGTTTCGGTCATTCCATAGCATATCGTCACCTCACCCATGTTCATCAGGTGATTGACCTTTTTCATCACGTCCACAGGACAGGGCGCACCCGCCATCACTCCTGTGCGCATCGCAGTCAGATCGCGCGGCGCGGTCTCGAGTTCGTGTAACATCGCAACAAACATCGTCGGCACACCATATAGGGCCGTGCAGCGTTCGCGCGCCAATGTGTCGAGCGTCTGGCAAGGGTCAAACGCTTCGCCCGGAAACACCATCGCGGCGCCTTTGCTGACGGCGCCCAAAACGCCCATGACCATGCCAAAGCAATGGTACAAGGGGACAGGAATTGCCAACCTGTCGTTTTCGGTGAGCTTGATCCGATCCGTAACAAAACGTGCATTGTTGACGATGTTGTAATGCGACAGCGTCGCCCCTTTGGGCCGCCCGGTTGTGCCAGAGGTAAACTGGATGTTGATCGCGTCATCAGGTTGCAGCGTGCCATTGATCTGCGGCAGGCGGAGTTGTTGCGCCGGGCCGCCAAGGGTCGATATTTGGTCAAAGGACCACAGGCCGTCCACTCCGTCCGCCTCGTCCATCACAATCACATGCCTCAGATGCGGCAACTTGGCGGCGTGCAGTTTGCCGCGCGCGGCATTGTCCAGTTCGGGGGCAAGCGTGCGGATCATCTGCAAATAGTCAGAGCTTTTGAAGGAGCGCGCCAGCACCAGGGCCTTGCAGCTCACTGCGTTCAGCGCATATTCCAACTCCGACAGCCGATACGCCGGATTGATATTGACCAGCACAACACCGATCCGCGCCGTTGCAAACTGGGTCAGCACCCATTCAAGCCGGTTCGGTGACCAAATGCCGAGACGGTCGCCCTTTTCCAACCCAAGCGCCAGAAACCCGGTCGCCAAGGCGTCCACAGCGCGGTCCATATCATAGTAACTCAGTCGATGATCCGGAAAGATCAGGGCGTCGCGCGGCCCATACCGGGACACCGCGTCGCGCAGCAGTTGCGGGATGGTGGCGAAAGCCAGCGGCGGCGATGTGGGGCCTTTGACATAGGACAACCCGTCTTGGGGCATCAGATCGCCTTGCTTCGCGGCATTGTTTTCTGCCCCAAAGTTCTGGATGCGGTCTGCGATACTCTCGTTCAGGATCGTCATGTCGATGTCTCCTTACATGTTGCGCCAGTCGCCCGATTGTTCAAACGCATGGGCGGCCTGATAAATCTTCATCTCACCGTAA
Organism: uncultured Sulfitobacter sp.; assembly: GCA_963976125.1. Taxonomy (GTDB): domain Bacteria; phylum Pseudomonadota; class Alphaproteobacteria; order Rhodobacterales; family Rhodobacteraceae; genus Sulfitobacter. The sequence continues at coordinate 39,698 of CAXBKL010000009.1, read as the reverse complement.
TTCGGACCCACCAGTTGCAGACCGATGGGCAACCCGTCACTCAGCCCGCAAGGGATGCTCATTGCTGGTAGTCCGCCATTGAAGGGTGCGGTATTTGGTACCATCTCAAACGCGCGTTGCACATAGAGACTGATCGAACAGTCGGCGGGCGGGTGTTCCTGTGGCTTGATCGGCAGGGTGGGCATCAGCAGCAAATCGCATTGTTTCAGGGCAGCGTGATAGCGTTCATTCACCTTGCGCATGATGTTTTGCGCCTTTCCATAGAACCGCCCCCGATATTGGCGTTGGAAGTGTTCACCGACAAACATACATGCCTTGAGCGAATGGCTCAACTCGTCCGCGCGGCCTTTCCATTGCGCCATGTGGTCCGTCATCGACGGCAGGAACAGCCCGCGATAATTCGTGCCGGTGGAATTGCCCCACATCATGCCATCCTGCAGACCTTCAAGGGTGATCGCGGTCCAGGCGTCCATCGCCGTGTGGTGCTCAGGGACCGATACATCTTCTACCCGCGCACCCAATGCGCGGAACCGCTCAGCGGCGGCCATGACCTTTTGGTCAACGTCACTCTCGGAATTTGGGTGGGCAAAGCCTTCCTTCAGGATCCCAATGCGCAAGCCATTTGCCCCACGCCCAAGCGCCTCCGTGTACCTGTAGGTTTTGGGTTTGTACTGACGGGGGTCCAGCCCGTCTTCGCCTGCAAGCACCTCAAGCAACAGCGCATTATCCGCGACCGTGTTGGTGATCGGGCCAAGATGGTCGATGGTCTGTTCAATTGGCATCGCACCTGTGTAGGGGACCAGCCCGTGTGTGGGTTTCATGCCGTAGACGCCACAGTTCGAAGCCGGAATGCGGATTGATCCGCCCTGATCGCCCGCGATTGCCATATCAACCTCGCCCGCCGCGACCAGAGCCCCGGACCCCGCAGACGACCCGCCCGCCATATACCCCCGTTTCCACGGATTGTGGATCGGCCCCTTGGCGTTGGTGTGGGATCCGCCCGAAAGGCAGAAATTCTCGCAATGCGCCTTGCCCGCGATCACGGCCCCTGCATCCAGCATGCGGGTCACGATGGTGGCATCAATCTCGGGGGTATAACCTTCCATTATTGATGACCCGTTCATCATCGGCACACCAGCCAGACAAATCGTGTCCTTTATCGCGATGCGTTTGCCGCGCAGCTTGCCATCCGGCGCACCGCGTACTTCGGTCTTCACGTACCAGGCGTTCAATGGGTTTTCGGTGCGATCCGGGAAATAGCCGGGGCTGCGCGGATATCGCACTTCGGGCAAGTTATCTGGCATAGAATCAAGTCGGTCATAGGCCTGCATGTAAGGTTCGATAATCTCTGTATATTCGGTCAGATCCTGGTCTGAAAGGCTCATGCCAAACCGGTTGGCCATAGCACGCATCTGAGACAAAGTGGGGCGTTTGATGGTCATTGCTGTCACCGTAGAAGGCTTGAGTTGCGGTTGAGGGATGTCGGTCTTTGACAGGACAGACGGCGGCGGTATTTCAGGGCTGCGGGCGGTTTCCTTCCGGGTGCCCCGTGCCGCGCCAAAGCCCAAAAACTGATCCACCTTGGCCTGATCGGACAATTCCGCCCGGCTAAGCGTGCCGGTAATGCGGCCGCGTTCCAGAACCAAGACGCGGTCTGACAGGTCGGCAATGAAATCAAAGTTCTGTTCCACCAAAAGAATGGACAGCCCGCGCTTTTCGCGCAGGTGCAGCAATGTCTCGGCCATCTCTTCGATGATCGACGGTTGAATGCCCTCGGTAGGCTCATCCAGCAGCAGGAATTCGGGGTCGCCCATCAGACAACGGGCAAGCGCCAGCAGTTGTTGTTCGCCGCCAGACAGCGCACCCCCGTCACGGTCCAGCAATCGCGTGAGGCGCGGGAAGTCGGCAAGGACCGCCTCCAGCACATCAATTTCGGTGCCGCCTGAATGGGCGTGCCATGCAAACCTGAGATTATCGCGGACGCTGAGCTGTGGAAAAATGCCGCGCCCCTGCGGGACATAGCCGATGCCCATTTGCCCGCGCACATGTGGCGGCAGACGCGCGATGTCGGTCTGATCAAACCGTACCTGACCGGCGGTGGCAGGCAAAAATCCCATCAGCGTTTTCAGCAGAGTTGTCTTGCCCATGCCGTTGTGGCCCAGGACGCCAACGACTTCGTTCTCGGCCACCTCAAGGTCGATCCCATGCAGGATCGGCACGCGGCCATATCCCCCCGAGAGGCCCTTGGCCGACAGAAGAATTTCGCGATCATCATCCATATCAGGCGTTCTTTCCCAGATAGACGCGGCGCACGGTCGCGTCCGACATCACACGATCCACGTGGTCTTCAATCAACACTGCACCTTGGTGAAATACCGTCACGGTCTGCGCGATGGATCGGATGAATTGCATGTCGTGTTCGACAATGACGACGGCGGCGGTGCGGGTCAGCTCATGAATGATTTCTGTCATTCGGTCGACATCCTGCGCGCTCATCCCGGCTGCGGGTTCATCAAGCAAGACCAGCCAGGGGTCCGAGACTGCGACCAACCCCAGCTCGACCCGTTGGCGTTCGCCGTGTGCCAATTGGCCCAGATCCGTGCGTGCGATGGGCCCCAGTGCAAGGCGGTCGATGATGGTATCCGCACGCGCTTTCGCTTCTGTGGTGTCGTGAAAACGCCGGGCCGACAGCCAGATGTTTTCATGCACGCTCAGCCCATCCATCACATTGGGCGTCTGGGTCTTGATACCAACCCCAAGGGCGGCGATCTGGTGAGGCTGCCAACCGGTCACGTCTTGGCCGCGCATGAAAACCTGCCCTTCGGTGGGTGTCAGCAATCCGGTCACGCATTTAAAGAACGTTGACTTTCCCGCACCATTCGGCCCGATCAAACAGCGCAGCTCACGTGCCTTCAGCTTGAAGTTCACGTTGTCGCTGGCCGTCACGCCACCAAAGCGCATGGTCAGCCCATGGGTTTCCAAAACGGTTTCAGCCATGCCGTGCCCGCCGCCGGCCTGTACGCTGAGGTTTGCGCCGTGTGCGCCCAAAACTGATGCGCCAGAGCGCGGCAACAGCAGGGACCAGACCTTTGGGCAGGAACAGCACGAACATCACAAGGATCAGGCCAGTAATCAGGGTGTTGTCGATCATGCTTTGCTGGCCCAGTACGAACTTGAGATAGGCCAGCCCGGCCGCCCCAAGGATCGGCCCAAACCGCGTGCCAAGGCCGCCAACGATACACCAGATGATAATCTCGGCGGATTGCCCGAGCGAGAACAGCCCCGGCGTCACGATCTCGGCCCAATTGGCAAAAAGCGCACCGGCCAGTCCTGCAATCGCGGCGCCAATGGCAAAAAGGATCGTCTTGCGCACAGCGACGTCATACCCCATCAGCGCCATCCGCGTTTCGTTTTCGCGGATGCCAATGGCGATGCGACCAAACGAAGAGCGCAACAAACAGGTGACCAACAGGAACACGATCACCAGTGCCACGGCACAGACATAGAAATACGGATCGCCCCAGACATAGGCATCAGGGTTGCCGGGCACGTTCAGTGTCTGGAAACCGGGGATTCCATTGAACCCGCCCATCCGCGCCTTGCCGATCACGAACTGCGGTCCGGCTGAGGAATTCACGAATTTAAACAGGATCAGGGTGACAACCAGCGTAATGACACCGAGATACACATCGGTCAGGCGTCCGTAGAACATCATCGCGCCCAATAACGCGGCGAAAATTGCCGGAACCAGAACGGCCAGAACCATTGGTACCGTGCTTTCACCGATGTTGACCGCGGCGATGGCGTAGGTATATGCGCCCAGCCCGAAAAACGCGGCCTGGCCGAAGCATAGTATGCCGCCGAAGCCCCAGATCAGGCCAAGGCTAAGGCCAAGCATGCCATAGATCACCAGCACCGTCAGAGTGTAGGTGGCGATGAGCATCGGCATCACCCAGATCAGGAAGGCGGAAACCACCAGCGTGATGAGCATGTCCTGTCCAGGGGGCCGCGTCATCACAGCTTGCCTTTGAAAAAGCGCCCGGTGATCCCTTGGGGCATCAAACGCAGCAGGATGACGGCGGCGACCAACAGGGCGACTTCGCCAATGACGGGGGAGATGGTGAAGGTGAATATCTGACTGACAAGACCAAAGGACGTGGCCGAGCTGATGAGACCCGCAATCAGCGAGGGGCCGCCTGCGATCACGGTAATGAAAGCTTTGGCGATGTAGGCCCCGCCGGATGTCGGGACCAGACCGACCAGAGGCGCCAACACCGCGCCCGCCAGTCCCGACAGTGCCGCGCCGCAAAAGAACGTGGCCATATAGATCCGGTCGGGGCTGTATCCCAGGGCCGCCGCCATGTCCGCGCGTTGCATCGTGCCGCGTGCAATAAGCCCCGCACGGGTTCCTTTGAGAACGGCCAGCATGGCAATGACCAATACAATCGCCACCACTATGATGAAAAAGTTGTAGCCGTTGATCTGGTAATTACCCACCGTGAAACCGGGGATAGGGGTCGAGATGCCAGTTGTTGTATTGCCAAAGATCATCGTCGCAAGGCCGATGAAAACAAGGCTGAGACCCCATGTCGCCAGCATTGTATCGACCAGCCGTCCGTAAAGGTGGCGGATGACCAGCCGTTCTACAATCAGCCCGATCAGACCCACAATCAGCGGCGCAATCACCAGCATGGCTACAAAGACGTTCACGCCCAGGCCAACGGCGGTGATGGTCGCATACCCGCCCAGCATCATGAACTCTCCATGTGCCAGATTGATAACCTTCATCATGCCAAAAACCACAGCCAGCCCCGCGCTTATCAACACGAGCGAGGCAACCGCATAGAGCATTTCAATGAAAATGACGAAACCGAGATCCATGACAGCCTGACAGGAAAGAGGGAAGGATGCAGGGCGGTCTAAGCCGCCCCGCTCGGGAGAACTGAAACCTAGATTTCAATTTCGTATTGGGTGTTGTCGTCGGGATTGGCACTAAGATCACAGACCGCCTGGGTATCCACCGGCTGGCGCTGCGGCAGGGTTTCAATCACCTTCATCTGCTGGTCCCGCATCTCCATCAGATGCACATCAAGCACCGCATGGTGTGTCTTGGGGTCGACCGTCACCTTGCCGCCCGGACCCATGATTGAAATACCTGTTTCGAGTGCGTCGATGATCGCGTCGCGCTTCAGCGATCCTGCCTGACGTACGCCTTCGGCCCAGGTCATGATGCCGTGGTAATGCGACACGGCAATCTCGTGCATCGACTGATCGCCATCATACATCGCCGCCCATTTTTCCTTGAATGCGGCGTTTTCTGGTGTGTCGAGCTCCTGAGAATAGTTATAGGCGCACATGATGCCGTTGCCTTCCGCAGCCGTCAGCACTTTGTGTTCGTTGCCCACACCCAAGGTGGTGGAGGCCAGCGCGATCTTATCCTTCATGCCCGCCGCCGCCCATTGGCGAAAGAATGACAGGTGGGCGCCACCGACCAGTGGCGCGATGACCAGATCGGGGGCCGCTGTCTGGACTTTGGCGATGGTTGAACCAAAATCGCTGACATCCAGCGGGAAGAAGTCAGTACCGACCACTTCGCCGCCATTCTCGGCCACGAACTTCTGAATCCAGCGCGCGGTGATCTGGCCATAGTTGTAATCAGCCGCCAGAATATAGACCTTTTTGCCGGAATTTTTCATCGCATAGGGCACCAGCGCTTCGACCTGCTGGGCTGGGGTCACTCCGTTGATGAAGATGTTCCGGTCACAGACTCCGCCTTCATACAGGACGTTGTAGAAATACAATGTCTTGGATTTGCGCATGGTCTGGCGAATCGCTTCACGCGAGGCAGAGAGGATGCCGCCGTGCACCACGTCGACCTTGTCCTGTCGGGTCAATTGCTGGCCGTATTGCGAATAAAGCGCCATGTCAGATTGCGTGTCATAAGCGGTGACGTCGATCATGCGGCCCAATAGCCCGCCGGCTGCGTTGATCTCCGAGACGGCCAGACGCATGGCCTGATCCATCGGTTTGCCATAGGCGTCAAACGGGCCTGAGCTGTCCAGAATAGAGCCAAGCTTGATGCTGTCGGAGGTGGCAAGGGCCGCCATCGGGATCAGGCTTGTTGTGGTGGCAAGAGCGGCCGTGCGGCCAAGGAAATCGCGTCTGTTCAGAGACATTGGTGTGTCCTCCGTTGGTTGCTGTTGGGAAAGTTGACAGGTGACCTTGAATCACTCTTTGTCTTTTGGTTTCTCGTCGTCTTTTGGCTTGATCCGATTGGCATAATCGGCGGTGCGGCCTGCCAGATTGGGGTCAAAATCCAACCCGATCTCCTCGCCCATTTGTTTCATCGCGGGCAACCGCACCGCCATGCCGAGGATTTGATCCATCGCCGCCCCAAAGGCGCCGTCGACGCCTTCACCCGCACCGTTGGTCCCGCCCAAACCACCGATCTGGTTGATGCGGATGGAGTCTATTTTTTCGACCGGTTTCATCATCTGGGTCATGATCTCCGGCATCTTGTCGAGTTTGCGTTCTTCCAAACGCATGCGGATCACTGCATCACTGAGCGTGTTCTCTGCGGTATTGAGCGCGGCGCGGCCAGCGGCTTCTGCTTCCATCGCGGTCTTGTCGGCATGGGCATTTGCGGTTCTGACTGATGCGTCAGCTTGGGCGCGGGCCAGCAAAGTGCTGACATCGCTTTTGACCTTGGCGTCTTCCAGTTCGATGTCGCGTTTCTGTTTCAACTGCGCTATTTCCCGCTCGCGTTCGGCAACGGCGCGCTCTTTCTGAACCTGTACCCGTTCAGCAGCGAGGATGACCAAAGCGCGTGCATCTTCTTCTTCGACCTTGGCCTCGGCCTCTTTGGTCCGTGCCCTTGTCAGCTTGATGTCGTTGGTGATTTTGACCTCTTCCAATCTGCGCAAGGCCTCCATTTCGGCCTCTCGAAGGGCCTGATCGTTGGCAACTTGGGCAGATTTTGTCTCGCGTTCCTGTTCAATGCGTACAGCTTCCGAGGCGGAGCGGGCTTCTGCCTGGGCCTGAGCAGAGCGGCTCTCGGCCTCTGCTTCGAGACGGGAGATATGCTCCTGTTGGGCGATCTCTGCCTCGCGCTCGGCGCTTTTCAACTCAATCTGACGCTTATGTTGGGTCAGCATTCTTTCGCGCACCGCGACCTCAGTGGTGGTTTCGATTTCGATCCTGGCCTTGCGCTCTTCGGCAACCAGTTCGGCAAGACGGCGCATGCCGCTGGCGTTGAACGCGTTGTTTTCGTCGCGTTGCGACAGATCACTTTGGTCCACAGCGATAAGAGAAGTGGACACCAGCGCGAGGCCAATCTGCTGGGCACGATCAGACACCAGCGCCGAAACTTCGGAAGTGAATTCGGCGCGGTTAAGGTGAATGTCGCTAAGGCTGCGGTTTGCGGCGGCACTTTGCACAGCGTTGACCAGTGACCCGCCGAGAACCTCGGCAAACACGTCGCCGCTGCGGGCAATTCTGTGGCCAAGCGCCTGTGCAGCGGTTGCGATGCCGGCGTCGTCCGGCGCGACGCGCAGTTCAAATTCCATCGCGATGTCGGCGCGCAACTGGTCGGACGTCAGAACCGCTTCGCGGCCGGTGCGCGATACCGGCACTGTGGTGGTTTGCATGGAAACGCGTTGCACCTGATGCAGGATCGGCAAGGCGACACACCCGCCATCTGTCATCACCCGACGCCCACCCATTCCGGTCCGAACAAGTGCAGTTTCCAGGGTCGCCTTGGCGTAAAACCGTTGCAGAAACCAGATGCCGGCCAGCATCAAAATCAAAAGAATGACAACAGCCAATGCCCAATACAACTCGCAGTCCCCCAGTTTGCACGCGATGACCATCAAGGCTGCGTGATTCCATTGACTAACGGTGGGGAAAATAGCTTTCCATTTCAAGTAATAAATTTGAAATGGAAAGTTTTTGTGAAATAAATGTTTATTTACAATATTGTAAAGTCTACAAACTGCACGCCATCAGCGCGTGCAAGATAGACAGACGGACGTTTTCTGCTGCCTGTATCGGCAAATATCCTGCCACTGTGATGATTGACGGGCAGGTGATCGCGGGTTGAGCGTTCGCGCCAAACGTCCTCGAAATCCTGCAAGAGTGCCGCCAAATACTGCAGCCCTTCATAGGTCGATTGTCCCAATGCGTTCAACGCCGGGGCCATGTCTCCGTGCAGCCCATAATAGCGTTCCTTGAAGGCCGCATTCGCCTCTGTTGAGATGGACCCAAAGTAGGAAGAGACAGAGAACAACCGCTCAAGGTTGCCCTTCCCGCAGGCCATCAACCCATTTTCCTCCAGCGCGCAGGACAAGCGCAGGATGCTTTTGTGCATGCCCCTGCGCCCAAAAGAACGGTTGAACGCCACTGCGTCTTGTCCAACCAAAGACACAAGGACAGCATCCGCTCCTGACGCTGCCAGATTATCCAGCAGCGGCGTCATATTGGTGAGCCCAAACGGCACATAACATTCCATTGCCACCTCGACATTCATGTCCTTGAGGCAGGTTTTGGCATATGTGTTCGAGCTGCGCGGCCAGACGTAGTCGTTGCCGATCAGCGCCCATTTACGGGGCCGGTATATTTCCTGAAGCCGATTCAACGCTGGGCCAAGCTGTTCCTGGGGCGTTTCCCCGATGGCAAACAACCCGGCAGTGGTTTCACCACCTTCATAGAGCGGCGTGTAAATATAGGGAATCCTTTGGCGCACGACCTTGGACAGCCGCTGGCGGATGGCGCTTATGTGCATGCCGACAATCGCGTCGATGGCCCCCAAATCTATCAGATCGTTGATAATCTCTTCTATGGGTTCCGACGCTTCGACCGCCGCATCGATCATGATCAATTTGACTTTGCGACCCTGAATGCCGCCGTGTTGGTTCAACTCGGCTGCCGCGACCTGTGCGCTCGAAATGCAAGAGGGTGCCCAAATTCCCGCCGATCCACACAGTGGTATCAATAGCGCAACGCAAAAGCTGTTGCGCGCATGAAATTGCGCGCTGACCCGAAAATCTGCGAGTTCGATTGGCATGGTCACATCATCTGGCAGCGTCCTTACCCCACGGTTTTTGTCACACAAAACGGGCGTGATGACACATAGCAATTGAAAGTGTTTTCCAAGTCAACTAAATTCATCACAGAAAGTGGGAGGCACCATGACGGAAACCGCAAATCCATTCGAGGCCCATCTGTCCTATGCATTGGCTGCTGCACATCGAAATGTCACACAATCCCTCAGTGCGCGGCTCAAGAGCCATGGTATTCAGATCGAAGCCTGGCGAGTGATGGAATGTTTGGATGCCGGGCAAAGAATGATTATGGGCGAGCTTGCCAAACGCGCGCTGATCAATCCGCCAACACTGAGCAAACTGGTAGATCGGATGGTGTCCGACGGTCTGGTGCATCGCCAGGTATCTGGCCGCGATCAAAGACAGGTAAATTTGTTGCTCACCAGTTTGGGCAGGACACGGATGCTTCAAATTCGCGAAGATGTCGAAGCGCAAGACAAGGCTCTGGCCGCAAAGCTGGACACCCATGACGGTGAAATGCTGCTTCGGTTGCTCTCAAGATTGGCCTAGAGCCCTGACCATAACGGTTCAGAGCGGGCAGGGAAATTCCATGCCATTGACCTAAAATGGACTCTGGAAATTTCGAGAGCCGCTGAGGGCATCACCGGCGTTGAACGGCAATAGAGGTCTTGCATTTCCTGCCGCCCTACACCCCGGTTCCTGATGCCATTCCGGCCCAGATTTATCAGGCCGATCCAACATCATTGGTTACGCTGGGTAGGTCATCCTTTTTTTCGCCACATACGTGAAGTACAACATTAACCATCAACTAATTGTTGCGAGGGTATCATGCGCGCACTGCTGGCTACTTTGGTCGTTCTACTTTTCTTGGGTCAATCTGCACCTGTGAATGCCCGTGAGAAGATGAAAGTTCTTGTTATGGGCGACTCTCTCATGACGTCGAATGGCTCAGCTAAGTTTTCGGTGCCTTATCTGTTGGCGCAGAAGCTGGAAACAAAAGTAAAGAGCACTGCCGTCGCGGGGGCGCGTTTCGGGTACAAGATGCCCTTGACCGGGGCCTTGGGGTTCAACATCTCCAGGCAGTTCCGCAAGGGCAAATGGGATTATGTCGTTATGAATGGTGGCGGCAACGATCTTTGGCTCGGCTGCGGCTGCCTGCGCTGCAAGAAGCGCCTGAACAGGTTGATCTCACCTGACGGCACCAAGGGTTATATCCCAACTGCTGTGAGCCGCGCGCGCAATACGGGCGCCAAAGTGATCTATGTCGGTTACTTGCGCAGCCCCGGCCTTGGCTCGCCAATAGAGCATTGCAAAAAGGTCGGCAATGCATTGGAGGCGCGCATCGGTGTGATGGCCAAGCAAGACGCTGGCGTCAACTTCGTCTCGCTTGCCGACATCGTGCCGTATGGTGACCGAAGCTTTTACGGGGTTGATATGATCCACCCCTCCAAGAAGGGCAGCCTTGCCGTCGCGGGACGCATCGCTGACGCCATCCGAGAAGATTGGCAATAGGACCGACTTCAGACAAGTTGCGCGAAATTTGGGGCCGAGCCACTTGGTCGACAAGCACAAACACCGCAAATAGTATACAGAAACCTGTGCGATCTTCGCAACGTGGGGATAGTCCCGCACCTGCTCCGGCTGAATGGTTCCCTGACACATTCCTTAGCGGTTTGGTGCGGGGAAACGTCCCGCAAGCGGTTGTAATACAAGGGGTTTGACGCCGGTTTGCGCACCGCAGACACTCAAAACCACACACACCCGCCAAACAGGTAGAACACAGACAGGTTCAGATTGTGTTCGACCCATCCCCCAGAAATCAACCCCCAAGGGTCGTGCACGGTCGGCTTGCCGTATGAAAAAACTGAACCTTGCCTATAGTAAGATGTGACTGTTGTCCTTGCCTGAAAGGGTGGAGTTTTCGATGCAACAATAATCGGAGGCGCATAAGGTGGAAAATCTGGACGTTAACGTGCAGCCCGCGTTGCGAAAAGCGGTGAGACGTGGGCGGGCTGCACGTCAGTCTGCCCAGCCTCAGACAGCGTCGCTGCGAACCCGCAAGGTTCCGGCATATGCGCTCCTGAACGAAGGCGCGCTCAGGGCGATTGAAGATCAGGCCGACTGGCTTTTGGAACATATCGGTGTCGAATTTCGTGGTGACGCGACCGCCCTTGGTCTGTTCGACGCTGCGGGTGCAACAGTGGTCGCAGAGCGGGTCAAATTTGCCCCCGGCCTGGCGCGGTACCTGTGCAAAACAGCGCCCTCTGAATTCGATCTCCATGCCCGTGATCCGATCAATACCGTGAGGTTGGGCGGAGACAACGTTGTCCTGATGCCCGGCTATGGGTCTCCCTTTGTCAGCGATCTTGAGCAAGGACGCAGATACGCGACCCTGGCCGATTTCGAGAACTTCGTGAAGCTGACCTATTGCTCGCCCTGGCTGCATCACTCTGGTGGCACGGTGTGCGAGCCCACGGATGTGCCCGTGAACAAACGGCATCTGGACATGATGTTTGCACATCTTACGGTGTCGAATAAGCCTTTCATGGGGGGGGTGACATCAAAAAGCCGCGCCCGTGATAGCATCGAAATGGCCCGCCTCGTGTTTGGGAGCGAGTTCATGCGGGACAACGCCGTGATGCAGGGCAACATCAACGTAAACTCGCCGCTCGTATATGACGATACAATGTCCGGCGCCTTGCGTGTCTACGCCGCGGCCAATCAATGTGTCTGCGTGTCGCCTGCGATATTCGCTGGTGCGATGGGGCCGCTTTCCCTTGCCGCCGTTGCCGCTCAGACCTTGGCCGAGGCGATGGTTGGCATCGCCTTGACACAGTTGGTATTGCCCGGATGTCCTGTGGTCTTTGGCAGCTTTCATTCCACGATGAACCTTCGGTCCGGCGCACTGACATTTGGTTCGGCGGAGGCCAACCTTGTTACCATGGCGTTGTCGCAGTTGGGCCGCCGATTGGGCGTTCCTGTGCGGTCAGGGGGCGGGCAGATTTCCGCATCGAATACAGCCGATGGACAGGCGATGCAGGACAGCACGGGTGCCATGTGGGCGACGCTCTTGTCTGGCGCGCATCAAGTCTGGCATTCGGCGGGGTGGCTCGAAGGCGGGTTGGTCATGTCCTATGAAAAATTCGTCATGGATCTCGACCACTGCGGCGCGATGATGACGCTGTTGCAGGGGTTCGCGACGGACGAAGAAGCCTTTGGGCGCGACGCCTATCTTGAGACCGGGCCAGGGCAGAATTTTCTGTCCACCCAACACACACTGCGCCATTTTGCGACGGCCAACTATCAGCCAACCCTTCCCGAGGCAGGCCCGTTCGAAACATGGGAGGAGAACGGAAGCCTCACCGCAGACCAGCGCGCGACGGCACTTTGGAAGCAGATGCTCGCGGACTACCAGGCGCCGCCAATCGACGACAAAATTCTCGCAACCCTCACAGAATTCGTGGCAGAGCGCAAAGCGGCCATGCCTGACGAGTGGTACTAGGGCGGATCCGGTTCAGCCAGTCTCCTGTTTGATGCCGCGCACGTCCAGGCCACGTATCAGCAGCCAGAGCGCCAGCACCATTTCGTTGATCCAGATCGGCAGGGAAAGAACCATGTCCACGGCGCCGCCGGTTTCGATTTGGCCAAAAAGGATCAGAGTGCAAGACAGCAGCAACATCAGTCCGCCTGCCAGGCCCCAAAGCGACAAGGCTCTTGGAACGAGCCGATAGATAAAGAGGACCGGATAGAGCAGAAGCGCGCCAACGCTAAAGGCAATCAGGACCAGAAGGAAAACGCTGTCGTGCAGGGCAAGGGTGAACGCCATGTTGCGCCCTGTGGACAACATCGCCAAAACCGCTGCGGCCATCACGGCCAATGCGCCTTCGATGACACGAAACCCCACGTAAACCGACGCGGTTGTTTCGGCAAACCGGCGCAGGACAGGATACAGCGCAATCGCGATCCCTGCACTGGCCAGTGCATTGGCGATTTCTAACAGAGTGGCAAGCGCAACAAGGGTGCCCCGCGCCGCAATTTCAGAGCCCGACAGGCCAAGAAGCGGTGCCATAATCGTTTGGCTCGCCATCGTTGCCGCAGTCGCCGTAATGAAAAGAACACCGGCCAGCCGCGAGGCCAGCCGGGTCTGACCGCTCAGACGCCCGGTTGCGGCGGGGTCGTCATCTCCGATTGCGGGGTCATACGCACCTGTCATGGAGTTCATCCTCGGGTTCGGCCATTTCGCGCAGGTAATAGGCAGGTAATAGAACGTGCGGAAAACCTCGCTCACCCAACGCTGCTTGAAAACGGGGGTTTCAACGGGGTCGGCATCTCTCTCCTAATCATGTCACGCAAAACGGGTTGCTATGACCGAACCTACCGTGTCGATCCGGTCAGACATTGATGAAAATCAGAGAGAAAGTGGATGGCCCGAAATAAAACACCCAGACGTTTCACCCGTCACCTTCCCGGCGCTCAAGTCCATACAGGTCTCCAGTTCTGAGAGGACGTAGCCCCACAGGGACCATCGCTGCGGCAGTAGAAAGCCCCTGATGTTCCGGGCGGGAGCCTGCGGATCGGTAAGATAATCTTACGGAAATCGTCAGATTTTTTGACTTTTTGTTAGAACGATTATTCATGTACCCTCCCTCTAACGGTGAGCCGGCGATTGGAACTAAAGGTGCCCGACGACGTGAAATATATGGACGTAGCAATCTGGCGGGGCGACGCCAATGGCGGTTCCTATCAGAACTTTCAGGTGCCCGCTCAAGACAATCAGACAATCCTTGATGTTGTATCCTGGGTTCAGCAAAATCAGGATGCGAACCTGACCTATCGCTTCGCCTGCCGTGTCGGAATGTGTGGGTCATGTGCGATGATGGTCAATGGCACGCCGCGCTGGACCTGCCGGACCCACGTCAAGAAGGTGCTTGAAGGCAACACGCTCAGCGTGGCACCGCTGCGCAATTTGCCGGTGATCAAGGACCTGGCCACGGATATGGACCCTTTCTTTGATAAATGGATCGAGGCCGAGGGCCTGCACCATCCGAGCAAAACCCGCGACGACCCGATCGAACAGATCGACCCCGAAAGCAGCGGCCGCGTCGAGGCGAACACCGGCATTGAATGTATCAACTGTTCGATCTGCTACGCGGCTTGCGACACGGTTGCGGGTAATCCCGATTACCTTGGACCCGCCGCGTTGCAGCGCGCCTGGACATTGTACAATGACACCCGTGATGCGGACAAACAGGGCATTCTGGATGCGGTGTCCGGAACGGGCGGTTGCCACAATTGCCACAGCCAGGGCAGTTGTTCGGTGCATTGCCCGAACGATCTGAACCCGATGAAAGCGATTGCCGGTCTGAAACGCGAGACGGTCAGATCGTTCTTCACAAAGGGGCAATAGCGGATGCTTGATATTCGTCTTTATATGCTGCACCGCCTCTCCGCCCTGTTCATGGGGCCGTTTGTTCTGGTCCATATCGGCGTGATGATCTACGCGGTTCAAGGTGGGCTGAGCACCGCCGAGATACTTGGGCGCACCCAGGGCAGCGTCTTATGGTTTCTGTTCTATGCCACTTTTGTGATCGCCGTGTCGGTGCATTCCGCGATCGGCCTTCGTGTCATCGTGCATGAGATGCTGGGCGTGAAGGGCCCTTCCCTGTCGATGCTGACATGGGGCATCTGTCTTGCTCTGCTGGTGATGGGAGGGCGTGCCGTGACTGCCGTGACACTGCTATGAGAAAGACGCACCGCGGGCACCCGCTTTGGTTTGCCTATGCGCTGCACCGGGCCTCGGGCCTTGGTCTTGCGCTTTTCCTGCCTGCGCATTTCTACATCCTGTCATTGGCGGTGACACGACCTGAACGACTGGATTATTTCCTGAACTTTGCCGAAAATCCGTTGGTCAAGATTGCCGAATTCGGGCTGGTCTTTGGTCTTGCGGTGCACATGTTCGGCGGGGTGCGCCTGATGGCGATGGAATGGCTGCCGTGGTCTGACACTCACAAGACGCTGGCCGCTGGTGTGCTTGCGCTCTCCTTTCTGATCTCCGGCACCTTTTTCCTGCAGGCGATATGACCATGCCTCCCAAACACGACATTGACCGCCACGACACGGACATCCTTATTCTGGGAACCGGCGGGGCTGGCATGTTCGCGGCCCTTCACGCCCAGCAAAGCGCACCGGCAGGCACCAAGATTACCATTGCCGTCAAGGGATTGATCGGCAAATGCGGCTGCACCCGGATGGTTCAGGGGGGCTATAACGTCGCGATGGGTGGCGGGGATACCATTGAACGTCACTTCATGGATACGATCAACGGCGGCAAATGGCTGCCCAATCAGGACATCGCCTGGAAGCTATGTGAACAAGCCGTGGAGCGCGTCCGGGAGTTGGAAAACGAAGTCGGGTGCTTCTTTGACCGCAATCCCGATGGCAGTTTGCACCAAAAGGCATTCGCGGGCCAAACGGCGGACAGAACCGTCCACAAGGGCGACCTGACAGGGATCGAGATCATCAACCGTCTGATGGAACAGGTGTTGTCACGGCCGGTTGAAAAGCTACAGGAACACCGCGCGATCGGTCTGATCCCGACCAGAGACGGCGCGGCGCTTGCCGGTGTTCTTTTCATTGACATGCGCAGCGGAAAATTCCGCTTTGTGCGGGCTAAAACCGTGATGATGGGCACGGGCGGTGGCCCGACCATGTACAAATATCATACCCCATCGGGCGACAAGACGATGGACGGTCTGGCTATGGCGCTGCGCGCCGGCTTGCCGCTGCGCGACATGGAAATGGTGCAGTTCCATCCAACAGGGTTGCTTGCCGGCGATCACACCAAGATGACCGGAACGGTGCTCGAAGAAGGGCTGCGCGGGGCGGGGGGGCAGCTTTTGAACGGCTCTGACCACCGGTTCATGTTTGACACCGACCCCCGAGGCGAACGCGCCACGCGCGACGTTGTCAGCCGCGGCATCTATGCCGAAATGCGCAGGAACAATACCTCCGAAAACGGCGGCGTCTATATTTCAATGGCGCATCTTGGCCCCGACAACGTGCGCAGAAAATTCAACGGCATGGTCAAACGCTGCGCCGACAGCGGTTTTGATCTGGCGGGTGGCAAGGTCGAAGTGGTGCCTACCGCGCATTATTTTATGGGCGGCGTCGTCGTGGATGCGGACACCAGAACACAGATGGAAGGTCTGTATGTCGCAGGCGAAGATGCGGGCGGCGCGCATGGGTCCAACCGGCTGGGTGGCAACGGCGTGGCCAATTCCACCGTCTACGGCGGTGTTGCCGGGGACGTGATGGGGGCGGACATCCGCAAGATGGGCGCGCTGCGCGACCCGGACGAGACGGTGCTGAGCGCCGAGATCGAACGCGCCCGGCATCCGTTTGCGAAAAAGACCGGACATATCCAGTCCCTGCGCCACACCCTGCAAGAGGCGATGTGGGAAGATGTGGGCGTCATGCGCACCGAAACGGGCATGCAGCGCGGCATTGAGCGTGTGGCCGGCATCAGTGATGAACTGATGGAGACCGGAGTCGACGGCGCCAACCTTGCCTTCAATCTGACCTGGCATGACTGGCTCAACATGCGCTCGCTTTGTGATGTGTCCGATGTGATTGCCAAGGCGGGGATTGTCCGCGAAAATTCCCGCGGGGCGCATTTCCGGGAGGATTTCCCGGAACCGGGCGACATGCAAAGCTCCTATTTCACGGTCGCCCGTAAAAACGGCGATGATCTGGAAGTCACCCGAGAACCCGTTGCATTCACAATCGTGAAACCGGGCGAGACGATATTACCTGAAGGTGAACCTGAAACACTGGTGGAGGCGCATTAATGATCCCGATTGATCTGATCCAAAAGACAGCGGAAACCTTGATGGACAAGGCGGCCATTGAAATTCCCGACGATTACCTGACCGGGTTGAAGGCCGCCGCCCATGTCGAAGATGGTGACCTGTCGTCGTTTGTTCTGCAAGCGATGCTGGAGAACTACGAAGCCGCCAAAGAAGACCGCCGCGCGATGTGTGGCGATACCGGAACGCCGCGCTGGTACGTCAAGATGGGCAACGAAACGCAGATCGAAGGCGGCCCTGTGGCACTTGAGGCGGCGTTGCGCCGGGCCACGGCCACCGCCACAAACGGCGTGCCGTTGCGTCCCAATCGTGTGCATCCACTGTGGCGAACAGATCATGACAACAACGTCGGCATTGGCGCACCAGAAATTGAATACGGCTATGAACCGGGCGGCGAATGGATCGACCTGATTACCGTCCACAAGGGTGGGCTCTTTGGCACCGACTATCGCATGTTGTTCCCGTCTGACGGCATTCAGGGGATCAAGCGTTTCTACCTTGATAGTCTGGTGTCCTTTGGCAAACGCGGTCTGGCCTGCCAGCCTGCAATCATCGGCATTGGTCTGGGCGGGTGCAAGGATACCTGCATGGTTCTGGGCAAACGCGCGGCCTGCCTGCGCACGGTTGGGGATCGCAATTCAGACCCCAAAATCGCCGAATTGGAGATGGAGCTGAAAGAGCTGGGAAATTCCATCGGCATGGGGGCCATGGGCTTTGTAGGTAAATCCATGGTCATAGATACACATATCGAAGTAGGCTATTGCCACACGGGCGGCATGCAGATGTCCGTTCATGCGTTTTGCCTGTCATCGCGCCGCGCTGTGGCGCGTGTTTTCGCCGATGGGCGTGTGGAATATCGCACCGACCCTGATTGGTTCACCGATTATCAACGCCGGGAGACAGTGGAATGGGAACTGCCGCACGACCACGAGAAGTCCGCTTAAGCACAACGCCAAGCCAAGAGGATCTGGCGGATCTGAAGCTGGGCGACATCGTCTATCTGGACGGGTTGATGTATACCGCCCGCGAAGGCGTCTACATGCGTGCGCTTGAGGAAAAGGCAAACATACCGATGGAATTGCCAAGCGAGAGTGCGGCGAATTTTCACTGTTCACCTGCCGCACGGATCAATGAGGATGGCACCTTCGAGATGGGTGCGGTCACAGCAACGGCATCGTTCCGCTTTGCCAAATGGCTGCCCGAGTGGCTTGCCAAGTCGGGGGCCAAGCTGGTGATCGGCAAGGGCGGCATGAGCAGCAAGGACTACAAGGAATATTTCGTCCCCAATGGCGCCATCTACCTGAGCACGGTTGGGTATGGCACCGGCGCGTTGCTGGGCCGGGGTGTCGAAAATGTCGAAGCGGTTCACTGGAACAAGGAACTGGGATTGGCACAGGCGATGTGGGTGATCCGCTGCAACAAGATGGGCCCGTTCATTGTTGCCTCTGACCACGAAGGAAATTGCCTGTTCGAACGCGAAAACGAGCGCATTTCCAAGAACCTGCACAAGGTCTATGAAGGCACGCGGCCCGCGACCCTCAAGCGGTTTGGTGAAACGGATGACAAGAGCGAAGAATTGATCGGATGACCCGCATGGCAGACGCCGCCTAGAACCAGTTTGCGGCCTCGCGCAGCATCAGAACAATCCCCGACACGAACATCATGACGATCACCAGACGCCGAAATTGATTGTCGTTGAGACGGTTGAAAATGGTGATTCCGACCTGCGCGGCAATCATGGTCGCAGGCAATGCGATCACAATCAGCTTGGTCACCTCCCACGTGTAGGCACCCTTGAGCGCAAATGCGGCCATCGCCAGGCCTAGAACGATCACATTATAGGGTTGCAGGACGGCGCGTGTTTCGGCCTTTTGCCAGGGGCGCATTGCGCACCACATTGTTGGCAGCGCCCCAGACAGGGACGCCGCGCCGCCAAGCAGGCCACCGAGAAATCCAACGATGGAATCCATTACCGGGGTCCGGCGGTCAAATCGTGGCAATGCGCTGCGAAACGCAAAAAACCCGCCATAAAGGATCATGAACCCCGCAATTGTCACCTTCAGGACGTCCGCAGGCACAACTGTCAGGGCCGCCACACCAAGCGGAATGCCCGGCAGCGCAGGCAGCAGGAACCGCATCAGGCGCCGGGGCTGATTGGCGATGGATTTCCTCACCAGCCACACGCCCTGAAGGCCGCTTGCAACCGACATGACAACAACCATCGAAACAGCTTGCAAGGGCGGCATGACCTGAAGCCAGAAACCCAGGGCAAACAATGCGGTTCCAAAACCTGCCAATCCGTTGACCAGCCCCCCCGCTACCGCACCAAGGACAAGCAGGGCATAAAATTCAAGCGGCATGAAACCCCTCCAGTTCCAGCGCGCCGGCAGAGAACGTGCCGATCTCGACCGCCTTGCGAAGCCGCGCGGTGACCTCTTCGATGGCGCGTTCCCTGGCGGTGTCTTTCCGGTAGGCAACGCCAAGTTCCCGGACCGGAGCCTTCGGCCCCAGGGACATCCGTCTGAGCGGCAACGGGTCGACGATCTGAACGCACCGGCGCGGCGCGATTGCCACGCCCATGTTGCATAACACCATGCTTGAAATAGCCTCCAGGCTGTCCAGTTCCATGGTGTCCGTCACGGAAACATCATTTGTTTTCAACCAGTTTTCGATGATCGACCCGACCACGGCATTGCGGTTGAAACGAATGAACGGATTGCTCTTGAGGATTTGGAGGGGGTCGTCAGCAAGGCAATCCTGCGACGTCAGGAGCTGCAATTCCTCTTCCGCGACGCCCTGCCAGATCATCCCTCTCGGGAGGTTCAATGGGCGCGACATGACAGCGGCATCAATCCTGCCCCGTTCCAATTGCAGGATAAGCTCATTGGTCAGCCCCGGTTGCAGGTGTATGTGAAGCTTGGGGTAGGTTCTCTTCAAGGACGATGCGGTCAGCGGCACCAGCCCCACCAGCGTCGTCGGCACAGCGCCAAGCATCAACTCACCATGCAGACCCTCGTCACCGATGATTGACGGGATCAACGCGTCGTATTCCCTCACGATTTCCCGCGCCTTGGCGACCACCGCGCGGCCAATCGGCGTGAGCACCGGCGTCCGGGGCGACCGATCGAACAATTGCAAACCCCACTCCGCTTCCAGCGCCTTCATCTGTTGGCTGACCGCGGCATGGGTTACGAAAACCGCCTTCGCCGCCTCTCCAAAGGTGCCATGTTCCTCGATTGCGATGAGTGTTCTGAGCATTCTGATCGACATGGCATATGCCCCATTTGTTAAGAACAGTTTTCATTGTTCGTAGATACTTGCCGGGAATTGGCAAGCGTATCTTACAATCACTGCCCTCCGGAACCCAATAAACCGAAGGTGACTCGCCTGGATAAATGGCGGGCGGTTCAGGTCAACAAAGAAGGGGAAGCATCTTGGGAATGGTCTTAATGCCCGCAACTTTTTCAGCCACAGGAGACCACCCAGAATGGCCGATCACAGCCCGCACTACCTTCCCCGCATTATCCTTTCATGCAAATATCGGCCCGCCCCAGAGACCGGCGGCTCAGAAGGTCATCTTGTAGCCGACGCCCCCCGCGTTTCCTGCGCTCCCCAATGACTGGCCGAAAGGCGTCTGACATTTCTATCTCTGTGATGGGGCAGCGTTTGGTGCCGGAATGCCCCTTGGAATGTTTGCGCGCTTCCTGTTTTTCGGTTGATTTCCGCTCTAAGCAAGAGCTTATACGGCAGCCACTACGCTGCCCTGCAATGGTGCAAACCCGGCAATCCCTCCAATTGATGAGCAGCGACAGGAAATGTTGCTGAACAACCCTTACGAGAATCGAGGACATTATGCGTAAACTTGCACTTATCACACTTCTTGGACTGGCGTCCCCGGCCCTTGCCGCGGACCTGAACACGCAAACGGAGCTTGGCACCACAACGGAACAGGTTCGGTCGAACCTGACCACTATGGGCTATGACGTTCGCAAAGTCGAAATGGAAGACGGCAAAATCGAGGTCTACTTTGTCAAGGATGGCAAAATGGGCGAAGCCTATGTCAGCCCTCAGACCGGCAAGATCACCAAACTCAAAACGAAATGATCTGATTATGTCTTTACCTTCTGAACAGACCGCAGGCGGGCGCGAAAGCGCCCGCGATGTCGCCGTGTGGGATCCGCTTGTGCGGTTGATACACTGGTCCCTTGCGCTAACCATCCTGTTGAACGGCGCGATCACTGACGACGAAAGCAAGCTGCATGAATGGGTCGGTTATGTCGCCTTGGCTCTGGTTGGCATTCGCCTTGTTTGGGCCGTAGTTGGGCCGAAAAACGCCCGGTTCGGGACATTTCCACCCAGCCCCGCCAGGGCCGTCACTTATGTTCGCGCCGTCATGACGGGGGATCGTTCCGTTCATCTGTCCCATAATCCGCTTGGGGCCCTGATGGTTTATAACCTCTGGCTCACGGTCATCGCCATCGGTGTGACGGGATACATGATGACTACAATCCGGTTTTTCGGCACCGAATGGGTCGAAGAGGCACACGAGCTGATCTTCAACTGGCTGGTCCTGTCGGTTGCGCTGCATGTTGCCGGAGTGGCTTTTGATACATGGCGAACCGGAATAAATCTGGTACGATCCATGGTAGTGGGTCGCAAGCGGATCCCCAGAGGAGCAAGGCGGAAATGATGTTGCCAAAGCTGTTTGGTAAGTCGAGGGAACGGCGGGCAACAGTGCTCGCGAGCCTTATCCTGCTGCAAGCTCTTTGCGCCCTGTTCTTTATTGGTGATGTTATCACGGATCTGGGGCAGGGCGAGCATCTGGATGACCTGCATCTGGCACTCGAAGCCCTGGCGGCAGTTGCGCTGATCGGTGGGGTTGTATTCCTGATGGTGGAATTGCGCCGCCTCCTGTCGCGGTTGGGGGACATGGATGCCGGCCTCAGGGTCGCACGCGGCCAGATGGTGCAGGTCATGGACCGATTCTTTGACGACTGGAACCTGACAGAGTCGGAACGTGACGTTGCTATGATGATCCTCAAGGGTCTGGATAACGCAACCATCGCACAGGTCCGAAACACTGCCCCCGGTACGGTGCGGGCCCAGGGCACAAGGATCTATGCCAAATCCGGCGCCCATGGTCGTGCGCAGTTCCTCAGCCTCTTCATGGAAGAGCTGATGTGTGGTGACTTCGACGCGGCACCCGGCGCAGACGGCACGCCCTGATCCAAACCGCAGAGGCGCTGCAACGGAAACCACCGATGTCGGGCCTCCGGTCACCACAAATTTCCTGCGAAGAAAATTAGTCATATGCGCAGGGTCCGAAATGGGTCTACGCTATCGCTCAGCTAAGGCGGAGGGACAGGACATGAACATTGAAACAGATACCTGGCCGGGGGATGTTTCGCCGTCGATGATCGGCGCATTCGCACTGGACCTGTCCGCAGACCAGATACCGAATTCAGTTCTGCAAACCGCGCGCCTGCTGTTTCTCGACACAATCGGAATCTGCATCGCCGCAACTCCGATGGAGGCGGGCGTTCTGGCGCGTGAAACGGCGTTTCGGATCTATAATACCGGGACGGAAGGCGACCGGGCGACGCTGCTTTTTGACGGTCGCAAGGCCAGCATTGCGGGTGCCACCTTTGCAGCGGCCACGCAGATCGACAATCTTGACGGTCACGATGGCTATAATCCGACCAAGGGCCACATCGGCGTCGCCGTTGTTCCCGCCCTGATTGCCGTCGCCGAACACCTCCCCGATCTCAGCGGGATTGACGCCTTGACGGCGATGATCGTGGGTTATGAGATCGCCGGGCGGGCCGGCATGGCGCTGCACGCGACGGTTTCCGACTACCACACCTCGGGGGCCTGGAACGGATTGGGGGTTGCCGCCCTTGCGGCGCGCCTGCGCGGGAATTCTCCTGAACAGCTGCGACAGGCCATGGGCATTGCCGAATACCACGGCCCCCGCAGCCAGATGATGCGCGAAATCGCCAACCCGACGATGCTTCACGATGGGTCCGGCATGGGGGCGTTCATCGGGGTCTCGTCGGTGGTGATGGCCGAAATGGGCTTTACCGGCGCGCCTGCCCTCACCATTGAGGACGCAAGCGCCGCACCGTTCTGGGCGGATCTGGGAACGTTCTGGCAGACTGCCCATCAATATATCAAACCATACCCGATCTGCCGCTGGGCACATGCGGCAATCGACGGGGCGCGGGAAATCTGTATCACCCATGACGTCACCGTCGATCAGGTTGCACAGGTGGAAATCCGAAGCTTTCATAACGCGATTCAGCTTTTTGGAGCCATGCCCGATACCACGTCCAAGGCGCAATATTCACTGCCGTTTGCAGTGGCAACAATGATAACCCATGGCCGTCTGGGGCTGGAGCATATTTCCGGCAGCGGATTGAGCGATCCGGCTGTCGCCGATCTGGTAGAACGCACCCGGATGATCGAGGAAGAGCGCCACGAAGCCCGCTACCCCGAAGCGCGCTGGGCGGATGTCACGCTTCATTTGCGGGACGGTCGCAGGCTGGTCTCGGGGGACACTCACGCGCGCGGCGGCCCTGAAAGGCCCTTTGCGGACTCTGACATTATTGCCAAATTCATGGAATTTGCTGCGCCTGTTCTGGGGGAGGCACGGGCCTCGCTGATCCGCGATGCGGTCCTTGGCCTTGGTGATGAAAATGCCCGGTTCGCCGATGTTGCCCGCCACCTCTATGCGGCACCTTGAAGGGCCGCACTGGCCTGTTTGGCAAGGGCTGGGCGGGCCGCAGATCCTATGACAGATGCCCGGAACATTCAGTGGAACCGCGACCATGACCCATGAACCGACCGTCCTGTTGCATACGGATAATCCCCTGCCAGCCCGAGATATGGTACAGGCGGCGCATCCCGACCTTCGGGTGCTGACATGTGACAGCTATGCCGCCCTGCCTGCCCTGCTTGACCAGACTGCGCCCGAGGTGGTTTTTTCAGTGCGCTTTGCCGGAACCACGGGGTTTCCGCGCGACGCCCTGTTGGGCAGTTCCACACTGCGCTGGGTGTCTGTCGGCGGGTCCGGCACCGACCACTTGTCCGGGTGGGATCCTGCCCGCGTGACCGTGACAAACGCCGCTGGAGTGGCGTCGGACATGATGGCGGAATATGTGCTGGGCGCGATGCTGCATTTCTCGCTCGATTTGCCGGGGTTTGCGCGGGCCAAGGCGGATCGCGAATGGATCGCTGGCAAAGTCACACCGATCGAAGGGCAACGGATCTTGATCCTTGGCATGGGGCAGACCGGTCAGGCGATAGCGCGACGTTGCAAGGCGATGGGCCTGCATGTCACCGGGGTCCGCGCCCGGCCCGAGGCAATGGAAAATACCGATGAAGTTCACGGTATCGCGGCGCTCCCCGCTCTGTGGGCGATGGCTGACATCATTGCCATCTGCGTGCCGCTGCTCGACAGCACCCGCGGCATGGTCAGTGCCGGAGCAATCGCCGCCATGAAGCCGGGCGCGGTGGTCATCGACGTCTCGCGCGGCGGCGTCACCGATCAGACGGCTTTGGCCGAGGCGCTGACAAAGGGCCGCCTGAAAGGCGCCGCACTCGACGTTTTTGAGCGCGAGCCGCTTGCCAGGGACAGCCCCTTTTGGGCGATGGACAACGTTATCCTGACGCCGCATTGCTCGTCGGTCTATGATGGCTGGGATCTGAAATCCCTTGGGATGTTTTGCGAAAACCTGACGCGGTACCGGCAAGGCCAGCCGCTCGACAACATCGTCAGTCCCGCACGCGGCTATTAGGTTGCGCCACAAGACGACCTACAGCCGATCAAAAAGCATCCCCGGCAATCCTTCGCGCCCCGACAGGCCAAGCGCGCGCAATACGGCAAAGATCATCGCCTGATTTGAGGTTATCACAGGTTTGCCAACCGCCGCCTCGATCCCGGCAATCGCCTCGACCGCTCGCATGTCGGTACAGGAAAGAACGATGGCCTGCGCGTCTGGATGATCGGCCTTCAGGGCCAGATCGTGCACTTCTTCCGGGGTCAGTTCGCCCTGACCATAGTTGCCAAGGGCCCGGCCAATATCTGCGCGGTGGATGACGTCGATGCCCTCGTCGGCAAGAAACGCGACGGCCTGATCGTTGATTTCACCCAGATAGGGCGAGGCAAAACCGACCCTCCCGACCCCCATTGCCCGAATAGCCTCAACCAGCGAACCGGCGGCTGTCAGGGACACGGCACCGGATCCTGCCTTGATGCGGGCTGCCAGGTCACGGTCAAAACTGCTGCCATGGGTCAGCGTGGCGGAGGTACAGCCATAAAGGATCGCCGCCGGGCGAACGCCGGACAACAGGCGCAGTGTTTCGGTAATGTCGGATGCGCCCAGCCCTGCCATCTGGTCCGATCCGGGAATTTCGTCAACGTCATAGCCCCCCATGCGGGCAAAGTGCATCGTGCACCCCGGCGGGCAAAGCGCTACCATGTCGGGTTCCAGATTGCAGTTGGTGAAGGGGACCAGAACGCCAATTTTCGGGCCGGTACGATCAAGGTGCATCTGTGTCTCCTTCAAGGTGTTCAAGTACGGTGGCCACCGCATCCATTGCCGCCTCCGTTCCGATTGTGGCGCGCAAACACTCGGGCAGCCCATATCCCGCCATCCCCCGCAACATGAACCCCGCAGAGCGCAACGCCGCATCTGCGCGTTTTGCCGCCCCGCCGTCGGCAAAACGGATCAGGACAAAGTTGGTGTGGCTATCTGGTACCTCATACCCCGACGCCCTAAGGCGCCCGGTGAATGCCGCCGCAATTGCTGCGGTTTGCCGGACAATGCCCTGCATGTGCGGTTGGTCCTGCATGGCCGCTGCGGCCATGGCCTGACTGACGCCTGTGATGTTGTTGGGATTAAGAAGCTTGCGGGTCTCGGACGCAACAGCAGGCGGAAAATACCCCCATCCGACACGCGCCGAGGCCAGCGCATAGGCTTTGGAAAACGTCCGTAGGACAACCGTGTTGCCCCGTGTCACCAGGCCAAGGACGTCCGCCGGGTTCTGATCGTCGAATTCGCCATAGGCCTGGTCAACCACCAGCAAAATGTCGTCGCGCAAGCCGTCGCGCAGGCGAAGGATGTCGGCGTTCAGGATCCGCGTGCCCGACGGATTGCCGGGATTGCACAGGAACACGATCCGGGTGTCCGGCGTCACCGCCGCAAGCAGCAAGTCGACCGAGACCACCAGCGACGGCTCCGGTGCCCGGAGATGGGACGCTCCTGCCTGCTGGCTGGCCGTTGCTGCGAAGAGATACCCGAATTCGGTTCCCAGCACGGTGTCCGAAGGGCCCGCAAAGGCCCGGATGATTGCTCCGATCAACTCCATCGAACCGGCGCCGCATAAAATCTGGTCTGCCGGGATTTGATGGACCGACGCGATGGCCGCGCGCAGGGCCGTCCAGTCCGGGTCGGGATAAAGGGCTGCATCCGCAAGGGCCTTTTGTCCGGCCTGCAACGCCTTTGGACTGGGTGCAAAGGCGCTTTCGTTCTGGGCCAGAGACACGGCGCCGGGGGCGTCCAGCTCAGCCAGCGCATAGCCGGCCATTGCTGCAATTGCGGGAACTGCGCGTATCATGTTTCGTCTCCATACATCGCCTTGGCACTGTCGGCGGTCACAATTCCGCAGGCAACATCCACAGCCAGCCGTGCCCGGTCACGGGCGGCTGGATCGCCAAAGCCACCCCCGCCGGGGGTGTCAAAGATCAACCGTTCACCCGGCTCGATCCGCAATTCTCCTTTGCCCGGAATGTCCGCCGGTCGACCCTCGACCCGGATACGCCCCGCCGCCCCCGGCAGACCACCGGCACGCCCCGCCGCCGGATTGCGTAACCGCTCGACCGACAGAAACACCAAAAACGGCGCGTCGATGGCCGATGTCATTTCGATCCGTTGGCCCAGACCGCCGCGGTATTGTCCCGCCCCACCGGAATCGGGCAGCAACTCGCGCTTCCAGATCGTTATGGGCGCTGTGGCCTCGGTGATCTCGACCTGACTGCCAAAAACCCCCGACGGAAATGCCGTGGCGGACAACCCGTCCAGTGTTGGCCGCGCGCCGGTCCCGCCGTTGTGGACCAGTTCGGCCGCAAATTTACGCCCGCCGTCACGGGCGGCATCTGCCGTGTGCCGCAGCGGCAGATCATACATGCAGGACGCACCTTCGGCTGGCACCCGGTTCGGCAGCGCCTGATGCAGGCACCCCAGAACCAGATCAGGCGTCATCTGGCCCAGCGTATGGCGCATCGCCACCGGCGCGGGGCGCTGCGCATTCAGAATGCACCCCGGCGGCCCCGTGACCACAAAGGGCTCAAGCGATCCTGCGTTGTTGGGAATGTCCGGCCCGATGATGCACCGCATCGCAAAGACGGAATAGGCCGTGGCATAGTTCAGCGGCACATTGATGCCCTTGCCCGAACAGCCCGATGTGCCCGCAAAATCCAGATGCAACCGGTCGGCAGTTACGGTCAGCGTGGCTCTGAGGGTCAGCGGTGCCTCGTAGCCGTCCATCGTCATTTCGTTCACGTAGACCCCCGGGGGCACATCACCGATGGCCTCCAGCGTACCGCGCCGCGAGGTGTCTATGATATAGGTGGACAGCGCGCCCAGATCATCCAGGCCATAGTCCTCCATCATCGAAACAAGCCGTTCCGCCCCCGCCTCGCAACAGGCGATCAGCGCATAGATGTCCCCTTCGTTGGCGATGGGTTCGCGCGAATTGGCCCGCACAATATCCATGAGCAACCCATTGACCTCGCCCTGATCCACCAGCTTGCAAGGCGGCACAAGCAGACCCTCGTCGTAAATGTCGGACCCTTCCGGCCCCATGCCCAGACCGCCCAGATCGACCAGATGCGAGGTGCAGGAGGTATAGCCGACCACCTCGCCCGACCTGAACACCGGCATCATCAGCAGAAAATCGTTGAGATGCCCTGACGCCAGCCAGGGATCGTTGGTCATGTAGATGTCGCCGGGCTTCATCGTCTGTGCCGGAAAGCGGCCGCACAGCGTCTTGACCGCTTCTGCCATCGTATTGATATGCCCCGGCGTGCCGGTGACGGCCTGCGCCAGCATCTGACCCTGCGCGTTGAAAATCCCGGCGGATATGTCGCCGCATTCCCTGACAATTGGCGAAAAGGCCGCGCGGATAAGCGTCTGCCCCTGTTCTTCCACAACGGCCAGCAACCTGTTCCACATCACTTGCAGACGGGCAGGGGAAATATCGGTCACGTCGTTGCCTCGCGGGTCAGGATCAGATTGCCAAGCCCGTCCACAAAAAGCCGGAAATCCGCGCCAACAAAGGTGGTGGTCTGCGGCTCCACCACCAGCGCCGGTCCGATCAGGCTGTCGCCCGGAGCCAATTCGCTGCGGTGGACAAAGGCCGCGTTGCAGAGTTGTGCGGTCACGTCGCAGAATATTTCGCGGTAATGATCGGGCACGAAAACGGGTCCGGATGCTGTCTGAACCGGAGGGGTAATGGTTGGGGGGCGGGTGGAAACATGGACGGACCAATTCATGATCTCAATGGCCATTCCGGGGACCGGGCGGGAAAACTGCCGCGAATAGCTTGCCTCGAACGCCGCCGACAACGGGGCAATGTCCTGTGGCGTCAGATCACGATCCGGGAGCGCGATTTCAATTTCGTGACCCTGGCCATGATACCGCATGTAGGCCACGCGCCGGATTGTCACGGGCGATGCCGCATCGCCCTGGCGCACCACCTCCAGCGCCTCGGTCGAGATCGTGCCAAACAGATCATTGACCGCCTCAAGATCAAGGGTTTGAAGCATTTCGTACCGGCTGCGCACGATCTCGAATGACACAGGCGCAAAGAGGAAGCCAACCGCCGACCCCACACCGGGGTTTGCTGGCACCACAATGCGGTTGATGCCAGCGCTGCGCGCCACCCGGCAGGCGTGCAGTGGTCCGTTGCCGCCAAAGGCGATCATCGTGCGCGGTCCCAGATCCTTACCCGATTCCACCGCATGGGTGCGCCCCGCGCTTGCCATGCTTTCATCGACGATGCGGCTGACCCCGTCTGCTGCGCCAAACGGGTCCAGTCCAAGGGGCTTGCCAATGCGCGTGGCCAGCACGTCCTGCGCCGCTCCGACATCAATGCCGAACTGTCCTTCGGCAAATGTTTCAGCCTGAATATAACCCAGCGCAATATCGGCGTCGCTGACGGTGGGGTCGGTGCCGCCCCGGCCAAACGCGACCGGTCCGGGTTCCGACCCGGCGCTTCTGGGGCCAACCGTCAGGCGGCCCAGCCGGTCCACATCGGCGATGGACCCCCCCCCGGCTCCGATCTCGATCATTTCGATGACCGGAATGCGCACCGGCATGCCGGACCCTTTGACAAACCGCGCAGCGCGTCCGATTTCGAACTGGCGGGAACTTTGCGGCTGTGCCTTGTCGATCAGGCAGAGCTTTGCAGTGGTGCCGCCCATGTCGAACGACAGCACCTCGTCCAACCCGCACTCTGCCGCAATGCGCGCGGCAAGGATTGCCCCGCCCGCAGGGCCGCTTTCAACCAACCGGATCGGAAACTGCGCTGCTGTCTTCAAGGTGGTCATCCCCCCGCCCGCGGTCATCATCAGAATGGGAGAGGACAGGCCGCTTTGCGAAAATGACGCGGCAAAAGCATCAAGGTAGCGCGCCATCATCGGCTGGATGTAGGCATTTGCGACCGTGGTGCACAGACGGTCGAATTCGCGTGCCTCCGGGCTGACTTCGGAACTGATCGAAATGGCCAGATCCGGCCGCGCCGCGTGGAGCAGCTCGCGCAGGCGCCGCTCATGGCTGTTGTTGGCGTAGGCGTGCAAAAGGCAAATCGCAACGGATGTCGCGCCAGTGGCATCCAATTGCCCAAGAAGGTCGGGGATGCACCCTTCATCCAGCGGTTCAATCACGCCGCCCGAAGCCGACATGCGTTCCGCAACGGTCAGCGACCGGTCCCGCGTGACCAAAAGGTCGGTCTTTTCGAGGTTGATGTCATACTGGCTATGGCGTCGCTCATAGGCGATCTCAAGAATGTCGCGAAAGCCATCGGTGGCAATGGTCGCAACCCTTGCCCCCCGCTTTTCGATCAGCGCATTGGTTGCCAGTGTGGTCCCGTGAATAAGGCCGGCGATGTCCTGCATCTGTGCCTGCGCCCGATCAAGCGCGCGCCTGGCCCCCAGCATCGCGCCGTCAGCGGGGTTATCGTGGGTGGTGAGCGTCTTGGTGGAGGCAATGACCGCATCATTGCCATCGACAATGACCGTATCCGTAAATGTGCCACCAATATCTATGGCAAGTCTGAGCGAAGAGATGTTTTGCATTCAATGTGTCCGACAAAAGGTATAGGAATTTGTAACCTTTGGACGGATCAACAGGAGACGAGGTCACACCCCGTCTGTCTTCGCAGCATCGGGTTCTGCAGATCGAGTGAACTTGTTTTTACCACGTGCAGCATGGGCGACTTTTGATGAAAGGGCAGGTGACGTGCGTCACCGATCCCGGATTGCGTTGAGGTGTCAGCGTTCGTTCAAGTCATGTCTTGAAGCGGTACCACGGTCAGCAGGCAACGCTCCGTCCCCAAGTTGTAGCCGCATTTTTCAGGAACGCCACACTTTTTGACAGTCTGTGATCTGTTTGATCGCGGTTGCAGGCCGGGAACCACGGGACAGAAACCTTTCGCAGATACCCGGCGCCGACAACGGGCCGTCGCAATCGGGCTTGACCCTCCGTTTCAGGACGACAAAGACTTCGCTGACCAAGCGGTGCAGCCGATCCGTCGCACCCGACAAGACAGGTGGAATTCAAATGACCTTTAGTGACATCCCCGGTTTGACCAAAGCCGT
The DNA here is from genome assembly GCA_963976125.1 of uncultured Sulfitobacter sp. Taxonomy (GTDB): domain Bacteria; phylum Pseudomonadota; class Alphaproteobacteria; order Rhodobacterales; family Rhodobacteraceae; genus Sulfitobacter. The sequence continues at coordinate 8,895 of CAXBKL010000009.1, read as the reverse complement.
TCGGAACCGTTTTGCCCATGTCGATGCCTGCCCGTTCGATGGGCCACGTGTGTTTTTCGAGAACGCCGGAGGGGCGCTGACGCTCAAGTCTGTCATTGAGACCTCGACAGATTATGCCGGGTACCCGGACAATCACGCAGGCCGGGACAACCCGGCGGGGGCTGCGCTGCGTGCTGCAATCGACACGGGCAAAGCGGACGCGCGGGTGCTGTTCAACGCACCGGAGGGTGAGATATTCATGGGGGAAAGCGGGACGGAGGTTCTGTTCCGGCTGGTTCGGACTGCGGCGCTGGGCGCGCCCGAGGGCGGCACCATGCTGGGCAGTACGCTGGAGCATCCCGCCTCGCGCAGCGCCATGGCCCGTTGGGCCGACGTCACCGGGCGGCCCCATCTGCTGGCGGTTCATGACAATGAAACCGGCACAGTCGATGTTGACGCCTATCTGCCCCACATCACGCCCGATCTGCGGGTGGCCAGCATTGTACAGACCTCCCCGGTAACGGGCATCTCGGTGGATGTGAACGCAATCATAACCGCCATTCGCAACACGGCACCCGACTGCGTGATCATCATCGACGGCATTCAGCACGCCAGCCATGGCCGCATCGACATTCAGGAATATGGCGCCGATGGCTATGTGGTGTCACCCTACAAGGTGTTCTCGCGGCATGGATACGGGCTTGGCTGGGCGTCGGACCGATTGACGTCATTCACCAAGGAAACGGTTATCGGGGGGGCGGCCTCAAACTGGGAACAGGGCACGCGCGATGCGGGGGCCTATGCGACGTTTTCCGATGTCGTGGCGTATTTTGAATGGCTTGGCGGGCATTTTTCGCAACTCAAGGACAGGCGCGCCAGGATTCTTGCCGCGGCAGATGCGATCCATGCACAGGAACAGGGCTTGATGTCGGCACTCATGCACGGCACCGGCAACCAACGCGGGCTGGCCGATATGCCCGGCGTCACCGTCATTGGTGGCATCGACAATCCGGGTCGGGAAGGCGTTATTTCCCTGACGCTCGATACGATGGAGTCCGGGGCGCTGGTGACGTTTCTGAACGAACACGGGGTACGGACCCATATCCGCAACAACGATCATTACTGTGGCAACATCCTGAACCCGCTGGGGTTGCAGTCCTGCATCCGCGTGTCTGTCAGCCACTATAACACACAGGCCGAGGTCAGCCAGTTCCTGCATGCCATGAACGCGGCGGTGGCAGTGGCCTGAGAGGCGCTACCCACGCCAGTCAAAGAACCCCGGCCCGGCCTGCGTCAGCAGGTTTTCCGCCATCGCGCGACCGGCCTGCGCGCCGTCGCTGATCGCGCAGCGCAGCGCATCCTGAATGACCTCTGAACCATCTGGCCGCAAGACTTCGCCGCGCAGATGGATGTCGCCGCCGTCCAGCACCGCAAGTCCGGCAATCGGCGTCTCGCACGATCCGTCCAACGCCGCGAGAAAGGCGCGCTCTGCTGTCAGCCGCTGGCCGGTGGGCACGTCATGGACCGCTTCAAGCATCTCGGCCATTCGCGTGTCCTCGACACGCCGCTCGATGCCGATTGCGCCCTGGGCGACCGCCGGCAGCATCGTTTCCACCTCGATGGCGGTCTTTGGCACCTCGTCCATGCCGAGCCGGTTCAACCCGGCCATGGCCAGAAACGTCGCCACGGCCACGCCATCGTTCAGCTTTTTCAGCCGGGTTTGCAGATTGCCGCGAAACTCGACCACCTCCAGATCCGGGCGGCGCAGTTTGAGTTGTGCCTTGCGTCGCAGGCTTGAGGTGCCAACCACAGTGCCGGGCGCCAGATCATCCAGCCCGCGGGCGCGCAGAGAGATAAAGGCGTCGCGCACATCTTCGCGGGGCAAATAGGTGTCCAGCACAAGGCCGTCCGGCTGCACCGTGGGCATGTCCTTCATGGAATGCACGGCAATGTCGATCCGGCCCGACAGCATGTCATCTTCGATCTCGCGCGTAAAAAGCCCCTTGCCGCCGATTTCCTTCAGCGGACGGTCGATGATCTTGTCTCCGGTTGTCTTGATAACAACTATTTCAAAGGCGGCCGTTGGCAGGTCAAATGCCTCGGCAAGCCGGGTGCGCGTCTCATAAGCCTGCGCCAGGGCAAGCGGTGAGCCGCGGGTGCCGATTTTCAGAGGGTGTGTCGGGGTGGGTAAGGTTACTGTCATGCCCTTTCGTATATCCGCGAACTTGGGTTTGACAACTCCCCTGTCACCTGATCCATAACGGATGATCCACAAAGCCACATTTCGGGACGATCCCTCATGAGCAAAGACAAGAAAATCCTGCGTGCGTTGGCGGGCGAAACCCTGCCCACCCCTCCGATCTGGATGATGCGGCAGGCGGGCCGTTACCTGCCGGAATACAAGGCCACGCGGGCGCAGGCAGGTGATTTCCTGTCGCTGTGCTACAACCCGGCACTGGCTGCCGAAGTCACGTTTCAACCAATCCGGCGCTATGGATTTGACGCGGCAATCCTGTTTGCGGACATCCTGCTGGTGCCACAGGCATTGGGTGCCGATTTGTGGTTTGTTACCGGAGAAGGCCCGCGCCTGTCCACAATCGGCTCACAGGCCGAAGTCGACGCGCTCAAGCCGGTCGAGGCAATCCATGACACGCTGAGCCCGGTTTACGAGACGGTCAAACTGCTCTCGAAGGGGCTGCCGGACGAGACAACACTGATTGGTTTTGCCGGCGCGCCCTGGACCGTGGCAACCTATATGATCGCCGGGCGCGGTACCCCCGATCAAGGGCCGGCGCATGGTCTCAGGTCGGAGAACAGACCGGTTTTCGACGCCTTGATGGACAAGATCACCGAAGCGACGGTTCTTTATCTTTCCGAACAGATCAAGGCCGGGGCGGAAGTTGTCAAACTGTTCGACAGCTGGGCCGGATCCCTGCAGGACGCCGATTTTGAAACCTATTCCATCAAGCCGATGCAAAGGATCACCTCAGAGATCAAGGCGCTGCATCCCGGCATTCCCGTGATTGCCTTCCCGCGCGGTGCCGGGGTCCGGTATCAGGGTGCCCATGCGGCAATTGGTGCCGATTGCGTCGCACTTGATGATGGCGTCAGCGCCCGATGGGCGGCGGCGCATGTACAGACAGGTGGTTGCGTGCAGGGCAATCTCAAATCGTCCCATATGGTGACGGGCGGGGATGATCTGGTGCGTGAAACCCGGCAGATTGTCGATGCCTTCGCCGAGGGGCCGCATATCTTCAACCTTGGGCATGGAATTACACCGGATGCCGATCCGGAAAATGTACAGCTGATGATTGACACGGTGCGCGGGGCATAAGCCTGCGCTGCGGGGGCGGCCGCGCTTGAGGCGTGCAAACCCCGGTTCAGCCCAAGATCATATCCGCGTGATTGGCCAGATAGATCCGCAACCACGGCGTAAAAGTATCGGGGTTCTCTGCGATGGCGGTTGCCAGGTCGGCGGCTTTTATCCACCGGGTTTCCATCACCTCATCAGGGTTCAGGGCAAGTGGCATGTCGGCGCCCGCTTGGGCCACGAATACTTCGACAACTTCATGCTCGGTCAATCCGCCGCCCACGTCGGCGCGGTATTCGACCTGACCACGGTGGATCAGCTCCAGACCGGTGATGCCCAGTTCCTCCTTCAGGCGGCGGGTGGCACAGTGCAGGGGGTCTTCGTCCCAGGAGGGATGCGTGCAGCACGTATTCGCCCACAGACCTGGCGTATGATATTTCGACAGGGCGCGCCGCTGGATCAGCGTCGCACCGTCGCGGATCACAAAAACGGAAACCGCAGGATGGCGCAGGCCAAGCTGATGCGCGGCGCGCTTTTCCACCGGGGTCAGTTTGCCATCGACCCAGGCAGGGATCATGATACCGGATGGGTCCACGTCGTTCTCCTTGACACACCTGCGTTGCGGCTGGGTTCTGACATCACTCCACCGGGGTTTGCAAGGGTCCAGATGGCGACATGGCCGGGATGGATCCGCTGGTTCGTACCAATGTGACGCATTTCAATCGGTTTGTGGTTTCGCCTATTCAGGTGGGGCAGCAGATGAATACCGCTGCATTTCAAGGACAGGAGTTGACCATGAAAATCTTTCACACCGCAGCGCTCGGTTTTGCGTTGGTTGCCGGCCCCGCAGGTGCGGATGGCCATGCCACGGGCGACGCCGCTGCAGGTGAAGCGATTTTTGGCAAGTGCAAATCATGCCACACCGTTACCGATGGTGAGGGTGAAGTGATTGTAAAAGGGGGTCGTACAGGTCCAAATCTGTATGGTGTGTTTGAGCGTGTTGCGGGGTCCGAAGAGGATTTTGGCAAGAAGTTCGGCAAATCCCTTGTCGCCGCTGGAGAAGCGGGCCTTGCCTGGAACGAAGAGGCGTTCGTCGACTACGTGGCCGATCCGCGCAAATATCTAAAGAGCTATCTCGACGCTTCAAAGGCCAAGTCCAGGATGTCTTTCAAGCTGAAGAAGGAAGAGGACGCCCGCAACGTCTGGGCCTATCTGGTGTCCGTCGGGCCAGCGCCAGATGCGCCATCAGAGTAACCAAAGTCTGATGACTTTCTGCGCCGTCCCTGCCTTGCGGGGCTGGCGCTATTGTTTGGCGGGCTGTTGAATATTGCCCTTTCGACCTGTCCGCATTGCCCGTGTTGCCCACTGCAATTTCATTCTCCGACCCGGCCCATCGCGGTGTTTGCGACGTCGCAGCGGGGGAATTACCTTCAAGCTCAAATATTTTGAGCTTGAAGTAATATTCATCCTCGACTAGCCTGATCCGCAATAAAGTCTTTTCAAATGGCGAAGCACTGGCACACAGTGTCGGCAGAGGCGCGCGAAATGCGTCCGGTACAATGGGAGAATGAAATGATTGCAACAAAGGCAAAACGGACGGTCCTGGCGCTTGGCGCTGCGACTGCGCTTGGTATGGGGATGGTGACGGGGGCCGTGGCGGATGGCGACGCAAAGGTCAAGATCGGGTTGATCACGACGCTGACGGGCGGCGGTGCCGGCATCGGTGCGGACATCCGCGACGGTTTCATGCTGGCGATCAATCAGGCCGGAAACGCCGGGGTCGAAGTGGTGGTTGAGGACGACCAGCGCAAACCCGACATTGCGGTCAAGCTGGCCGACAAGATGATCCAGTCCGAAAAGGTGGACATCCTGACAGGTATCGTCTGGTCCAACCTCGCACTTGCCGTGGTACCAAGCACAACAGCGCAGGGCAAATTCTACCTCTCGCCAAACGCCGGCCCGTTTCAGTTGGCCGGTAAAGGATGCAACGAAAACTACTTCAACGTCGCATGGCAGAATGACAACCTGCACGAGGCCGCCGGGGCCCATGCCACTGCATCGGGGTTCAAAAACACCTTCATCCTCGCCCCCAACTATCCGGCAGGTCAGGATGCGCTGAAAGGGTTCAAGCGGCTCTACGAAGGCGAGCTGGCTGGTGAGCTTTATACCAAGCTGGGCCAAACCGATTATGCCGCCGAGATTGCGCAAATCCGGGCATCCGGTGCCGATGGCATTTTCTTCTTCCTGCCCGGTGGCATGGGGATTTCCTTCCTCAAGCAATATGCAAACAGCGGCATTGGCTTGCCCGTTGTCGGCCCCGCTTTCAGCTTCGATCAGGGCATCCTGCAAGCGGTCGGCGAGGCGGCAATGGGTGTGCAGAACACTTCGCAGTGGAACAAGGACATCGACAATCCGACCAACGCGGCCTTTGTCGAGACGTTCCAGGCTGAATATGGCCGTCTGCCATCGCTTTATGCGTCGCAGTCGTTTGATACGGCAAACCTGATCCTGTCAGCAGCGGCCAGGGCCGATGTGGACGACCGGGATGCGTTCCGCGCAGCCCTCAAGGCGGCGGACTTCGATTCGGTCCGGGGGAATTTCAAGTTTGGCAACAACCAGCACCCGATCCAGAACATCTATGTGCGCGAAGTGATCAAGGAAGGTGACGTCTACACCAACAAGATCATCAGCACTGCGATGACTGATCATCAGGACGTCTACGCAGCGGAATGCCCCCTGCAATAAGAGGATCAATTCCCCGGCGGGATAACCGCCGGGGGACGCAACCCAAGCGGCAGGGGCCCTGATGTCTGTTATCTTGTTGATCGAACAAGTCCTCAACGGGCTTCAGTTCGGTGTGATGCTTTTCCTTATGGCGGCGGGTCTGACGCTGATTTTCGGGGTCATGGGGCTTATCAACCTCGCGCATGGCTCGCTGTATATGGTCGGGGCCTTTGCGGCGGCGGCGGTGGCGGGATGGACAGGATCGTTTGTGCTGGCACTGGCGGCCAGCCTGGTGGCGGCGGCGCTCATCGGGGCACTGATTGAACTGACGATCATCCGGCGGCTTTATAAACGGGATCATCTCGATCAGGTGCTGGCGACATTTGCCCTGATCCTGATCTTTTCCGAGGCGACACGCTGGGCCTTTGGCTCTTTTCCGCTGTTTCTTGACACGCCCCGGTGGCTTTCCGGCACGGTAATATTACCCGGCGGCATACAATATTCTCTTTACCGGTTGGCCATTATCATCATCGGGCTGATCGTGGCCGCGGGTCTGTTCCTGCTGATCTCGAAAACCCGTGTCGGCATGCGCATTCGCGCGGGCGAGAACGACCGCGAGATGATCGGCGCGCTTGGTGTCGATATTTCCGTACTTTATACGATGGTCTTTGCGCTGGGCGCGGCCCTTGCCGGTCTGTCCGGTGCTCTGGTCGGGGCGATCCAATCGGTCGAGGTGGGCATGGGCGAACCGGTCCTGATCCTTGCCTTTGTGGTGATCGTCATTGGCGGCATCGGGTCGATCAAAGGGGCGCTGGCCGGTGCCATCCTTGTGGGGTTGACCGACACGCTGGGCCGGACCCTGCTGCCGGTGCTCTTTGGCTTTTTCATGGACCCGTCTGCGGCCACGTCGGTCGGCTCGGCGCTGGCGTCCATGCTCATTTACATTCTGATGGCGGGGGTGTTGCTGTTCAAACCCACCGGCCTGTTCGGGAGTACATGACATGTTCCGCGAACGTCACCTGAACATCGTCATCCTTGGCCTGCTGATCCTTGTGCCGCTCTGGGCCTATGTCAGCGATGAACCGTTCACCATCACTCTCGCCACCCGCGCGGTGATCCTTGCACTGGCCGGCGTGGGGCTGAATCTTGCGCTGGGGCAGGGTGGATTGGTCAGCTTTGGCCATGCCGCCTATTTCGGGATGGGCGGCTATGCAATGGGCATCCTCGCAAGCCATGCGCAGAACTACGACCCGATCATGGAGGTGCCGTTCCTGATCGAAGGCACCAATTCGATGCCGGTCATCTGGGTGGTGGCGATGGTCACCAGCAGCCTTCTGGCGCTTCTTATTGGCGCGCTGTCTTTGCGGACCTCTGGTGTCTACTTCATCATGGTGACGCTCGCCTTTGGTCAGATGTTCTACTATTTCGCCATCTCATGGCCTGCCTATGGCGGTGAGGACGGCCTGTCGATCTACGTGCGCAATCAATTTCCGGGGCTGAACACGCTGGACCCGATCCAGTTCTTCGGCATCTGTTTCGTGATCTTGCTGGTGGTTCTGTTCGTGGTGAACCGGATCAACAAATCGCCCTTCGGTCTGGCCCTGCACGGCGCGCATCTGCAAGAAGAGCGCGCAAGGACGGTGGGCATCAACGTCTACCGCCTGCGCCTTGTCGCCTTTGTGATTTCCGGCGCAATCACCGGGCTGGCCGGGGCGCTCTTTGCCGATCTGAACCGATTTGTCAGCCCGGTGATGTTCAGTTGGCACACCAGCGGCGAGATCATGATATTCATCATTCTGGGCGGCGTTGCCCGGCTCTTTGGGCCGGTGGCCGGGGCAGCGGTCTATATCCTGCTGGAACATGTGTTGGGTGGCCTGTCGGAATACTGGCAGGTCTATCTGGGCGCGATCTTGTTGTTCGTGGTGCTTTTCGCCAAGGGCGGGATCGTCGGCGGGTTGTCAAAAAAGGAGACACGCCGTGGCGGATAGCGTTCTCTCGGTTCGGAATATCTGCAAGAGCTTCGGCGCTTTGAAGGCCAGCGATGACATCTCGCTGGACCTTTATCCCGGTGAAATTCATGCGCTGATCGGCCCGAATGGTGCAGGAAAATCGACCCTGATCAAACAGATTGCGGGCGGATTGACCCCCGACAGCGGGCAGGTGCGGTTCATGGGGCACGAAATGTCCGGGTTGTCCACCGCGGCCCGTGCCCGGTTGGGATTGGGGCGCACGTTTCAGATTTCCGCCCTGGCGATGGACTTCACCGTGTTGGAAAACGCCGTGCTTGGCGCTGTCGGACAAAGCGGGCAGGTGTTTCGTTTTTTCAGACCCGCAATGAAAGACAAGACACTGCTTGCCCGTGCCCGCGCCGCACTTGAGCGTGTCGGACTGGCCGACCTGGAAGAGATGATTACCGCAGAACTGTCCCACGGCCAGCGTCGCCAACTTGAGGTGGCGGTTGCACTGACCCTGTCACCACGCGCCTTCCTGATGGATGAACCGATGGCGGGCATGGGCGCGGAAGGGTCAAAGGAATTGACGGACTTCTTGCAGGAACTCAAAAACGAAGCGCCCATATTGCTGGTCGAACACGACATGGACGCGGTGTTTGCGCTGGCCGACCGGATCAGCGTTCTGGTCTACGGCAAGATCATCGCCACCGGCAGCGCCGAGGACATCCGTACCAACCGGGAAGTCAAAATTGCCTATCTGGGCGAGGAGGACGCGGCATGAGGCTTCTGGAACTGGATCAGGTTACGGCGGTTTATGGCGCATCGCAGGCGTTGTTTGGCGTGGACCTGCGGATTGACGAGGGGGAGGTCGTGGCGCTGATGGGGCGCAACGGGATGGGCAAATCGACAACAATCAAGGTGATCTGCCGG
>CAXBKL010000008.1:0-51113 GCA_963976125.1 uncultured Sulfitobacter sp. | reverse complement strand
CTGCAATCGCACTCGCAGCAACCGTCATATTCTGGTTATGAGTCCTGAGCCTAGCCAATTTAGAAGACCGCGATGAAATGCCCGACAGATGGGGCGACCCTCGTCTTGACCGACCGCAGCGGGGTCGAGATCGACTATTGCCCGGAGTGCCGCGGCGTGTGGTTTGATCGAGGTGAGTTGGACAAGATCATCGAACGCTCTGCCGGGCCGGCCCCTGCGCCTCGGCAGCAGGCGCAAACGCAAGGCAGCTACAAAAAGAAAAAGCGCGGCGGATTTCTGGAAGGCCTGTTTGATTTTTGAGCGGTAACTGCACAAGGCCGCGTCATGTCGATGGTACGCCGCCAGCGCATTCGCTGCAGGTCTACCGCCCTTTTCGGCGTTTCACGCCGCCGCGCATGCCGCCCCGGCCCAATGTGCTGCGTCCTGATTTCTTTTGTGCATCATCCACGGCCTTGTCGACCGCGTATTGGCGCGCCATTGGATCATCTGCAATCGCCAGATCGACGGCTTCCAGTCGTTTGACTTCGTCGCGCAGGCGCGCGGCCTCTTCGAACTCAAGGTTTTCGGCGGCCTTGCGCATGTCGGTGCGCAGCCCCTCCAACACCGCCTGCATATTGGATCCGGCAAGCTTTTTGTCGATCTGGGTTGTGACGCGGTTCATGTCCACATCGCCCTTGTAGAGGCCCGACAGAATATCCTCGACGTTCTTTTTGACCGTTGCAGGGGTGATCCCGTGTTCCTTGTTATAGGCTTGTTGTTTGGCACGGCGGCGGTCGGTCTCTCCCATGGCGCGTTCCATGGACCCGGTGATGCGGTCAGCGTACATGATGACCCTACCATCGGCATTTCGTGCGGCCCGGCCAATGGTCTGGATCAGCGAGGTTTCGGAGCGCAGGAAGCCTTCCTTGTCTGCATCCAAAATTGCCACCAATCCGCATTCGGGAATGTCCAATCCTTCACGCAACAGGTTGATCCCGATCAGCACATCGAAGGCCCCCAGCCGCAGGTCGCGCAGGATTTCGATGCGTTCGATGGTGTCAATGTCAGAGTGCATGTAGCGGACGCGAATGCCCTGTTCGTGCATGTACTCCGTGAGGTCTTCGGCCATGCGTTTGGTCAGGGTGGTGCACAAGGTTCGATACCCGTCGGCGGCCACCTTGCGCACCTCGTCCAGAAGGTCGTCGACCTGCATGTCAACCGGACGGATTTCGATGTGAGGATCAATCAATCCGGTGGGGCGGATCACCTGTTCGGTGAACACACCGCCGGATTGTTCGATTTCCCAGGCCGCCGGGGTGGCCGAAACAAAGATCGACTGAGGGCGCATGGCATCCCATTCCTCGAACTTCAGCGGCCGGTTGTCCATGCAGGACGGCAGGCGGAACCCGTGTTCAGCGAGCGTGAATTTACGCCGGTAGTCGCCCTTGTACATGCCGCCGATCTGGGGGACGGAAACGTGGCTTTCGTCCGCAAACACAATCGCGTTGTCGGGGATGAATTCAAAAAGCGTCGGCGGCGGTTCACCGGGTGCGCGACCGGTCAGATAGCGTGAATAATTCTCGATGCCGTTACAGACGCCCGTGGCCTCCAGCATTTCCAGATCAAAATTCGTGCGCTGTTCCAGCCGCTGCGCCTCGAGCAGTTTGCCATCACCCACCAGTTGATCCAACCGCGTGCGCAGCTCTTTCTTGATGCCAATGATGGCCTGACTCATGGTCGGTTTCGGCGTCACATAGTGGCTGTTGGCATAGACGCGGATCTGTTCGAACGTGTCGGTCTTTTCTCCGGTGAGCGGATCGAATTCGGTGATGCTTTCCAGCTCCTCCCCAAAGAACGACAGCCGCCACGCCCGTTCGTCCAGGTGGGCCGGGAAAATTTCAAGCGAATCGCCGCGCACCCGAAAGGCCCCGCGAAAGAACGCCTGATCGTTGCGCTTGTATTGCTGAGCCACCAGATCGGCAATCACCTGCCGTTGATCGTACATTCGTCCGACCTTGAGATCCTGCGTCATCGCGCCGTAGGTTTCGACCGATCCGATACCATAGATGCAAGACACCGACGCCACGATGATAACATCGTCACGTTCCAGCAATGCCCGAGTCGCGGAGTGGCGCATGCGGTCGATCTGTTCGTTGATCTGGCTTTCTTTCTCGATGTAGGTATCGGACCGCGCCACATAGGCCTCGGGCTGATAATAATCATAATAACTGACGAAATACTCGACCGCATTCTCGGGAAAGAACCCTTTGAATTCACCGTAAAGCTGCGCCGCCAGCGTTTTGTTCGGAGCGAGGATAATGGCAGGGCGCTGGGTCTCTTCGATGACCTTTGCCATGGTGAATGTCTTGCCCGTGCCCGTTGCGCCCAAAAGAACCTGATCGCGGTCGCCTTCCTTGATCCCGCCGGACAATTCCAGGATTGCGGTTGGCTGGTCTCCAGCGGGTTCAAACTCGGTCTGGAGCCGGAATGTCCTGCCCCCTTCCAGCTTGGGCCGGCTGCGCACGTCCGGTGCGGGATTTGCCATGATCGGCTTTTGGTCGACTGTTTCAGTCTGCACTTGAGGCATCGGGGGCGTCCTTTGGCGGTAAGGTTCTAAGGTGTCATGTTTTGGCTCGGGATCAAGGGGGGCAAGGGTAGGCTCTTGTCAAAAACTGGCAGCACAAGCCCGATCACATCCCGGTGTGAATTTCGCCTCAGGCTTGAACTTTGATGGCGGGCGTTCACATTGGCTGCAAGAGGAGAACGGGAATGAACCTGATAACAAGACGCAATGCCATCTTTGGGGCGCTTGCCCTGGGTGCTGCGGGTGCTGCGGCCTATGTGGGGTTGCGCGACAATGCGGGCACCGCACAGTATTTTGCGACCGATGGCGTCGCCCTGCGCGGCGCGGACCCGGTGGCATATTTCACGCAAGACAAGCCGGTCATCGGACGTGCGGAACACGCCTATGATTGGGCCGGTGTGACCTGGCATTTCGCCAACGCGGCGCATCGGGACATGTTTCGGGCGGACCCAACCGCATTTGCGCCGCAATATGGCGGCTATTGCGCCTGGGCCATTGCGGCCAAACAAAAGCTGTTTTCCATTCAACCGAAGAATTGGGCCATCGTGGATGGCAAACTTTACCTCAATTTCTCGGATTCGGTTGAAAAGACTTGGAACACCGATCGCGCGGGGTTCATCCAGAAAGCGGATGAGGTCTGGCCGGTTGTGAAAAAGCTATTGGGCTGATTCCCGCGCGCAAGCACCTTGCCCCTTGAGGCGGAATATCGGATAACCTCCCTGCACAACGCAACGAGGCCCCCATGCGCGCACGCATCTATCAACCCGCCCGCACCGCAATGTCATCGGGTACCGCCAAAACCCACCACTGGGTTCTGGAATTTGATCAGACAGAGGCGCGCGACATTGATCCGTTAATGGGGTGGACGTCGTCGTCCGACATGCAGACGCAGGTGCACCTGACGTTCGAAACCCAAAAAGACGCTGTGGAATACGCCCGCGAACACAACATCGATGCCCAGGTGCAGGAACCCCACAAGCGCAAACCAAATATCCGCCCTGGCGGCTATGGCGAAAATTTCGCAACTGGACGGCGCGGTGCCTGGACCCACTAGGGGCTATTGTGGCGCGTGTTCCGCAACATGCAGCCTGTGAAAGCAAAGATGCCCCAAAAAGCGCATGAATATGACGGGTATTCTGGCAAAAGAGCGCGGTTTGATGCGTCGTGACCGATGCCACTACCAATAGGATGGCCCTGATGAGTAATGCCCTGAGACGATTGCTGACTTCCAAGACCCGTTGGGAAGCCGAAAAATACATAACCTCTCAGACGCGTAGCCAATATATGGGTCAGAACCGCGTTTTGTGCAGCATTCTGGGCGGTAAAAAGTTTTTTGCGTTCGGCGATGACATCGGGTTCTCCACGCATATGATCTTTGATGGGTTCTGGGAATACTGGCTGACCAAATGCTTTGCCGATCACATCAACGAAGGTGATGTGGTACTCGATGTTGGTGCGAATCTTGGGTATTATACCCTACTTGCAGGTGATCTGGTTGGGCAAACCGGCAAGGTTGTCGCCATCGAGCCCAACCCCGCAGTGTTCCAGTTCATGAGCGAATCCGTTGCAGTGAATGGCTACAGTCACACGACGGATTGCGTTAATGCGGCGCTGACGGACGATACAAGCGGCCTGCCACAGCGGTTTTTTTGTCCGAAAGCTGAGCCAAAGAACGGACGTTTTGTCGACGGACATGAAATCGAAAGCGAGCTGAAGCAGCGCGGCGACGTCTTTGACGTCGAAACGTTGAACGACCTCGGAAGCAGGTTTGACCGTCTGGATTTTGTGAAGATCGATGTGGAAGGTGCGGAGCTTCAAGTCCTGAACATGCTGCGGCCCTTGCTACAGAAATACACGCCCAAGGTCGTCTGTGAATGCAATTTCGGCCGCGGGTATGCCTTTGCTGAGCTCAAACGGCAGCTGAATGTCGAAGAGTTGTTTCATCTGGACTTCGATTCGGAGATCGTGCCCCTGACCCAGGAAATGGTTGATACACAGCGGTTGAACGATGATTGGCTGGTCTGCCTGAATTTCTAGGTAGGAGGCGCTGACGTGGTGCCGGGGCTGAGGCATTCCGGTCTTTACACCATCGATCGCAAAAACCACTTGTAAAACGTCCGCCAGCCTCGCAAAACGCACTCAGCGGTCCCTTAGCTCAACTGGATAGAGCAGCTGACTTCTAATCAGCAGGTTGAGGGTTCGAGTCCTTCAGGGATCGCCATTATTCTGAATATCTGTGCACCGCCAGAAAGGTCGCGCACATCCCGATGGGATTGCGGATACTGACTGTGTCAACGCAGGGTGAGGCGGGCGACGTCAGGCGGGGCATGAAACCCCAATAGGGGTTTCTGCGTTAGCGCAGCGGCGAGACGGCGCGATCATCTATCAGATAGCAAGCCACCTTGTGCCCCTTGGACACCTCTCTCAGCTCGGGCTGATCTGTTTTGCATCGGTCCTGTGCAACTGGACAGCGATTTGCAAAACGGCACCCTTTGGGCAAGGACAGCGGATCAGGCGGATCGCCGGGGATTAGAATCCGTTTGGTGGCTTCCCGGCGCTCCTTGTCCACCGATGGCACGGCTGAGAGCAACGCCACCGTATAGGGATGCAGTGGATTATTGAACAACGACAAGCGGTCAGCGTATTCAACGACTTTACCCATATACATAACCGCGATGCTGTCGCACATGTGCTGAACAACGCCTAGGTCGTGACTGATAAAGAGATAGGTCAAACCAAAATCGGCCTGCAATTTGCGCAGCAAGTTCAGGATTTGCGCCTGCACCGCCACGTCCAGCGCAGATACAGGTTCATCGCAAATAATCAGGTCAGGCTGTGTGGCAAGTGCACGTGCAATGCCGATCCGCTGACGCTGACCGCCAGAGAACTGGTGCGGGAACAGGCGCTGTTGCTCAGGGTGCAGGCCAACGGCTTCGAACAACTTGTCGACGATTGCCTGGCGTTCCGCTTCGGGGACAGCGCCCAGGTTATCAAGCGGTTCGCGCACAATTTTTTCGGCGCGCACCCTCGGATTCAGGCTTGAGTACGGGTCTTGAAAGATGAATTGCATCTTGGCACGGGCCTGACGGAGGTCTTCTTCACCAAGGGTCAGGAAATCGGTTCCGGCCAGGTCGACGTGACCTTTGTACGCCTCTACCAATCTTGCCACGGCAAGGGCGGCGGTTGTCTTGCCGGACCCGCTTTCCCCGACAATCGCCAGCGTCTCACCGCGTTTAATCTCAAATGAGATGTTGTCGACGGCATAAAGGTACTTTGACTCACCAAACAGTCCGCCGCCCCCGACATTGAAGCGTACGGTGAGATTCCGGACGTCAAGCAACACGTCGTCTTGGATTTGATCCTTCATCACACCGCCTCCGCATGCCAGCAAGCTGATCTCTGGCCATCGTCGAAAGCGATCTCAGGCGGGCGTTTATCAAGACACATCTGGCTTACCATTGTGCAGCGCGAGGCAAAAAGACATTGATCTTTGCCGAACTCGCGCAGCGAGGGAACGATGCCGGTGACTTCGGTCAGAGGCAGCCGTTCTTCGGTCAGGGTCGCCATGATATGGGGCACACATGAGATCAATCCCCGGCTATAGGGATGGCGTGGGTGTGCGATGATGTTTTCCACCGGCCCCTGCTCTGCGTTACGACCAGCGTACATCACGATCATCCGTTGCGCCATTTCGGCGACCGCGCCCATGTCGTGTGTTATCATGATGATCGCCGTACCGGTCTGGCGTTTTAGATCATTCAGCAGGTCAAAGATTTGCGCCTGCACAGTCACGTCAAGCGCGGTCGTAGGTTCATCCGCGATCAGGATTTTTGGCTCACAGGCAAGCGCGATGGCAATCATCACGCGCTGGCGTTGACCACCAGACATCTGAAACGGATAGTCATTCACCCGCCGTTGCGCATTTGGTATGCGCACAGCGTCAAGCAGCTCAATCGCCTTGTTCCAGGCCGCCGCCTTGTTCAGGTTCTGGTGGGCGCGCAACACTTCGGCAATCTGCTCGCCTACGGTGTAGACCGGGTTGAGCGAGGTCATCGGTTCCTGAAAGATCATCGAGATGTCATTGCCGCGGATTTCACGCAGACGTTTTTCACTGGCCGTGCTGAGCTCTTCGCCTTGAAAGGAAATCGACCCGGAGGCGACGCGCCCGATTTTCTCAGGTAACAGGCCCATGATCCCAAGCGCCGTCATGGATTTGCCGCAGCCCGATTCGCCCACGAAGCTGATGCTTTCGCCTGCACCCAATTCAAAGGACAAGTCATCAATGACCGGGGCAACGCCGTCGCGGGTTGTCAGTTCGATCCGCAGGTTTTCCACTTTCAAGAGAGGGTCTGTCATCGCTGTCTCAATTTTGGGTTCAGGGCATCGTTCAGGCCATCACCCACCAGCGAAATCGCCAGAACAGTGACAAAGATCGCCAGGCCAGGAATGGTGACAGTATAGCTGGCGTCAAGAATGTACTGGCGGTTGGACCCAATAACCTGGCCCCAAGACACCACGTTGGGGTCGGTCAGTCCAAGGAAAGACAGACCTGCCTCGAACAGGATCGCAGAGCCGACCATCAGGGCCGCTTGCACAATGATTGGCGGCAGAGCATTTGGCAGAATAATTCGGAACATCAGTTTTGAATTTTTCGCGCCGGATGCACGGGAGGCTGTGACATATTCCAACTCACGGATACGCAGAAATTCGGAACGGGTGATCCGCGCCACGGCCGTCCAACTGACCACCCCGATGGCCAGTGTAATCATCGGGAGGGAGGCGCCGAACAGGGCAACGATGACCATTGCAAAAAGTAGTGTTGGCAAAACCTGAAAGAATTCAGTGATCCGCATCAAGATCTCTTCGACCCAGCCGCGATAGAATCCTGCCAGGGCACCGACCGTCACGCCGATAACCACAGACATCAGTGCCGCCGCCAAACCGATTACAATCGAAACCCGTGCCCCATGGATCAAAGCCGCCAGAAGGTCACGGCCAAGGTAGTCGGTTCCCAGAATGAACCCATCCGCACCCGGAGGAGAGAACGGTGCCCAAACCATGTCAAACGGATCGGTTGGATAGATGAAAGGCCCGAAAATGGCGGCCAGAATGATCAGCGACAGCACGATCAAAGCCACCATCGCAGCATGGTTGCGCCGGAACATTTCCCAAGCCTCCGCAGCGGGATGACGGGCGATGGGCGCGGTCTCTGACTGAATTGGTTTGGGATCGCTCATCCTTTGCCCCTCATACGCGGATCGACCAGCCTCAGGGCTAGATCGGTCAACAGATTTCCAACAATGACGACAAGGGCAGAGAAAAACAGAATGCCGAGAATAGTGGGCGTATCGCGTGCAATGATCGACTGGAAGGCAAGCGTACCAAGGCCCGGCCAGCTAAACACCGCCTCCACCAGGACGGCACCCGAAATCACCGCAGAGAACTGGAGCCCAGCGAGGGTTATCACGGGGGAAAGGGAATTTTTGAGAGCATGCTTGTAGACCACTTCGCGCTCGCTCAGCCCCTTGGCTTTGGCGGTGCGGACATAGTCGGACCCAAGGACTTCCATCATCGTAGCGCGGGAAAGACGGGAATAAAGCGCAAGGAAGATTGACCCCAACGTAATCACCGGCAGAACCATATGGCGCGCAACATCCACGAATTGAACCCAGAAGCCGCCGATAATGGTGACGTCCCGCATGCCGGCAACCGGGAAAAGCTGGACCTTGAGAGAGAAGGCAATCAGCAACAGGATGCCGGTCCAGAATACAGGAGCCGAATAGCCGAACAGCGCCAGCATCGTGACAAAGTGACTGGCAATGCCATTTGGCTTACGGGCAGAAATAACGCCCAGGATCACGCCGATGAACAGCGCAAGGATCTGGGCAACGAATACCAGCAGAAGGGTTGCGGGCAGCCGCTGCAAGATCAACTCGGTGACGGGTTTGTTGTAGAAAAACGAATATCCCAGATCAAAGCGCAGCACATTGCCGATATATCGGCCAAGCTGCACCAGAAACGGCTGATCCAGACCATAGTCGGCCCTGATCTGATCCAGGATTTCCTGATCGGCACCACCCATGGATTGGCTGATCGTGTCGGCAACGTCGCCCGGCGCCAGATGCATCATCGAAAAGTTGAGCACCAGCACGGCCAGGAGCAGGATCACGGCATAGATCATCCGCATGAGCAAGGGTTGGAGAGATTTCACTGGACGGTGCTCTTGCTAGGTGGGGGGGTGCGCGCGGCGGGATCGAACCCGCCGCGCAGATTGGTGTCACTACTTGAGGTAGGTCATGTCAATCGGTGTTGACGTACCCCAGATACCCACAGGCGGGTTGCCGACCTTATCGGTGTTGTAGATCGTGTGATAAGGCACCGTATTGGTGTGATAGACAGGCAGCTCATCCGCGATGATCGCCTGGAACTCCGCATAAAGCGCTTTGCGTTTGGCTGAATCAGTTTCAACACCGGCCATCGCCATCAGCTCGTCCACGCGGGCGTTTGAGTATCCTTGCGTGTTGGACCATACGCCTTTGAAAATGTTTGTGCTGTCATAGGTGCGGTGCACACCGATCACCGGATCACCCCAGTTGAACACAGTGTCCCAAGACATATCAAAATCGCCGGAGCCCATCTTTTTCGCCCAGGTCGGGAAGTCGGCGGAGGCACGGACTTCAACGTCTATATTGACCTTTTTCAGGGCCGCTTTGACGTATTCGACCTGTGGTTTCACGCCCGGCCAGCCAAAGTCGATGGTCAGTGACATGCGAGAGCCGTCTTTGACTGGGAACCCTGCTTCGTCCAGCAAAGCCGCTGATTTTTCAAGGTCCAGATCATAGCCATCTTGCGCGGCATAAAACGGGCTGTCGGGGTGGATGCCCGATGTGCTGTCATTCGCGGTACCCTGCATCAGGGCCTTGTGGATAAAGTTCTTGTCAACGGCATAGGCAATCGCCTTGCGCACGCGCACATCGGCGAGCGGGCCTTTGGTGGTGTTCATCGCCAACCAGTCAATCGGGCCAATTGCGCCGTATCCGTCCGAGGTAACGGTCAGGCTGTCCACCTTCTTCAGGCGGTTGATGATGCGGGGCAGCGATTCAAATGCGCCCATATGGATTTCGCCGTTTTCATAGGCAATCGCCCGTGCAGCCGGATCCGAGATGATCCGCATGACAATCTTGTCGAGGTAGGGACGTCCTTCGATAAAGAAGTCGTCGAAACGTTCCAGAATGACATGTTCGCCATTCTTGAACTCTGCCAGCTTGAAAGGGCCCGAGCCGACAACATTCTCGTTGTTGCGCGGGTGTGTTTTGACATCCGTGATTTCACCATCGCCATAGATATGCTTGGGGATGATCGACATCAGCTGACCGGACATCGCCAACATCAGGGCCGGGTGTGGCCGCGACAGCTTCAGAACCGCCGTATACGGATCCGGGGTCTCAACGCTTTCTACCGGGGCGAACATGGCTTTGAAGGGGTGGTTCGCCTTAATTACCTCAACCGAAAACGCAACGTCTTCGGAGGTAAGAGGCGTGCCATCGTGGAACTTGGCGTTCTTGACGAGGTTCAGCGTGACAGTCAGACCATCTTCGGAAACTTCCCATGTTTCAGCCAGATACGGCTGCGGGGTCCAGTCTTCGTCATAGCGCAGAGGGGATGCAAACAATTGTGCCCCCGGAAAGCCGGTCACGATGCCCGATTGAACGGCGGAGTTCAGGTTGCGTACGTTTGTGCCCAGTACGGTGACCAGCGTGCCACCCTTCTTGGGCTCTTCCGCTTGGCTGAACCCGGCAAGTGACGCGGTGAGCGCCGTTGCCATCACCAGGCTTCTGACGATTCTCTTCATATTATTACTCCCATCTAGACGTTTTTTTCCATTTATTACTGCAAAGCCTAGCTCAACCATATTCCAGCACAAAACAGTTTTAATATGGTTCGTTGCCTTATTTTTTAGCGGAATTATCGGGAGTGTTTGATGGTGATTTCTTCGAAAATGCCTGCATCCCTCAAATCAATGCACTGGTCGATAAAGGAATTCACGATGCTGGGCTGTCGGGTGTTGGCAAGAGTCACAATCCCAAAGACTGGCACATTGGCCTCATCCCGAATCGGAAGGGCACGAAAGCGGGTATCATCGCCCTGGTAATCCGGTGGGCAGATGTTGAGCATTGAAAAACCATGCCCGCCCGACACCAATGCCCGCACGATTTCGGTCGAGCGGGTAGAGTGGACCAGGTTGGGCTTCAGCCCGGCATTCTCGAACATTCCGATGAAATATTCCTTCGTGCGCGGCAGGTCCAGCATGACCATCGGCTTGTCCGCAAGGTCCGCCAGACATACGGATTTTTCCTGGGCCAACGGGTCATCAACGGCCAGCAACGCATAGGGCGGTGCCGCAAAAAGCGGCGTGAATTCCTGTCGGTCTTCCAGCGTCTCCTCATAAGTGAAGGCAAGGTCTGCCTCGCCGTTTTTCAGGTACGCCATGGTCGAATCCATGTTCCCCTCCAAAAAGGTGATCGCAATATTGGGGTAGTTCGACTTAAAATTTTGCAGAATCGGCGGCAGGAACGAGGGTGCAGCCGTTGCATAACACGAGATCCGCACCGATCCGGTTGCGTCCCCGCCGATGGCGACCACCTCAGCCTCGAATTGCCGGCTTTGGGTGATGAAATTGCGGATTAGCTTGAGGGTTTCCCGCCCGGCCGGGGTAACACTGATCCCCTTGGCGGGCGTTCTGACAAACAGATCAAAACCAATCTGGCTTTCAAGGGCCCCGATGGCAGCTGTGATCGACGACTGCGAAATATTCAGTTCATTCGCCGCGTTTGCGATTGACCCCAAACGCCCCGTTGCCTCGACATATCGCAGTTGTTTCAGGGTAAAGTTCATGATCGACCCTTCCTACACAAAATAGCTCTTAATAAGCAGTTAAAACTATTTTTCGCAGTATGGAAAGCGGCCTAGCGTGGGGGCAACACATCAACAAAGCCTGCCTCGAAAGGGATGTTCACCATGACCGACACCACAATCTATTCTGCGCGCAAGATCATTACGATGAACCCGAGCCGCCCAACTGCAAGCCATGTGGCGGTGCGGGACGGAAGGATTCTGGCGGTTGGCGATCTGGCCGAGCTTGAGACATGGGGCGCCTGTACTCTGGATGAGACATTTGCAGACAAGGTTCTGATGCCTGGTCTGGTCGAGGGCCATGCACATGCCATGGAAGGCACGTTGTGGCGGAATGTCTATTGTGGTTTTTTTGACCGCGCGGACCCGGATGGCAAGACCTGGGCGGGGTCAAAAACGATTGAGACCGTTCTGGAGCGGTTGAAAGAGGCCGAGGTCAAAATCAGCGATCCTGATACCCCCTTGTCGGGCTGGTCGCTGGATCCGATCTACATGGGCAACGTCCGTGTGACCCGCGCCGATCTGGACAAGGTATCTGCCACCCGGCCCATCGGGGTGTTGCATGCGTCCGGCCACGTCATGAATGTAAACACCAAGGCGCTTGAGCTTGGGGGGTACCTGAAAACCGGGATCAACCATCCGGGCATTCCACTGGGCGCTGACGGCTTGCCGACAGGGGAGCTTTTCAGTCCCGAGGCAATGACCCCTATTGCCGTGCATGTGGGGTTTGATCGCTCCCTGACGGATGCCGATGAACAGGGTTTGCGCGATTTTGGCAAACTTTGTGTGCGCGCCGGTGTCACAACCGTCACCGATCTGGCGGCGCGTCTTGAACCGGACGGGGTTGACGCGATGTTGCGGGTCACGGGTGAGGCTGCTTTTCCTGCCCGCGTTGTGCCGCTGCAATTCTTCATGGGAGCCACGGCAAAGGAAACCGTCGACAAGGTGGTTGGCCTCAAGAAACGGGCCACTGATCGGCTGCGTCTGGGCCGGATCAAGGCCGTGGCCGATGGCTCCATACAGGGGTTTTCTGCCCGGATGCGCTGGCCGGGGTATCACAACGGCGCGCCAAACGGGCTTTGGTACACAGCGCCGGAACAATTGGCGGAATTGTACCGTCTGGCTTTGGCTGCGGATATTCAGGTCCACACCCACACCAATGGTGATGAGGCCACCGAGATGGTTCTCGACACGCTTGAACCAGCCCTGAAGGATGTGCCCAGCCCGGATCACCGCTTCACCTTGCAGCATTGTCAATTGGCTGATGCCGCACAGTTCCGGCGGATGAACAAACTGGGCATGTGCGTGAACCTCTTTGCCAATCACCACTTTTACTGGGGGGACGAGCATTACCGTCTGACCGTCGGACCGGACCGCGCCCTGCGCATGAACGCCTGCCGTACCGCGCTGGATACCGGGGTTCCGATGGCCGTCCATTCCGATGCGCCGATCACACCGCTTGGCCCTCTCTTTACGGCGTGGTGCGCGGTGAACCGTTTGACGGCGTCGGGCCGCACCCAGGGGGAGCATGAAAAGATAGCCGTCGACGAAGCATTGTACGCTGTCACAATCGGAGCAGCCTATACGCTCCATATGGACGATGAAGTTGGTTCGATTGAAGTTGGCAAGAAGGCCGATTTCGCTGTTCTGAAGGACGATCCGACCAAAATTGGGGCGGAGAAGCTCAAGGACGTTCGTGTCTGGGGCACCGTTCAGGGCGGGCGCATCTTCTCGGCTGCTGAGCTATGACCGCAAGCCTTCCGGTTACAGTAATCGGCGGCTATCTCGGCTCCGGCAAAACGACAATGATGAACCATTTGCTGCGTCACGCAGATGGGCTGCGGCTGGCGGTTCTGGTCAACGAATTTGGCGAGCTCGCCATTGACGAGGATCTGATAGAGGCAGAGGATGACGACATCATTTCGATCGCGGGCGGCTGTGTGTGCTGTTCGTTTGGCAGCGACTTGACCAGCGCGCTCCTGAAGATCGCCAGCCTTGATCCGCCGCCCGATCATCTGCTGATAGAAAGCTCTGGTGTGGCGATCCCCAGCGCGATTGTAGGGTCGGTTTCGCTGCTGGATGGGTTCCGGGTCGACGGCATTGTGATCCTTGCAGACGCGGAAACCGTCCGGGCCAACGCAGTGTCGAAATACATGAGCGACACCGTTTTACGCCAGCTTTCGGATGCCAACATCATCGTTCTGAACAAGACCGATCTGGTGACGGCCTCGTATCTGTCCGAAACACTTGGCTGGCTGAAACAACACAATCCCGGAGTCCGCATTATCGAGGCTCAACAGGGCATCGTATCGCCCCAAGCCGTTCTCGATAGTTTCCTTGTAAAGCCCGCAATGTCAGAGCACCATCACCACACCCAGAACCTGGAAACGGTCACAATGATCCCTGAAAATCCTGTGGATGTGGAGGCGCTTGCCCAGGAATTGGCCGGAGAGGCAGCCGGTTTGATACGGGCAAAGGGCTTTGCCACATCCCAGTCGGGGCAAAAAATGCTGATCCAGATCGTCGGGAACCGTTGGCAGATCAGTGACGCGGCTGATGACATGGACGACGGTATCGTCTGCCTCAAGTATCGAAGCGGCTGACACCGGCGTTCGGGGGCCAGGCGCCTTCCCGGTAAATGACTGCCACTGTTTGACAGAAGCGGATGGTACGTCTGGCTGACCAATAACCGCGTCAGGGCGCTGATCCCGCCGACCGCAGTCATTGGCCGTTCAATCGGGGTGAACCTGCAAATTCTTGGCGAGGTTCTGCCATATCGACTCATTCCGGTCAGTATGTGCCGCGCGCAAACGGACCATGTTGATTTGCAGGGATTGTGCGGGCAACGGACCGTCAACGCGAACGAGGCTCCCAAGTTCCAGGGACGCTGCAACCAAAGAAAGCGGAAGCCACGATGTCCCGATCCCACTCAGCGTCAGCTGCAACATCGCCAGCGTCAGAGCCGTTTCGGCGATGGGCCTGACCGTGGTCCCCTTGGGTAAACGCGGGCCAATCATACGGGCAAAAACCTGTCCGAGGAACACATCCGAGGGGTACGCGATGATTGGAATGGCCTCACCAGAGGCAGTGCCATGCAGATCCGGGGTACAAACCGGCAGGAGAAGATCTTTTCCAAGGCTTATTGATTCAAAAGCATTGCTGGGATTGGATGTTGGTCGGTCGGGCAGCGCATACATGATCGCAAGATCGACTTGCTTTGAGAGCAGTTGCATCAGACATTCATCTTGATTGCCTGACCGCACGCGCACGGATGTCTCTCCGCTTGTCGTAGCTGCACGCACTACCTGCGGGGACAAAGTGGTCGTGAGCGCGTGCTGGCAAACAAAGACAAGTGGCTTGCCCGCTCCGCTGCTGGTTGTTTTCAACGTCTGACGCAGTTCGTGGAGCCGCGTACTCATCTCGCGCAGTTCGGGTTCCAGTGATTGCACGCCATCCATGAGCGAAACGGGCTTCCGGCTGCGATCAAACAAGGTGGTTCCGATGCTGTCCTCGATCACCCGGACGCGTCGTGTAAATGCGGATTGTGTCAGCATCCGTTTTTCCGCGGCCTGCGCAAGGGAGCCGCAGTCAAGCACTGCCAAGATGTCATCAATCCACTCAAGCCGCATTTTCATCTAGCCTTTCTCACCGTCATAACTTGCATGTCGCGCAAGTTAACGCGCGAAATTCGCATTAGCTAAGGTGTCATCATAGCGATAAGTTGCGTAAAATACATATAGGAGATTCCCCATGCACCTCGCTCGCTTTCCCCGCGTCCACCTTGCCCACCTGTCCACACCCTTGGAGCCAATGCAGAGATTGTCCAAGGAATTGGGCGTCGAGCTGTGGATCAAGCGCGATGATTGCACGGGCATGTCAACGGGTGGCAACAAGACCCGCAAGCTGGAATTCCTGATGGCAGAAGCAATTGAGCAGGGCGCGGATATGGTCATGACCCAAGGGGCCACCCAGACCAATCACGGACGCCAGACTGCTGCTTTTGCCGCCAGGCTGGGCTTGAAATGCCATATCCTGCTTGAGGATCGTACCGGCTATCAGAACGGCAACTATAACACCAACGGCAACGTGTTACTGGATCACCTGCACGGCGCCACCACAGAGAAATTCCCCGCAGGTCACGACATGCCGGGCGAGATGGAGAACGCTGCACAGAAGATGCGCGCCAAGGGCCACAAGGTTTATGTGATCCCCGGAGGCGGCTCAAACCCGACGGGCGCGCTTGGCTATGTGAACGCCGCGTTCGAGTTGGTTTCTCAAGCCAATGATATGGGGCTCAAGATTGACCGCCTGACCCACGCAACAGGTTCTTCCGGGACACAGGCCGGTCTTGTTACGGGTATGTGCGCGATGAATGCGCAGATCCCTGTTCTGGGGATTGGAACCCGCGCGCCACAGCCCAAACAAGAGCAGATGGTCTATGATCTGGCCTGCAAGACCGCTGAAAAACTGGGTTGCCCCGGAATCGTCAAACGTGAAGACGTGATGGCCAACACCGACTATGTGGGCGAAGGCTATGGCTTGCCCACAAAAAGCGGGATTGAAGCGATCCAGATGTTTGCCGAATTGGAAGGCATCCTGCTTGATCCTTGCTACTCTGCTAAGGGTGCGGCTGGATTGATTGATCTGGCCCGTAAGGGGGAATTCAAGGATGAACGCGTTGTGTTCTTGCACACTGGTGGTGCCGCGGCTTTGGCCGGCTACGATTTTGCGTTCGATCACGCCTCACGCTGGGTGAATCTGTAGGCAATGTCAGGGCGTCGCACCATCGGAATACTCGGCGGGATGGGGCCCGAAGCGACCATTCTGCTGCAACGCAAGGTGATGGACGCGGTCCCCGCCCGCGACGACAGCGATCACATTCCGCTGATGATCGACATGAACCCCCAGGTTCCATCGCGTATTGCGCATCTGATAGAGGGCACCGGCAAAGACCCTGGTCCGACCCTTGGCAAGATGGCGAAGCGGTTGCAGCAAGCAGGATGTGCAGCATTGGCGATGCCGTGTAATACGGCGCACCACTATGCCGCTGCGATCACCGGCGCGGTGGACATTCCCTTACTCAACATGATTGATTTGGCGGCTGAACATGCTGCGCGCACCGTGGGTAAAGGCGGGCATGTCGGGGTTCTTGCCTCCCCCGCCGTGCGGCAAACCGGACTTTTTGATCGCTCATTTGGCCGGCATGGCATGTCGGTGATCTGGCCGGGCCGCGACGATCAGATGTTGGCGGCGATCAGGCTTATCAAGGTAGAGGGGCCTGCACCGGCCGCACGCAGCGCACTGCGAGAGGCCTCAATCGAACTCGCCTCTTGCGGCGCGGACATGCAATTTATCGGGTGTTCCGAATTCTCATTGATTGCCGACAGCCTTGCCGACGGGGCGAAAGCCGTGGACACGCTTGACCTTCTGGTGCAAGCGATCGTCGATTTCTCAATCCTGAAATAGCGCCGGCATCACAGCCTTTCCCAGACCTTTTGCGCAACCGGATCAAATGTCGCCGGATTGGCAAGCGCCGCAATGGTGAGCCGGGTTGTCCATGTCTCATCCGCGATTTGTACCAAGGTTCCGTCGGAAAGCTCGTCAGACACCGCCGATTCAGGCATCCAGGCAAACCCGCTGCCTTTCAACACCCTGCGTTTGATCGTCTCGACCAATCCATCCACATAGATGGTTTCGGCATGCAGTGGTTTGCCCTCCAGGGTGCTGTCCACAACCATGCCAAGGAAGGAAGAAGGTTCATAAGCGAGATAGGGGATTGCGAAGCGAGACCTGCGCCCAAGGTTCCACTCATGCGTCAATGCGGGCGCGGCGGCCGCGACCGGAATCAAACGATCCGTCAACAAATTCCGTCTTGCAAATGCCGTCTCATCGATGCGCGGAGAGACCGACGCGTGATAGTAGCACAACATGATGTCGACGGCGCCCTCGATCAGCAATTCGCAACATGTACTCAGCGAGTCGGACACGACGCGCGTGTGCAAATCAGGGATTTCTTCCTGTAACTTATCTATGCGAAGCGCCAGAAAATTCACCGAAATAGTGTGGAGCGCGGAAAACCGAATGAATCGACGGCCGCCTCGGTCCGCATCACGGATCATCTGGCGTGCCTCCGTCAGTTGTGAAATTGCGCCCAATGCGATTGGCAAAAACTGTGTGCCCGCGTCGGTCAGTTGCACAGGGTATTGCGCACGGTTCACCAACGGCGCGCCCACCCAATTCTCCAACGCTTTGATTCGCCTGCTAAAAGCCGACTGGGTGATGTTGCGTTCTGTCGCTGCGCGGGTGAAGTTCAGGGTTCGGGCAAGACACTCAAAGTCTCGAAGCCAGTTCAGGTCCAAGTGAAGATTCCTCTGCAAATCCCATCTCTCGGGCCAGCCTAAGTCAAACTATGCAAAATTCGAATAGAATAATGAAATGTTGGAATTTGCGCTTTTGATTTTCAGTGCTCTAGTCTGCCAACGCAACCGGTGCCCAACTTGTCACCCGATATTCAAGGGGTTGTCACTGGCCGCGTGGCGCACGTGCCGCCGCAGTATCGAAAACGATCCAAGTACCAAATGACGCCAAATATCCGGCGCGAACCAACTGGGGAGATTGAAATGAAAACCAAATTGAACACACTCGGCCTTGCGGCAGCAATCAGCTTTTTTGCGTTGCCAACCCTGGCAGCAGAAGAGGTCAAGATTGGCCTGCCTTCTTGGACTGGCGCGCAGGCGATCGGGCATGTGCTGGGCGAGATCGTGACGTCACGAATTGGCGGCCAGGTCGAATATGTACCCGGCAACAACGCGACGATCTTTCAGGCGATGGACCAGGGCAAGGGTGACATCGACGTACATCCAGACGTCTGGTTGCCCAATCAGCAAAGCTTTACTGACAAATATGTCAAAGGCGCCGGCACTGTTACGCTGTCCTCCAATTCCTATGCAGGCAATCAGGGTTTCTGCGTAACAAAGGACTTTGGTGAGGCCAACAACATCACCGACATCACCGATCTGGGCCGCCCAGATGTGGCGGCGTTAATGGACAGTGACGGCAACGGCAAAGGCGAAATGTGGATCGGCGCACCCGGTTGGGCCTCTGCGAATGTGAACGAAGTAAAGACCCGCGACTACGGTCTGCTTGATTTCATTGAGCCAGTGCGCACAGAGGAAGCCGTGAAAACGGCCCGTATCAAGGACAGTATCGCAAAGGGCGAAGGATATGCCTTTTATTGCTATAAGCCCCACGCAGTCTGGTTCATGTTCGACGTTGAGATGCTGACTGAGCCGACATATGACCCGGCGAAATACGTCATGATCCAACCCTCCGATGATGCCGATTGGTACGAGAAATCCTCTGTTGCGACCAAGGACGCGCTGAAGGACGTGCAAATCGCATGGTCCAACTCATTGGAAGAGCGTTCCCCGGCGATTGCAGAGTTTTTTGCCAACTTCTCGCTTTCCGCCGATGATGTATCCGGTCTTGCCTACGAAATCAGCGCAAATGGCAAAGAGCCAGCGGATGCTGCGAAGGAATGGGTCGCGGCAAATTCCGACCGCGTTGACGCGATGCTTGGTCTCTAAGTCAGACACGCTTTGACGAACTGCGGCACTGGAGCGTTTCGGTGCCGCAGATGGATACCCAAGACCCCCCCCTTTTTCAGCGAGAGAGACACGCCATGACCAACGATACTGTCGTTGAAATCTCCAATGTCTGGAAGATTTTCGGCAAGAACGCCAAGGAAGCCCTACAAGCCGTCCGAGAACGCGGGTTGACCAAGGCTGAGGTGCTGTCGGAATTCAATGCCGTCGTCGGCGTGGCGGACGTCAGCCTGTCTGTCAAACGTGGCGAAATCTTCTGCATCATGGGTCTGTCGGGCAGCGGGAAATCCACACTCGTCCGTCACTTCAACCGGCTATTGGAGCCCACATCGGGCAAAATTGAAATTCAGGGCACGGACGTAATGGCCCTTGGCCCGCGTGAGTTGCAGGTGTTTCGCAATCAAAAGATTGGCATGGTCTTTCAGAACTTTGCGTTGATGCCACACCGTTCGGTGCTTGATAACGTAGCGATGCCATTGGAAATCCGCCAGGTTCCCAAGAACGAACGTATGCGCCAGGCCGCCGCCATCCTCGATATTGTCGAGCTGGGCGCATGGGGTGCCAAGTTTGCCCATGAGTTGTCAGGTGGCATGCAGCAGCGGGTCGGACTGGCCCGCGCGCTTGCTGCGAATCCCGATGTGCTGCTTATGGATGAGCCGTTCTCGGCGCTTGATCCGCTTATCCGTCGTCAGTTGCAGGATGAATTCATCCGCCTGAGCAAAATCTTGAAGAAGACAACCATATTCATCACCCATGATCTGGACGAGGCGGTGCGCATCGGTGACCGGATTGCGATCATGCGGGATGGCAAATTGGTGCAAATGGGGACTGCCGAAAACATCGTGATGGAGCCCGCTGACGATTATGTTGCCGATTTCGTTGCGGGTATCTCGCGCCTGAAAGTTGTCCATGCCCATGCCGTCATGCAGCCCGTCGCGGCGCATCTCAAGGATCATGGGCCAATTGCCGCCTCGGCCCCCCGCGTTGACGCAGGCGAAAACCTCAGCACGCTCATTACACTGGCGATTGATAACGATAACCCGATTGTGGTTCAGACGGATGGCAAAGATGCGGGCGTCATTACCCGCGCTGACCTGTTGCGCACTGTGATTGAAGGAACCGAAGTCTCATGAGCACCGCAGCACAAGATTTAGGCGTGAATCCCCTTGAGGACACCGAAAGCGAGGCCGCACAGGCCTATGCCGAGGAGCGACGCGAGAACATCCGCACCTTCGTGCGAACAAGCCCCGACTACTACATTCGTATGTTCGACAAGATCGGCGCATCTTCCTCCTTTACCCCCACCCTGAACACCCTTGCAGGTCTCTTTGGGCCGGTATGGTTCGGCGCGCGCGGATTGTGGAACTGGGCGTTACCGCTTCTGATTATCGAAACCCTTGCGCTGGTGCAGATTGCGCGCGGGTTGTTTGGCGATCTGGGGGCCGAAGCGATGGAGCGCATTGCCTCGATCGAGGGAACGCTGGAACTGCGCCGTCAGCAGCTTGCCGCCGCCATAGAGAGCGGTTCCGACAGGGCGGACGCTTTCCAGCGCACCGTAGACAGCCTTGAGGCGAACATTGGCGGTATACGTGCCGAAGCGGATGCGCTTGCCGCGACGGGTCCGACGATTGCGCTGTCCGGTTTGGCGATCTTGATGATTGCCAAAGTTGCACAGGCCGTCATTGCAAACTCTGCGCTGGAATCGCGGTTTTCTGATTGGATGAGCGACCGCGCCGTGCGCTCGGGTCTACCTGTGGGCCAGATCGTCTTTAGTGCGGTATTCATGGCGCTGATCGCCTTTGCCGCGATGATGCATTATTCCTTTCCTGGGCGTTTTTCGCTGCTTGCGGATTTCCCGACAGATCCTGGTATCCGGCTGGGCAGCATCGACCGCGTTGAGGCTTTCTTTAACTGGGCCGTGCTGAACGGCGAGGTTCTTTTTGACGCGATTACCTACCTTATCCGCAAAGTATTGGACGGGCTCGAGATCGTATTTGTCAGTACGCCCTGGATCGTCATCGCCTCCCTGATTGTACTGCTCACATGGCTTACGGCAGGGGTGCGCATGGCCATCTACTCAAGCGCATTTCTCGCCTATATGGGACTGCTGGGGTTCTGGGAAAAAGCCATGACCACATTGGCGTTGCTTGGAACCGCCGCTTGTTTGTCAATCCTCATCGGTATCCCCCTTGGCATGTTCGCCGCGCGCCGGCCCCGGTTTTACAAAGCAATCCAGCCAATCATGGACTTCATGCAGACGATGCCGGCGTTTGTCTTTATGATCCCTGTCATCGCGTTTTTCGGCACGGGTAAGCCTGCTGCCGTGGTCACCACGATGATCTTTGGCGGTACGCCTGTGGTGCGCCTGACTGTGCTGGGCCTGCGCGGTGTGCCAGAAAGCGTCCGCGAGGCGGCGATCAGTTTCGGCGCAAACAAGTGGTATCTGCTCACAAAGGTTGACCTGCCATTGGCAGGGCCGTCGATCCGGGCAGGGATAAACCAAACAATCATGCTGTCGCTTGCGATGGTGGTGGTTGCGTCCTTGATCGGCGCAAAAGGGCTGGGCGAAGATGTGTTGGAGGCCCTGCAATATGCCAATGTCGGACAAGGAATTCTGGCGGGGTTTGCCATCTTGTTCTGCGCAATGATCCTTGATCGCATTGTGCAGGGCGGCCGCAAATGACCGCACTCGTCTTTGTCCATGGGTTGATGGGGGGCAGCGGGCAATGGCAAGGTCAGGCATCGGCATTCCCTGATTTTGACTTTCTTGCATTGGATTTGCCGGGGTTTGGCGAAAACGCGGGCATGGACGTGATGGCCAACATCGCAGATTTTGCGGATTGGG
Organism: uncultured Sulfitobacter sp.; assembly: GCA_963976125.1. Lineage (GTDB taxonomy): Bacteria > Pseudomonadota > Alphaproteobacteria > Rhodobacterales > Rhodobacteraceae > Sulfitobacter. The sequence goes on along the minus strand of CAXBKL010000008.1, from coordinate 29,188 downwards.
CTTTGAAGGATCTCAATGCGCGTGGCATCAAGAAATTCCATCTTGTTGGTCATTCTCTTGGGGGAATGGTGGCGCAGGAAATGATTGCGCATGCACCAGAGCGCGTGGATCACCTTGTTCTCTATGGAACCGGTCCAAGGGGCGTTCTTCCGGGGCGGTTTGAGACAATTGACACCTCCAAGAAACGCGCCTGTGCCGAGGGACCAAAGGCAACAGCGAAACGGATCGCGGCGACCTGGTTTCTGGAACGAGAGCACGCAGCAGCCTACGAGCGCTGCGCCGAGATCGCCGAGTTAAGCTCCATTGACGCAATTCTCGCTGGACTTGATGCGATGAACTGTTGGAATGGCACCGATCGCCTCTCCCAAATCGAGGCCAAGACGCTGATCGTTTGGGGCGATCATGATCGGACCTACCCCTGGACCCAAACAGAGGAATTATGGCAATCAATCAAGGGCGCAAATTTGTCGGTCATTTCAGGTTGCGCGCATGCTGCTCATTTGGAAAAGCAAGAGCTGTTCAATGCCATCCTGAACGACTTCCTCGTAGAATATTGAATGGCTTCTGGGTGTTCACACCAGCACCTTCGATGCGGCGCGACAATCGCAAAGGGCCAGAGCGTAGCCTCTCCCAGGACGCACAAACGCCCCGGAAAATCGTGCTTCAGGATGGGTCTGGATCCTCTGCGTCGCTGACAACTCTTTGACCCATGCAGGGCGATCCACGCCGGGACGCAAAAGCTCCGATGCGCCAGATAACGCAGCGAGCCGTGTAGTTTGTTTTCCTGAGACGTGCTTTAGACGTGCAAGACGAGGGTATGCTGACCTACACCCCTTTCGCTTCACGCCTAGTGCTATGCGGGATCAGGGTGCGCTGTATGTGTGGCGGCATACCCTGCTTCGTCCAGAACCTGCATCAATTCATCTGCTGACAGCGACGAAGAAACGCGGACCGTCCTTGTGTCCAGATCAGCTTGCATCGACGCGGATTGGTCTGCAGCAGTGAGCGCCTTCTCGATCGTTGCAACGCAATGACCGCAACTCATCTTTGAAACCTGAAACTCCATTGATCACTCCCTTTTTATTCGTTTTCCACGTTCCAGTAGGTGGAAGGTCAAGCGATTTCTTGGTGTCTGTCTCATTTCGCAATCATTTGGTCGCGCAAGGCGTCGTGACAGGCGGATTGCCGTGGAAAAGCGCGGCAATCAGAAATATTTGCACGAAAGGACTTGAGCTTCCAGTCACTGGAGGCTTATGTCTGTCCAGGCAAATGATTCCAGGGGCGACATCATGAACGAGAACACACAATACACTCTCAGAGTTTCGGGTATGAGTTGCGCCTCATGCGTTGGGCGTGTCGAAAAAGCACTGAGAGACGTGGACACTGCATCTGATGTATCGGTCAACCTTGCAACAGAAACGGCGAGCCTGCGGCTGGATGACCCCGCCCATCTGGAAGAGGCAGCAGCCACATTGGACGCTCTGGGCTATCCTGCGCAAACCTCAACAGTCACGCTGAGCGTCGCATCCATGACTTGCGCATCCTGTGTCGGGCGCGTTGAGCGGACGCTTGCAACGGTGCCGGGCGTGACGTCAGCGACCGTGAACCTCGCTGCCGAGACGGCGACCATCACCTACCTTGATGGCGCAGTGACCCCGGCAGAGTTGATCGCCGCAGCAACGGACAGCGGGTATCCAGCCAGCATGATCGAACAGGACGCCACGCAGTCCCGCGCGGATCGCAAAGCAGACGAGGCGGATAGGCTGCGTCGGCGGATGGTTCTGGCGGCGGTGCTGGCAGTGCCGGTGTTTATCCTTGAGATGGGGGTTCACACCATACCGGGCTTTCATGCGGTCATCGAAGACGGCATTGGAATTCAGAACTCCTGGCTGATCCAGTTTGTGCTGGCCTCGATCGTTTTGTTCGGACCCGGTGGCTATTTCTTTGCCAAGGGGATTCCCTCCCTGCTTAAGGGCGCACCGGATATGAACAGCCTTGTTGCTGTTGGTACAGGCGCGGCTTGGAGCTATTCGGTTGTTGCGACTTTCCTTCCCGGTTTGATGCCCGAAGGGGTGCGCGCCGTCTATTATGAGGCGGCGGCCGTAATTGTCGTTCTGATCCTGCTGGGGCGCTGGCTGGAGGCGCGAGCCAAGGGACGGACGGGTGCTGCGATCCAGACGCTTCTTGGGCTGCAGGCCCGGACCGCACGGGTGATCCGGGACGGTGAAACCCTGGAGGTCGATGTTGATACGCTTACCGTGGGTGACGTGATCCTTGTCCGGCCCGGCGAACGTATCCCGGTTGACGGGACAGTTGCAGAGGGTACCAGCAACGTCGACGAAAGCATGATTACGGGCGAGCCTGTTCCCATTTCCAAATCGGCAGGAGAGCCGGTCACCGGTGGCACCGTAAACGGCACCGGAAGCCTGACCTTTCGGGCCGCACGGGTCGGCGCGGATACCACACTCGCCCAGATCATTCGTATGGTCGAAGAGGCGCAGGGTGCCAAACTGCCCATTCAGGGCCTGGTCGACAAGGTGACATTGTGGTTCGTGCCCGCAGTCATGGTGCTGGCGGCGATAACGGTGTTGATCTGGCTGGTGTTCGGGCCTAGTCCCGCGCTGACCATGGCGCTTGTCGCGGGAGTGTCCGTCCTCATCATCGCCTGCCCCTGTGCGATGGGTCTGGCGACGCCAACCTCGATCATGGTGGGTACGGGCAGGGCTGCGGAAATGGGCGTGCTCTTTCGCAAGGGTGAGGCGTTGCAGGCGTTGTCCGAAGTCGCGGTTATCGCATTGGACAAGACAGGAACGGTAACTGAGGGAAAGCCGACGCTTACTGACCTTGTTGTCGCCGACGGTTTTGATCGGGCAACGGTTCTGGGCCTGATCGCGGCAGTTGAGGAGCAATCCGAACACCCGATTGCCGAGGCCATCGTCCAGGGTGCCCGCAGCGAAGCAATCGCGCTGCCCAAAGTCACCGACTTTGGGTCGGTCACGGGCTACGGGGTTGAGGCAACGGTCGGCGGGCACAAGGTTCTGGTGGGTGCGGATCGTTACATGACCCGCGAAGGCGTCGAAATCGCGGAACTGGCAGAAACCGAACAGAATCTGGCGCGTCGTGGTCGCACTGCGCTTTACGCTGCGGTTGATGGGCGATTGGCGGCCGTTATCGCGGTTGCGGACCCTATCAAGCCTGCCAGCCGCATGGCCATTGCCGCGCTGCATGATCGCGGTTTCCAGGTGGCAATGATTACCGGGGACAAGCGTGAAACAGCAGAAGCGATCGCCCGCGAAGCCGGGATCGACCATGTTGTTGCTGGTGTCCTGCCAGATGGAAAGGTCGCCGCCATCGACGATCTGCGCGCGGATGGACGCAAGCTGGCCTTTGTCGGCGATGGCATCAACGATGCGCCGGCTCTTGCCCATGCGGATGTGGGGATTGCGATTGGCACGGGCACCGATGTGGCGATTGAATCCGCCGATGTCGTGCTGATGTCGGGCGACCTGCGGGGTGTGGTGAATGCCGCCTATGTTTCGAAACGGACCATGGCGAATATCCGGCAGAACCTGATCTGGGCCTTTGGCTACAATGTTGCATTGATCCCGGTTGCGGCAGGTGTGCTTTACCCGGCGTTTGGCCTCCTCCTGTCGCCGGTCTTTGCCGCTGGGGCAATGGCCTTGTCGTCAGTGTCGGTTCTGACCAACTCGCTGCGTCTGCGTGGCGTCTCTGCGGTCCTGCGCGAAGATGCACCTGGACCTGCGCAGGAACGTCCCCACCAGACTCAACCTGCAGAATGAAAAGAGGCACCCGATGAACATAGGAGAAGTGGCTGAACGTTCGGGTTTGCCGCCGAAGACAATCCGGTACTACGAGGACATCGGTCTGGTGCGGCCGCTGCGCAGCGGAAACGGATACCGCGCCTTCAGGGAGACCGACCTGCACAAGCTGGCCTTCCTGGGCCGTGCGCGAACGCTGGGATTTTCGATTGATGCCTGTCGGACGCTGCTCAATCTTTACGAGGATGAAGAAAGGGAAAGCGTGCAGGTCAAAACCATTGCCAAGGAGCATCTGGTTGAGATCGACAACAAGATCGCGCAACTTCGGGACATGCGGGATACCCTGTCGCATCTGGTTGATGCCTGCCGCGGGGATCACCGTCCCGACTGTCCGATCCTGAGCGATTTGTCCGGGAAAGGAGAATAATTCGCGGTCGGAAACTGACGAAAACCCTGCAGCACTGGTGCCTTGTTTGGCGTCTACAATCACGGTGTTCCTGATGCGGGCGTGCTCCCCCTTCACACGGTCCGCCCGCTCAGGATCACAAGACAGGGAGGCGGGCCACCAAGACCGCCTATGGCCGAGTGTTGCCAGGCGGGCAGGGGGCATCATTGATACGCAGAGCCGGTGAGAGGAGGCCCGGTTCTCTCCTGTTACAATCGAATACAATTCCGCTCATTGTATCCAGGGAGCGATCAGGTATCGAGGATCGAACCAGAATTTGAGGTTAAATGTGTCTTTTGTTGTCCCGACCCCGGCTGGCCCGCAGAACCCTCAAAAATGAACTCCTCCACCCCCATCGCCTGCGCATTTGGAGCTATCCACTGACGCAAGTGTCCCCCCTTTGAATGGAATAGGTCATGCTCACCGCTCTTGTTTCTTTTCCCGACATCGGCACCGAACTCTTTGCCGTTGAATTCGGGTCGTTCCGCTTTGCCCTGCGCTGGTATGCGCTGGCCTACATCGTCGGCATTTTGATCGGTTGGCGCATTTGCGTCAGCGTCGTAAAGCGCCCATACCTTTGGTCAGATACAGGCCCCCCGCTGACCCCAAAAGAGGTGGAGGATTTGCTGACGTGGATCATCATCGGTGTCATCATCGGCGGGCGCCTTGGTTTTGTTCTTTTCTACCAGCCCCAGTATTATATGCAAAATCCGCTCCAAATTCTGATGGTCTGGCAGGGCGGAATGTCATTTCACGGTGGATTCCTCGGTGTGACTGTTGCCGCGCTTGTTTTCAGCTATCGCCAGAAGGCAAGTTTCCTTTCAACCACCGATCTTCTGGCGCTTGCGACGCCGCCTGGCCTGTTTCTGGGCCGCCTTACAAACTTCACCAACAACGAGCTTTGGGGCCGGCCCACCGACGTGCCCTGGGCTGTTGCGTTTCCAGGTGAACTGGCTCAGGCGTGTGCCGGCGTTACCGGCATATGCGGCCGCCACCCCTCTCAGCTCTACGAAGCACTATTGGAGGGGTTGCTGCTTGGCGCCTTGCTTCTGTTTCTTGCGCTGAGGCGCGGTTGGCTGCGCTCGCCGGGCAAGCTGACGGGTGTGTTCCTCGTTGGGTATGCCGCTGCGCGCGCCTTTGTGGAGTTTTTTCGCCAGCCTGACCTGCAATTCGTTACACCCGACAACCCGGTTGGCCACGCGCTTCATTGGGAAACCTGGGGGCTGACGATGGGACAAACCCTTTCCCTGCCAATGATACTCCTGGGGCTGGGCTTGATCTTCTGGTCTCGCGGCAAACCCGGAAAGGCCCTGCCGAAAGCGTCAGCAAACTGAGGCGCGATTTCTAAGCGGTCTGCCAATTCGGGCATCTCCTTTCGGGACATGTTCGCCGGGGGTGCGCGTCGCAGTCCTCGGGAACATGCTTCGACCGACCCACCCCAACAGTATACCAGCACCGGATCGGTGTTGGTGTCCCGGTTTTGCGAGGGACGAGACGGCGTCTAGTTTTGCAGCGAGACGATGAAACCTGAGATCAGGGAGAGGCTGGCAACGGCCAGAGCAAACCAGATCAGCGCAATGGCTATTCTGCCAGACCTGAAAGGAAACGCTTCTACCAGTGAATGCAGGCGCGGTGACTGTCCGACGCATGACACGTAAAGCGGGAGCGCGCTTATCAATGTAGCGTAGAGGTAAACGCCCGAGATGTTTTCAAAAAGCGCAGAGCGTGCAAGGGTTGGAGCGACGACCCGCAGTGCCGTAATGCGACTTCCTCCAAACGAGTCAAACCAATCTGCGGAAAGCACGTAGATCACCGCGTGCAGGAGCAAAAAGATCAGCACCCTGACTGCGAAATCCAGCAAGAGATACACGGCGGGATCCCTGCCTTTTGTGCCTGTGTCTTGAGATAGGGCATAAAGAAAAAAGCCGACATAGTTCACGACGAAAACCACGGGCAGCCCATTGGTCAGCACCTGTCTGAGGAACCGCCACAAGGCCGGGCCACCGCCGAGCAAGGCAGATGCAAAGCCGGGCATGATCAACACGTAAACCAGCAGAATTGGCAGCAGTGCCGCAATGCTGAAAAGCATGACATTCCGCACGAACAGCAATCCCGACATATCGAGAGAAAAATGGCGTTTCATAAGCGTCATAGGGCCTTTATCAATTGCACCGTCGCGTTCTGATCTTTGAGCTTATCGGGACATTGTTGCACAATCGTCAGCCGGGCAGTGGTTAGCCGGATCGCTGTTCCAACTATGCGTGGTGTCGTCGCGCTTTCGTGACGTATCTGTCCGATAGTGCTTTCTTCCGTGCTTGATGTAATATCACATCATTAAGCAATGGGATCAAATGGCCAGGCCGTTTTCAATTTCAAATTTACAGTGCAATGGGCGGTGCGGGTCACCGGCAAGTATCAGCCCATGCCAAAAATGGCGTTGCCGGAAACAGCGGGACGGGATAATCGAAACCCGAAAGAGTGATGGCGCGGGGTCTGTATTCGCATCGTCTTTTGGGTCTGAGAATGGGTGTTACGCTCAAGCAAACTTGATTGTAGAGCTTAGATAGGGGCTTGAACCTATGGCTGCTTGAGGTTGTAAAGTAAGGCCACTAAGCATGCTGGCAATGGCAGCCGGTGTGTTCAAGATTTTAGCCGGAGAACGAATAATGCTCACGCGACGTCATTTCATCTCAACAACCGCAGCCCTGTTTTCGGCCCCTTTGGCGAGCCCTGTGCTGGCAAGCAGTTGGCCAACAGCGGAGCAAAAAGCCGCGTGGGACGCACAAATCACCCCGGTGGGCTATGATCCGGCGACAACAAACCCATGGGGAATACAGGAGCGGTTTCTGCCCCGACGGGTCGCCGCGAATGATGGATTGACGCCGGGTGATATTCATGTCGATGCGATTGCGCGTTACCTCTATCATATCGAAGAAGGCGGCACCGCGATGCGCTACGGTGTGGCGATTGCACGGGGCACCCTCTATGAGCCGGGAACCTACACGATCCGGCGCAAGGTGGAATGGCCGCACTGGACACCGACAAGTTCGATGATCGAGCGCAATCCAGAATACGCCCAATGGGCCGATGGAATGGAACCGGGGCCGAAGAACGCGCTGGGATCAAGGGCGCTCTACCTGTTTGTCGGCAATCGCGATACGTATCTTAGAATTCACGGATCGCCCCAGTCGCAGTCCATTGGTGGACGCGCCAGTTCAGGCTGCGTTCGGATGGTGATGGCGCATATCAACGACCTCTATCCGAATGTCGCGATTGGATCGACGGCGTATCTTTACGCCGCCGAATAAGGGTTGATCCAGCCTGGGCTAATTCAGCTTTCCTGGGCCACGCAGATTGGATTGCCGCGTGCGGTGCGCAGCGGCAATAGCGTGGTCTCGACGGGTCCGCGATGTTCATACCAATAACAGCCGTCCTCCGCCTGGAAGCGGGCCGTTGTGAGATCTTGATTTGGCCCGGCCAACTCTACCACCGCCTCCGGGACATTCCCGATATTGGATGATCCGTTTGGGGAAGTCGTGGCAGTACACGCACCCAAAAGTACCGCACCGACCAATAGTGTTCCAATTCCAATTCGCACGACAACCCCCTGCCAGTTCCTACAATTCCAGCTCTAAAAGCACTCTGAACCCATCAATTACATTCCTTGCGTAATGTTGCAATGATCGCATTTTCACCCCTTTGGAAATATGCATCGACGGCGGGCCTGGCGCTTGAACCCAAAGCCTGTAGGCATTGTGCCCCGCCCAACGATCGATTCTCGAGAAATCAAATGGCTGCAAATACCGAGACTGAACAACGTGATGCCGATCCTGGGTGCAACCATTCGGCGCACGCGTCGGCCTGTTGTGGCGCGTCAGTACAAGGAAACGCAATTCCGCCGACCCCGCCACAGCAAGGAGCAGTCTGGCGCGCATCAGATCCGCCCCAACGCAGGGGGAGCAGTTCAAAGGTGCCAAATTGCACTTGACCTCCCGTTACTGGAACCTAGCATAAGGACTGTTATGAGCCGCATACTGCATCTTGTCCTGATTCTTGCCCTAACCATTGGCGTTGTAATTGCACCAGAGGACGTTTCGGCCAAAGAACCCAGCATGGCGATGACGCAGATGGACGGTCAGGATCTGACGTGTGATGGATGCCCGTCGACCAATGTTATCGGCATTTCCTGCGACAGCGGATGTACTGTCCCCTGTGGTCTGGCCGCCTCATCCGGGATGATCGCGCCGGAAATATCTTCGACACAGTTTTCCACGTCATTTGATTTCATGAGGTTGGGAATTGATCTGCTGCTCCCAATGGGGACCGGTCCGGCGCTCGATCCATTCCCGCCGAAACTGGCCATCTAGATACAGTCTCGGCCTTGCAATCAGCAGGGAGACCGAGCAGTGCATAGCCCGCGTGCGGCTGGGCGCTGCCCAATTTAGATCAGGAAAGTCTCGATGACCAAACAAGTTTCAATGACACGAAGAGGCGTGCTTTGCTCCGGAGCGGCATTCGCTTCATTACCGCTTTTGTCGCCGGTGCGGGGCGCGCTAGCCCAGCAATCTGACGCGCCGCTTCGCCTGCGAGCCGAACCCTCGAAGGCCGGTCTGCGCCCTGCACCATACGGCCTAACTGACGTATGGAGTTATAACGGAGTCGTTCCCGGCTCGGAAATCAGGGTCCGCCAAGGTGACCGGATACGGGTGCTGGCTGAAAACCGTCTGGATGAGGGCACAACCATTCACTGGCATGGCATTCGCACGCCTAATGCGATGGATGGGGTGGCCTATTTAACACAAGAGCCGATCCCGGCTAATGGCGATTTCCTCTATGAATTCGACGCTCTTGATGCCGGGACTTTCTGGTACCATCCGCATCACCGCAGTTCTGAACAATTGGGTCGCGGCCTCTCTGGTGCACTGATCGTTGAAGAAGCTGAACCAATCCGCGTCGATCGTGACGTGACGTGGATGCTGGACGACTGGCGGATGACAGACAGCGGCCAGCTTTCGGACAATTTTGGCAATCAAAGCGACGCCATGCACGGTGGGCGGATTGGCAATACCGTCACGATCAATGGCCAAATACCAGATCGCATGGCCGTGCAGGCCGGCGAACGTATTCGGCTGCGTCTTGTCAATGTGGCAAATGCCCGGATATTCGGGTTGGACTTTGGCGATCTGGATCCGGTGGTGGTTGCGATAGACGGCCAGCCCGTTGCACCACACGCACCCGAAGCCGGTATCGTTATGTTTGGGCCGGCCATGCGCGTTGATCTTGTGATCGACTTCACCGGAAAACCCGGTGACCTTCAATCAGTGCAAGACGTGTTCTACCAACGTGGCGAATACCGGTTGGTCGATTTTGCCTATGAGTCTGATGCTTTGCGTCAAACAGTGCCAGACTGGTCAATGGTTCTTGCGCCCAATCCGCTGGCTGAACCAGATATAAGAAATGCGACCCGACACCAGATTGTCTTTAATGGTGGAATGATGGGACAGATGATGATGGGCGGCAATATGGGTTCGATGATGGACCAGATGCGCCAAGGCAACATCTGGTTCGTAAATGGCATCGCGGCGACCGGGCGTATTCTGGACCCGCTGCTGACGTTGCCGCTGGGGACTTCGCACATTTTCGAAATGGAGAACCGGACCGCCTGGCCGCACCCCATCCACCTTCATGGACATACCTTTCGTGTGATTGCCCGAAACGGGCAGGCAACACAGCGTCTTGAGTGGCAGGATACCGTCATGATGGCGCCACGGGAAAAGGTCGAGATCGCCTTTGTGGCCGACAATCCCGGAGACTGGATGTTTCATTGCCACATCATGGAACACCAAGCCGCAGGCATGGCGGGTGTCATCCGTGTAGACGCCGGTGCGACAAAAACCTGAAAACACATATGCAATTGAAGAGAAGGAAGAAAATCATGAAGAGACTGTTCGGATTCTCCAGCCTGGCTCTGGCAGGTAGTGCTACTGTCTTGGCCATGAGCCTGAACGCGGCTCCCTTGGCTGCTGAAACGGTGACGCTCTACAAGAACCCGCAGTGCGGTTGTTGCGAAGGTTATGCCGAATACCTGCGTGAGAATGGCTTTGAGGTAGAGGTCAAGCCAACCTACGATCTGGCCCAGATCGGTATTGATGCGGGCATTCCGGAAGATTTCCAGGGATGTCATACGTCTTTCATCGGGGAATATGCGATTAGTGGTCATGTGCCCCTTGACGTGGTCAACAAGGTTTTGGCTGAAAAGCCCGACATTCTTGGCATTGCGCTGCCGGGGATGCCGATGGGATCGCCTGGTATGGGTGGTCAAAAGCAAAAGCCGTTCAAGGTTTACGCCCTTGAAGAAGGCGCTGACCCGACGGTCTATGCAGTCGACTAGGCAGACAGATTGTCCGGCGCAACAGGGCGCCGGGCACAACCTCGAAAATATCAAAGGATCAAGTGTATGTGGATGGATGGTGGGACGATGGGCGGCGGCATGATGTTTGCAGCGAGCTTTGTGTGGTTGCTGATTGTGGTGGTGCTCGTGCTCGGAGCAATCGCATTGGTCAAATATATCCGCTCTGACGACGAAAAATAACAGGGCCGCACGATGCGTAATAGTGGCGCCGCCAGTGGTGACAGTTTGCTGTCGATGGGGTTGGTCTGGGCATTTAGTGTCCTGCTGGTATTGATCGGACTTGTCGGGCTTGCGCTCCTTTGCATGTGGCTCCGAAGAAGGTGGGTGAAAAAGTGATAAAGTACTTTGGTTTTTGGGTTTTCTCATTGGCAGTGACCAGCGCGGCCGCGGCGCAGGATTCTGAGCTTTTGAAGGGCGAGGCGCTCTATCAGGAAAACTGTGCCAGTTGTCACGGCGCAAATCTGGAAGGCCAGCCCGACTGGCGTTCGCAATTGCCAAACGGGCGGCTGCCCGCACCGCCTCACGATGCTTCGGGGCATACGTGGCATCATTCTGATCGCGTGTTGACAGACATCATCAAACGGGGAACGGCGGCAATTGTCGGGAACGGTTACGAAAGCGACATGCCGGGATATGAGGACACACTTTCGAGCGAAGACATCGAGGCGATCCTCAATTTCATCAAAAGCACATGGCCCGATCGCGCAAAGGCTGTACAGGAAGACATAACCCGTGCCGACATCGAGGCACAGCAATGAGCGGACCGGATGAACCAATGCAGGAAAAACGCCCATGGTATCGCGTCTCAGGTCTTGTGGTGGTGCCTGTTGTCGCCTTTGTGCTGATGGCGTTTTTCGCCTGGGGGCTGCTTAACCGCGAAGAAGCGTTGCCCTCGGCGATGCTTGACAAGTCCGTGCCGGATTTCACGCTGCCACCCGTCCTCGGCAGGGAGGAGGGACTGTCGACACAAGACCTGATAGGGCATGTTTCACTGGTGAATGTGTTCGCATCCTGGTGCGTGCCGTGCCGCGCGGAACATCCGTTGTTCATGGAATTGGGCGAAAGTGGCGAGGTGCCGCTTTATGGTATCAACTATAAGGATCCGCCCGAACAGGCGCGTGCATGGCTGGATGAATTGGGCGATCCCTATACCCGCATTGGCGCTGATCGAGATGGCCGCGTTGGCATCGAATGGGGTGTCTATGGCGTGCCGGAAACATATGTTATCGCCGCGAATGGAACCATCGCCTATCGCCATGTCGGGCCTATCACACGCGCCATTCTGCAAGGCACAATCATGCCGATCGTGCGCGGTCTGAAATCTTCAACCGCTGAGAAAGAAACTCAATGACCTCTTTGAAACTGGCAATTGTTCTTTTCTTCGTTTCGCTCAGCAGCGCAATCGCGGCGCCGCAAGGCTTTGCGCTTCATGATGAACCGCAACCTGTGGCCAACGTGCGTTTCGTGCTTGAAGACGGCACACGCAAAGATATGGAATCGCTGCGGGGCAAGGTGCTTTTGGTGAACGTCTGGGCAACCTGGTGCGTTCCATGCCGCGAAGAAATGCCGACGTTGGACGCATTGCAGGCGACGCTGGGCGGCGAAGATTTCGAGGTTGTAGCCCTCTCAATCGACCGGGCCGGTACGCAAGTTGTGCGGAGGTTCTATGATGAATACGGTGTGAAGAACCTGAAAACCTATGTCGACAAGACCATGTTGTCAGCCACCGCCTTACGCACGGTCGGGTTGCCGACGACGATCCTGATTGATCGGCAAGGTCAGGAACTTGGGCGACTGGTCGGACCGGCAGAATGGGATGACCCGGAGATGATCGCGTTCCTGAAGGGCTTCATTGAATGAGAGCCATGCAAGTTGGACAGAACGGTGCTGGCATGGCGGTCATGTCCGTCATTGACGATTGGCCGAAACGAATTGCGCTCAACTCCTTGGCGCTTGCTGGTGTCGCCGTTGTGATCGGAAACGGAATGGCCATGAATTGGGGATCGCTGGTCGCCGCAGGGCTTGCCTCGATCCTTGTATCTATTGCACCGGGTTGCGATTTGCGCGGACCGGCGCTTTGCGCAACGGGCGGCTCCGGCGTGAAGTGCTGGAACCGGTTGGCGGAAATCCTTAAATGAACCTTGCGTCCACCGGGTCAGATGGCGGGCAAGGGCCGCAGATTTCCTTGCGCGCCCTGCGTCGCTATTTTGTGATAATCATTCCCGCAAATTTGATTTGGGAATTTGCGCATATGCCGCTCTATACCCTCTGGAATGAGGGCAGCACGGGCGAGATCGTTTTTGCGGCGATTCATTGTACAGGGGGGGATATTCTGATCGCTATGAGTGCACTCATGCTGGCATTAATACTGGCCGGTCAAGGCTGGCCCTTCGCACAACAGACACGCCGACGGGTGATTGTTCTCACTGTTGCATTTGGCCTTGGTTACACGCTGTTCAGTGAATGGCTGAATATTGTCATCCGCGAGGCCTGGGCCTATTCGGATCTCATGCCGGTCATTCCTGTACTTGATGCGGGACTGTCTCCGGTGTTGCAATGGATCGTTATCCCGATTGCCGCCTTCTGGTGGGCCTCACGACCTTTTAGAGAAGATTGAGTATAGCAATGGATATTTCGGGTATTAGCATCCTTGCGGCCTTTTTGGCTGGTGCCATCTCATTTCTGTCGCCCTGCGTTCTTCCGTTGGTGCCGGGCTATGTCTCTTTCATCGCCGGTCAGCCCGATCTGCGCACTACCCGCAAGGTCGGGTGGCGCGCGCGGACCGGCGCGATGGGGCTAAGTGCCTGTTTCGTTCTGGGTTTCTCGACGGTTTTTATTGCTCTCGGGGCCGGCGCCAGCGCGCTCGGCTCCCTTTTACTGACCTGGCGGACAGAGCTCAATTATTTTGGCGGCGGGGTTATCATCCTGTTTGGATTGATAATGTTGGGAGTGTTCCGCATTCCGGCATTGTCGCGCGATACAAGGCTGAACCTGAACATTCCGGGCGGGCGTCCTATCGGGGCTTATGTGCTCGGTCTTGCATTCGCCTTTGGCTGGACCCCCTGCATTGGCCCAATTCTTGGTGCGATCCTGACGCTGAGTTCGACCTCGGGCGGAATGTCTGACGGCATATGGTTGCTCGCAATTTACTCGGCGGGGCTTGGTGTTCCGTTCCTGCTTGCCGCGCTGTTTACCGATGCTATCGCGGCGCGCATCCGGGGCATCAGCAGCGCTGGGCGCTGGCTCTACAAGGGTGCGGGCCTTGTCATGGTCATAATGGGCATTGCGGTGATCACCGGGCAACTTTCACGGTTCGCCTACTGGCTGCTTGGCACCTTTCCCTTCCTTTCGACCATCGGATAGATCCCATTGGGCCGCGAAGGGCTGCACCTGCCCGAGCTATCGGTTGGCTGGTGTACAAACTCCTGCAACGCGGGCCGCCGGGCTTCAGCCTAACCAGACGTCGAGGAAAAGCATGACGACCCGCCCGATCGCCAATCCTGTCGTCGCTTGTTTCTGATGTCCACTGCGGTGGGTTTCCAAGACCCGATGCGTCGTCAACTATTTCGAACAATACCGTCCAAGGATTGCGCACAGCGCGTTTGCAACGAGTCTGGCATCGTGAGGGGGGGCGGCACCCATTTTCCTCACGTCTTTGTGATTAAAAATTGCTTGAAGCTACAGCGGGTGAAGGTTGTAGACGGACAAAAACAGGCAACAAGGAAGGATTCATCATGAAGCCGCCTAAAGACATGTCCATCTCGCGTCGTGGTACGCTACTCGGAGCGGCAGCGAGCGGGCTGCTTCTGGGAACTGGCATTGCAACTGCGCAAACAACGGCGCCATTGCCCACGCCGCCTGTGCGCCGAAACATTTCGTCTTTCAGCACCGCAAATTGGCAAGATCACTTTGACGATCTAAAACACGGAGCAATCCTGTGCGACATTGACTCCCGAGCGGTGCAATATTGGTCGGAGGATGAGAGTGTCTATAAACTTTATCCGTCCAGCGTCCCAGAATCCGAAGAACTTACAAAACGCGGATATACCAGAGTTATCAGGAAAGTGGAGGGGCCAAGCTGGCGGCCCACCCCTTCAATGAAAATCCGAAACCCCGATTGGCCGGACTATTTTCCACCCGGTCCGGACAATCCTTTGGGCACGCATGCTCTTTATCTTTCCTGGCAATATTACCGCGTTCACGGCACAGGGGACACGCGGAAAATTGGCCGCCAGTCGTCGAACGGATGCATTGGCCTGTACAACGAGCATATCAAAGAACTGTTCGCCTTGGCAGAGATAGGAACACAGGTTAAGTTGTTCTAAAACCATTACTTTTCAAGGTTTTTCCGGGTCCGCCCATGTGCATCAGCGTTCATCATCCGAAGGCCACAGCCCCATGAAACGAAGAGAATTCCTCCTTGCCGCTGGGGCTGTCGGTGCTTTGGCCAGTCAACCGGCTACCGCTCATGTCGTGCTTCCGAAGTATAATCTGCCGCCGGAGTTTTTGCCCCAGGTCGTGACATCGCCAGTGACGGCGGCTCCCTACGAAATTCATGTTGTTCCAAACCAGTTTGCCCTGTTCTGGACCCAGCCAGATAATACTGCAATTCGGTATACTGTCGGTATCGGTCGACCGGGTTTGTATGAGGCGGGCGAATTCTATGTCGGAGCAAAAAAGGAATGGCCAAGCTGGACCCCGACCCCCGGCATGTTGCGTCGCGAGCCAAAGAAATATGGCCCGTTTCGGAATGGAATGCCCGGCGGTCTGAACAACCCTCTGGGGGCACGGGCCCTCTATCTTTTTCAACCCGGTCGCGGCGATACCTTTTTGCGGGTGCATGGCACAAATGATCCCAATACCATCGGTCGTGCGGTTTCAAACGGGTGTGCCAGATTGGTGAACGATCAGATTGTCGAATTTTATGAAATGGTCCCGCTGGACACCCGCGTGATCCTGCACCCCGTAACCTAAAACACTCGCTTGCCGAGATCGTGTGATCTTGAATGGTGTTAACAAAAGACGCCTCCGGGGCGTTAACTCACCCACCCCCGGACCCCCTCAACATCCCAGGAAGGACTCAAGATGCTATTTGTGCGACGCGGCCTGTCAAAACTTGTTCTTGCAACAGTATTCGCAGCATTCTCTTTCACCACGGTAGCCGCACAAGATCTGAACGAGGCCGAGATCAAACGTCTTGCGCTTGAAGCGATACTGGAAAAGCCGGAAGTTCTGATTGAAGCGCTCTCAATCCTTCAAGAACGTGAAACCGTAGCTGCCGCCGAGGCGCGGTCTGCCGCTTTGTCTGCATTGCGCGAGGATCTCGAACTGAATGCTCCGATCTACGGGAACCTGGATGGGGGCGTCACCCTTGTCGAATTTTTCGACTATAACTGCGGATATTGCCGCCGCGCTGCGCCAGAAGTCAAAGCAGTGCTGGAAACAAGCAAGGATGTCCGCATCATCTATCGCGAGTTTCCGATCCTCGGGCCCGGTTCCGAGGTTGCGGCGCGCGCGTCATTGGCCGCAAAAAACCAGGGCAAATACCTAGAATTTCACGATGCAATGATGGCATTGAACGGACAAGCTGTTGAAGCGAGCGTTATGAAGGTTGCAGCGGATGTTGGGCTGGATCTCGAAATTCTGAAAGCAGATATGCAGTCAGATCTTGTAAGGGATCACATCGCCGCTTCGCTGCAAATGGCTGATGCTCTGGGCATAACTGGAACGCCTACATTCGTGCTTGGTGATGAAATAATTCCCGGTGTGATCGCCCGAGATGTCCTTCTCGAAAAGATCGGGGCACTTGTTCCCGAGTGAACGGGTCAAAGGGTTGAGACCCGGACGGTGAAGGCATTGATCATCCTCTTGCCGCAAAGTGGACCGGCAGATTTGGACATTGTGTCACGGTGTATCCGGCTTGAACGAGCACGACGAAGAGAAGGTATGTTCCGATAGGTCCAAGGCCACGGTTGCGCCTCAAACGCTCCGTGGCGGCATCGCGGTGCAAGAGATCGCAGCCAAGTGGGAGCCTCATCCGGGCCAAGCCGCAAACCTGTCCTAAAAGGGCCGGATCACTTGGCTGCCAATAATGTCGGCGGTTCTACGCCAGCCTCACAAAAATGTTGATAACCTTCCAGCGCAGTACGGATTGACAGAAGAACGCCGGTGACACATGTATGTTATATGAAAGTGAAGAACACGATATCAGCATTGGTCAGGGCACTTGCGTGTCTTACGTTTGCTGTTGCGCTGGTGCTCTCTGCTCCTTCAGTGTCGCATGCTGAATCTGGTCCACATGCTCTAAATGGCAACGCCGAATATGAAGCTGTCGAACATTCGGACGGTGTAAGGGCAGAAGTGACAGAACATGAAATTGCTGTGGCTGCGTCCAAAACGGCCGATGAAGAGCAGTCATCAAGCGAGTGTTGCAGTGGCTTTTGCTTCTCTGCTGCCTTTTCGGACGCTGACGCCTTTGCTGTCGACCGGGCAGCGAGCAAGAGATATTTGATGCTCCACGCACAGACAAACTCGATTGAATCATCGGGTTTTTTGCGGCCTCCCCAGTTCTTGATCTGATTTAGGGCCCGTCGCCGGGCCTGAATTCTGCGCGCATTTTTGCGTCTGCCGGCAATCATTGATCAGGTACTATCCATGAAAATTCATCTACTTGCGGGGGCTTTGGTCTATACGCCCGGCGCGTATGCTTACGAGGCCATGTCTTTGCCATTTGAGCCAACGCCGTTGCCGATTGTGGCCGCGCAACAAGTGGTTGCCAATACGGCGATTCCATCCCCAATCGGACATCAGGGTTTGCTTGCGGGCTTTGCTCACCGAAGCCCAATCGATCCGCGCGGCCGGAGACCCGTGAGCGAAGAGCAGACGGAGGGAACCTGGCGATGACAGACCATCCAATCCAAATGCGTGGCTACGACTTCAAAGTCACTTTTACCGATGGCGGGTGGGTGCCTGAAGCGGCGCATCGGCCCGAAATCAGCAAAGACATCCCGGTCGGGCGCGCGCGCGCTTGCGGGTTCGCGGCAGATAATCTGGGTGAACGGGCTATCCACTATCACCAGTCACACCACACGAAGACCGCGATGGGGCGCACGGCGAAAAGTTCCATGCCCTTTCCAGACAACACCATTCCGATGATGGCGGACTGGGATGCCTATGTGCCGTTCGAAAAGGAAGGCATTTTACCGGCCGTGCAGGTGCGGAATGGTATTGATGCGGTGGATTGCCCTGATCCCGGTTGGTACGAAAATCCTTCCGGCAAGATGGCTTGCGAATGGATTTGCGAGTTGCCCGAGTTCGCTATGAACAACGGCTCAAAAAACTTCTGACACCTAAATCAACATCGAAGGGCCAACCGGCCCTTTGGCTTCACACTACCAACTCCAACAATAGGACCAAAAAATGAAAAAACTGCTTCTGACAACTGCGATCATCTTGTCGTTTAGCGCTCCTGCCTTTGCAGGTGTGGGCCACGACGAAGTGAAAACCGACGATCATGGTGGCCACGGGGAAATGAAGGCCGACGACGGCCACGGTGATGATCATGCCGAAATGATGATGGTTGGCATGCCCGGCGATTCCGCAAAGGTTGATCGCACGATCGACGTCCTTCTGCTCGAAAACGATGACGGCGAAATGCTTATCCAGAGCGAGGAGTTGAATATAAAGAAAGGCGAGACCATTCTGTTCAAAGTCAAGAACGTAGGCGAGCTGGAGCATGAATTTGTGCTTGATACCGTCGAGAACAATGAAAAACACAAGATGGAAATGTCCGAAATGGCGGGCATGGATATGGGACATGTCGATCCAAATCGGATCACACTTGAAGCCGGGGCCTCTGGTGAAGTGGTCTGGAGCTTTATGAATGCCGGCACATTTGAGGCGGCCTGTCTGATCCCGGGCCACTACGAATCCGGCATGTTCCGCGAAGTTGCTGTTGGCGGCTAGATGACGCTTGAAGATGTCAGATATTCTTCGGGTACCGTCCAGAAGATCCATGTCAAGGGTGGCAGGGTGGCTGTGAAGTATGGCCGCCTCTGCAACCTTGATATGCTAAGGATGCCAATGGTATTCTGTGCAAATAATGACATGTTTGCCAAGATGGCTTCTGGACAGGACATCGGGTTCGTGGAGGACCGCGTGAAAGGCAAAAATTCGATTGTCAAACTGAAGTAAGACTGATTGAGAGGCGGCTCATTCGCGTCGCCTCTCTTCCACCTGGCTTGGATAACGAAATTCAAGACAGATGTGTATATCCACAATGATGTGATCCGTTGGAGCAGATTATGAAATCCCTCATATCAACCTGTGCAATTTGGCTCGTTGCCGCCGGAGTTGCGATGGCCGCCCAGGCAGATACGGTGCAGGGCATTAAGCCACACGACCGGGCCTACGAGACACCGGGACATGATCCGATCGGAAACCCAATCAGCGGGGGCGCGGTCGACAGAACAATCGCTGTGAATATCGAAGAAACACCGAGCGGCTACATGCTGTTTGAACCTGATGCCATCCGAATAGAAAGCGGCTCAGTCGTACGGTTTGTCATCAATAACTCTGGTGCCCTCGATCACGAATTCATGCTGGGCTCTTTTGCTGAAATCGAAAAACACCAACAATGGATGCGGAAGTTTCCAGATATGGAGCATCAAGAAGAAAATTCAGTCACCATCAGAAGTGGTGACACAGAGGAGCTTGTCTGGGAGTTTTCCGATGTGACCAATATGGAGTTCGTGTGTTTGATACCCGGTCATCGTGAGGCCGGGATGTGGGGCGTAATCATGGTCCACCATCACCTCACACCAGAATCCAAAGATTGAGGATCTAGACCATGCCTCTTTCGGACAAGTATCACGCCTTTGTACACTGGGTGTCTGCAGCCGTCGGGTATGATTACCACGATGCAACCCCGGACTGGGTTCATCCTTTTATACACCTGATCCTGGTTGTTGCACCGGCATTACTGACGGGTGTCAGTGCCTACCTGATTTTCCATAGAGTCCGAAAATTCTTGCGGCGCGAAAAGGCAATTGAGCCTCGGCCGGAACGAATTCGGGGACTTCATGCAGGTCTGTTCGGTTCCGTCTTGCGCTATACCAAGAGACAACAGGTCATAATGATGGTGCTAAGTCTGACCGCTTTGCCGATCTTGTATCTGACATTGGAATTGCCCAAGCAGATCGTGAACAATGCCCTGGACACAGATCGTTTCCCGATCAGCTACTTTGGGTTTGAGTTCGATCAGGTTACCTTCCTGATGCTCTTGTCCGGCCTCTACCTTTTGGCGATCATCCTTATCGGGTTGAACAAATATTCACTTAATGTGTTCAAGGGCTTTGTCGCTGAACGCTTCTTGCGGCGTTTCAGGCTTCTAGTTTATCGGCAATGGCGCAAGGATCCAAACTCAAAGGATCAAAGTGAAATCGTTCCGATCCTTGCCCAAGAGGTCGAACCCATCGGCAGCTTTGCAGCGGAAGTACTCACCTTGCCGATCCTGCAAGGCGGTACGCTCGCGACAATTCTGCTGTTCATGTTCATACAAGATCCGGTGCTGGGCGCTGCTGCATTGACCGTTTTGCCTATCCAACTGGTATTGCTTCCAAGGCTGCAACGGCGCGTCAACGCGCTTTCACGGAAGAGAATTAAGGAGGTGCGTGTCTTGGGGCGGCATCTCAGCGATCAGTTGCATGACCCCGACGGGCTGGCATTGCTGATCCCCACAGGTGCGAGTTTCAAGGATCTGGAACATGTTAGAAGGAGGATTTTCCTCCTGAAATTCTTTATCAAGGCGTTGAATAACTTTCTGACGGCGCTCACGCCTTTCCTGTTCTATTCCCTTGGGGGATACTTCGTCATTGAGGGGCGGATCAGCCTCGGCGCGCTTGTCGCCGTCCTGGCTGCGCACAAGGACTTCTCGGCGCCGCTAAAGGAGCTGTTCCGCTACTATCAAACTCTGGAAGATACCCGGATCAGGTACCAGGAGATTGTCTTGTTCTTTTCAAAGGCAAAACCAAAGAAGAAAGTCGCTGCGACTCCTGATGTCACCCTCACCGCAGTTCCGGCATGAATAATTCCGAGGGCCCTGAGTTCGATGCGCTGGCACGGATCGAATTCTCATATCAAGAAATTTGCCGAACAAAGAAGGAGAATAAACAATGAAATGGGGCGCAATTTTCATTGCAATCGTCGCACTTGCGGCAGGCGCTTGGTACCTTTTGCAACCAGTTGGCGGGAATGCCCCGGTCAATGTGGAAGGAACCTCAAAACCGGATGACGGTGCCATCGTCACCGTCAAAGTCCCGGCAACCTTTTCAGATCAGGAACAGACTGGAAAACGGGGCTTTGAGGCATTTTGTGCAAAGTGCCACGGGGCAAACGCGCAAGGAATAGAAGGGAGCGCGCCGCCGCTTGTTCACAAAATTTATGAACCAAGTCACCACGGTGATATGGCATTTATTCTGGCGGCCCAGAATGGCGTTCGTTCGCACCACTGGAAATTTGGCAATATGCCACCCGTTGACGGTGTTACCAAAGCCGATGTCAAAAATATTGTGACGTATATACGGGCGCTGCAACGGGAAAACGGAATCCAATAGACGGAACTTTGAAAACCAACAGAAGGAGAAATACGAATGAAATCCACTATCGCAACAGCTCTGGCGCTGTCATTTCTGGTTACCCCTGCATTTTCCGATGGGCATGCGGCCGGTGATGCCGGGGCTGGCGAAGCAATTTTTAAGAAGTGCAAAGCCTGCCATGCAATAGTCGACCCTGAAGGTGAGGTTGTCCGAAAGGGCGGCAAGGTTGGACCAAATCTCTATGGCCTGTACGGGCGGGCTGCCGGGGGCAATGCGGACTTTAGCTCAAAGTACAGTGGTTCGCTAAAGGAGGCCGGTGAAGAGGGTCTGGTGTGGAACGAGAAAGATTTTGTGGGCTTTGTTGCAGACCCAAAGAAATTTCTCGCGGCCTATCTGGAGGATACGGGCGCCAAATCCAAAATGGGTTTCAAGCTGAAGAAAAAAGGGGCTGCGCGGGACGTCTGGGCATATCTTGTTTCAGTCGGCCCGGAAGTGGAGGACTGATCCAGGTTTGATGCGCGACCTGCGGCACACAGCGGCGCAAAGACACAGGGTTGAGAGCGGTTCCGCTGTAGATTTTGGCGCCTCTCGAACGACCTGATACATCGGTCAATACTTAACGCTGCCTGAAATCGCGAGGTACAGGCAGCGTTAGCCGATTCAGGTGTTTCCGAAAGGGGTACAGGAGGTGCCGTAAGCGATGCCGGGAAACATCAACCGGGCCTATTCTTGCGCTGCTCGGCGATGGCCACAATGAGCAACGGGGTGAGAGTTAACGCTCCCAAGCCTATTGCGATCCAGGTCGCCAGCGTTGGCGGCCCGCTTGCCGCCTCATTTCCGAAATGCGCCAACACGAAGCTGACGGGCATGACCCCTGCAAGGGTTGCGAGGGCGAAGCGCCAGAAATGCAAGGTGCTCAATCCCGCGGCGTAGCTGACAATATCGAATGAAATAAAGGGCATCAGGCGGCTCACAAAAGCAGCCGCCGTGAGCGCGTTCTGCGATCCCAACCATCCGCGATCTATTTTTTCGCCCAGCCATCTGACCAGCACGTCTCGCCCAAGAAACCGAGCCAGCGTGAAGGCGATAATAGCACCCAGTTCAGCACCCAGAACGATATAGACCGTTCCAAGGATATGGCCGTAAGCGGCGCCCGCCGCCAACGCTATAGGTGCACTCGGAATGGGGGTGGCAACAACGGCGACTGTCATCAGGGTGATGATGAGAAATGGCCCCCACAAGCCAGCGGCCTTGGTCCAGCCGGAAATGGTATCCCCGTCAAAGTTGCTCAACAGATCGGAAATCGGTCCCAAGAACCAGGCAACCGTGAAGGCGATCAGCACAATCGCGATTGTTGCCTTAACCACTTGCCGTGCTGAAATTCTGGCGATCATCGGAATTACCTCAAGCGAGGTTATCGGTTGCGTAGGCTTGCGCGCCTGTAACACCGTTCGGTACCCGACCACCGTTATGAACCAATTAAGCCCCCTTGAGAACTACTTAAACAGATATTTGAGCAGTGCCAGAATGCCCAGTACGACAAAAATGATAACGAGCAACATCCAGATGCCGCCCATACCGTAGCCCATCATGACCTTTCCCCCGTATATATGTGGCGGTCCGGGCGTCGTGCCAATCAGCAGACGCCCGAACGCTCAGATGCCTTTCGACCCAGTGTCAGTCGTTTGAGTTGCTGTCATCTTCTGGCTGGGCCTGTTTCTTCATCATGCCATCGCGCATTTTCTGCATGCGCTCCATCTTGGCCGCCGGGGCCATCATTTCTTCGGATGTTACCGCGCCATCGCCATCGGCATCCAGATGCTGAAAACGATCCACCATCATGCCGCGCATCATCGTATTGTGAAGGGCTTCGAATTCATCAATGGAAAGGCTTCCATCCCCATTTGCATCGTGCTCCGCCATTCGGGACTTCATCATGCCGCGCATTTCTTCTGGCGTCACGGTGCCATCACCATCGGCATCCATCATTTGCGACATGTTCTCGTGCATGCGCTGCATCATGCCAGACATATCGCCCATCATGCCCATGCCGCCCATGCCGGACGTGCCACCCATCATGCCCATGCCGCCAGCCATGCCTGCGCCGCCGCCGTGCGCCATCCCTTGGGCATTCGATTGCCCTGACTTGGCACCGTGACTGTGATCGGAGGCGGCAAAAGCGGCCCCACCGATTGCGGTTGCTGCCAGAACTGCTACGGCGATAAGTGTTTTGTGTGTCATTGAGATATCCTCAGGTTTCGGTTGCAATAGATTAGATATGGCATTGATATACCGCTGTGAAACACCGGTGAAGCAGCACATTGTATCACCGTGTCGCAAGCCAACGGCCTGTTACAAGCCGCGACAATTCTCTTGGGAAACGCGCCCCTGAATAAGGTAGTAGAAATACTATGACAGAGCAGCCTCATATCCTCGTGGTGGACGATCACCGCGAAATCCGCGACGCGGTAACGCGGTATCTGGAGAAGAACGGAATGCGCGCCACCTCTGCGCAGGATGCGATTGATATGGACGCCAAGCTTTCCAAAGGCCAGTTTGATCTGATCGTTCTGGATGTCATGATGCCGGGCGAAGATGGATTGTCAGTCTGTCGTCGACTGTCCGCCAAGGGTTCCATACCAATCCTGATGCTGACCGCGCTAGACGAAGATACTGACCGCATCGTTGGCCTGGAAATTGGCGCAGACGACTATTTGGCAAAGCCGTTCAATCCGCGTGAATTGGTCGCCCGGATCAAGGCCATCCTGCGGCGCGTGTCGCGGCCTGAGCAGCTCGCTGGGTCTCTGTCCGGGTGCCGTATCACTTTTGCCGGCTGGGTTCTGGATACTGATAGCCTGCTGTTGGTGAATGAGGACGGTAAAGAAATCGAGCTGACAACGGCGGAGTTCAAGCTGCTCACTGTTCTGCTCGAACGCCCCCGAACTGTGCTCAGTCGCGATCAGCTTCTTGATCTCACGGCGGGCCGGGCGGCGTCTTTGTTCGATCGAACCATCGACAATCAAATCAGCCGGTTGCGGCGCAAGATCGAACCGGATCCGTCAAAGCCGACCTTGATAACCACCATACGTGGCGGCGGTTATTGTTTTGCCGGTGACGTAAAAGTCCTCAGCTGATGTATCGCATGTTTGATAGCCTGAGGGGCCAGTTGGTCCTGCTGATAATTGCCGCGCTCGTCGTCGCACAAGCTGTGAGTTTGTGGTTGTTCGTGGATGAGCGCAGCCTTGCGGTCCGGGCTGCCTTGGGGCTCGAAGCCGCAGACCGTGCCGCTACGGTTGTTCAACTCATTGAAGAAGCGCCCGAAACGTTGCAGCCGGCAATTCTCAAAGCGGCAGATTCGCCACTTGTTCGGTTCGAAATATCGGATTCTGCGTCTGTTACACATGGGGAACATAGCGATGGCGGCGCAATAGAGACTCGCGTGCGCAACTTGCTGGGCAACGCCGAAGAGCGTGAAATCTGGGTGGAATTACACGAGGTCGAACACGGCATAATCCCCATGTCGCATATGGCACCCGGTATGGCCGAAATGCATATGGCAATGATGCAAGGCAAAGTGTCGGCAATCGAGATGAAACTGTCCATCGCGTTGACCAACGACACATGGCTAAACGTCGGAACCAGGTTTCAACCTACACCCTTGCAGTGGCCCTGGGCATCAATCCTCAGCTTTGCGATCACGGCCGCGATTATCCTTATCTCCGTTTGCTGGTTTTTACTGGCACGTCTGACAGGTCCAATTCTGGAAGTCTCGCGTGCCGCTGATAGCTTCGGGCGCGGTGAAACCAGTGGTGAATTGCCCGTTAGCGGGCCGGCAGAAGTCCGCGAACTGATCCAGACATTCAACAGGATGCAAGAGAGGTTGACCCGCTTTGTCGCGAACCGGACACAGCTTCTTGCGGCTCTGGGGCATGATTTGCGGTCCCCCCTGACGGCCTTGCGGGTGCGTGCGGAGATGGTCGACGAGGACGAGGCCCGCGACAGCCTTATCACCTCCATCGAAGAGATGCAGGAGATGGTCGACGCCACCCTGTCATTTGCCCGAGGGATGGCTAATACCGAAGCCTACGAAGCCCAAGAACTAGGCGCATTCCTCAAGCAGTTGCAGGCCGATATGCTGGACGCTTTTGATCTGACCGACAATGGCGAGGTCCGACTGCGGTTGCGTCCAAAATCGTTTCGCCGGGCTTTGCGGAATGTACTGGATAATGCGCAGCGCTACGGAAAGAAGGCCAGTGTCGCCTTCGGGAAGGAAAAGGATTACGCCTTTATCACCATTTCCGACAACGGTCCCGGAATTCCTGAAACTGAATTCGAACAGGTGTTTGAACCGTTCTTCCGGCTCGAAAAATCCCGCTCGCGTGAAACCGGTGGCACCGGCCTTGGGCTGACCATCGCCCGGACAATTGTCCGGGCACAGGGTGGTGATATTCTACTGTCGAACGGAGACGACAAAGGCCTTGTTGTTAAGATTGTGCTGCCTCTGGTCACCCAAATCTAAAGTGCACCCTATAGAATGTTTTGCCTGCACCGATTGAAGGCGGCCAAATCATCCATGACAACATGCCCCTCCGGCTCCTCTGGCATCTGCCGGTCGACAGCTGAAGAACCCTGTCGCGCGGCGGCTTGCCACTCCGAGAACAGCGTTCCTGCGCACGACCGCAGAATGAGGAGGGGCCCGGTCAGCAGTGATCTACATTCCTGGACCCGATGTCTCCCACATGCTCGGCGATACGGCGCGCAAGGATCTCTATGGACAGATTTGCCACCGCTCTTGGCAAATCGCGAAGCTCGCCCTTTCTGGCCACCACTGTCAGCGTCCGAGACAGCCCCATGACGGGCAATTCAAGTATGCGCAGCTTCATGCCTTCGACCATCCCGTCGATCAGCAGCGTCGGCGTCAAAAGGCTGAACCCCTGACCGGCGGAAACGCATGACGTTACCATGCTCGAACGATCGGCCTGAATGACTCTGTCCGATTCGAAGCGCAATCGCCGCAGATGCTGGGCGATTTGCCGCCCGGCGTTGGTGGAATCACCAAATCGCACCAACGGCAGTTCTCGCTGGATCACTTCAAGGTTTTGGGTCGGCCCGACATAGTCTTTGGGCAGGACGAGCAGGTATTCTTCCTTGAGGATGTGATGCCGTTCCAGCCCATCCATATCGAGGAAAGGATTTGATGTGATGGCCAGGTCGGCCTGCTTTGTGCGCAGCAGGTGTTCATGATTGCCGCTTTGCCCCGCGTGCAGCGTTATGTCCTCAACCGCGAAGCTATCCTGCGCCAGTGTGACAAGCGACGGAGTCAGCGTGGTCGCGATCGAGGCCTGAATTCCGACCCGCAACAGGCTGATCGACGCCTGTCCGACATGGCGCAGCTCGGTCTCCATGTCGGACAATGCATGCAGAATTTTCTGGGCACGGTTGTGCAGGCGCAGGCCCGCATGGGTCAGCCGGGCAGGTCGCACGCTGCGGTCGATCAACTGCGTGCCAAACGACTTCTCCAGTGCGGCAATGTGCTGGGAGGCCGCCGGCTGTGACATTCCCAGCAAACGCGCCCCCGATCGCATCTGTCCGGTTTCGGCAACTGCAATGAACACCTCCAAAGAGCGGATGAGGCCGGGGGACAGGGTAGCGCGGTCAAGCATGATGGCATCTTTAGTATAAGATTTACTTATGTAGTGTGAATCTGCTTTGGAACTGTCAAGCTTTCTGCAAGCGTTGCCCCATGAAACCGACCCGCAGGAACAGACACCGCAACAAAGCGGACCGAACGCCAAGGGTTGAGCCGACTGCGCCGTTCATCCTGCGCAAGCTCTCGACCTTCAACGTCCTGAGCGATGCGGGGCTGGAGCAGATCGAGGCCAATGCGGACCAAATCCTTGCCGAGACAGGGATGGAGTTTCAGGATGATGCCGAGATACTGACGATTTTTGCCGATGCCGGATGCGATGTGTCGGGAACGCGGGTGCGGTTTGTCCCCGGCTTTTGCCGCAAGACCATAATGGCGACGGCACCTGCACAGTTTACCCAACATGCCCGCAACGACGCGAACAATGTGCAACTTGGTGGGGATGCGACGGTGCTTTGTCCGTCCTGGGGTCCGCCGTTTGTTCATGACCTGGACCGGGGGCGGCGCTATGCGTCCTACGGGGATTTTGTCGACCTGGTAAAGCTGCACCACAGCCTGCCTTGGCTACATCATTCCG
Source organism: uncultured Sulfitobacter sp. (assembly GCA_963976125.1). Lineage (GTDB taxonomy): Bacteria > Pseudomonadota > Alphaproteobacteria > Rhodobacterales > Rhodobacteraceae > Sulfitobacter. The sequence continues at coordinate 1,733 of CAXBKL010000008.1, read as the reverse complement.
GCGGGGTGGTCTGCGAGCCGGTTGATATGCCTGCCAACAAACGCCATCTGGATATGCTCTATGCCCATATCCGGTACTCGGACCGGGCTTTCATGGGGGCATTTATCGGCACCGAGCGTGCCGGACATGCGATTGACATGGCGCGCATCCTGTTCGGTGCTGAATTCGTGGCGGAAAATCCTGTGCTTTACTGCGTGTCCAACACCAATGCGCCGCTGGTCATGGATGCACATATGTCCGGGGCCTTGAAAACCTATGCCCGCGCCGGGCAACCCGTGGCCTGCACACCTTGGGTTCTGACGGGTGCGATGTCGCCCGCCACCGTGGCCGGAACCCTCGCGCAAGTGCTGGCCGAGACGATGGCGGCAATGACGCTTGTGCAGTTGGTCGCTCCGGGCGCACCCTGCCTGATGGGCAGTTTTGCCTCAACCATGTCGATGAAGTCGGGCGCGCCGACCTTTGGAACACCCGAGGCTGGCCTGATGGTTCTGGCGGCAGGACAACTCGCGCGGCGGCTTGGCGTGCCGCTGCACACCGTTGGCACGCTCAGCGCGTCCAAACTGCCCGACGCGCAAAGCCAGCAAGAGGCCGCCTGGGGCCTGATGATGTCGATGTTTGCAGGTGCGAACGTGATCAACCATGCCACCGGATGGCTGGAAGGCGGGCTTGTCACGTCGTTTGAGAAAACCATCATAGATCATGACCTGTGTGGCAAGGCGGCGCGTTTCTTCGATGGCATCGACATGAGCGAAAACGCGCAGGCAATGGAGGCCATCGCCACAATCGGACCGGGGCAGCATTTCCTCGGTTCCCAGCACACGCAGGCCAATTTCATGACCGCCCTGTTCCGGCCCTGGACACCGGATGACAATTCATTTGAACAATGGGACGCCGCCGGGGCCAAAGACGCGGCGACGCGGGCCAATGCAATCTGGAAGGACCGGCTGAGGCGCTACGAAGATCCCGGTTTGGACCCCGGCATAGATGCGGAGCTTCAGGATTATGTCGCGCGCCGCAAGGCCGAGAAGCCGGATCAGGACTATTTCTGATGGTGGGCACCCTAATCATCGGAGGCGGCGCCATTGGCCTGAGCGTGGCCTATCATTTGGCCAAGCGCGGTGCCGACGATGTGACGGTGCTTGAGCGGAACCAGCTCACATCGGGCACGTCCTGGCATGCGGCAGGCATCGTCGGGCCGCTGCGCGCCACGCCGAACATGACCCGGCTGGCGATGGCGGCACTGGACGTTTTCCCCGAACTTGAGGCCGAGACCGGCATGTCCACCGGCTATCTCCGCACGGGCGGCTACTGGCTGGCGCGCGAAGTCGAAAGGCTGGATGAACTCTACCGGATTGCCGATCTGGGGGCCACGCAGGGCCTGTCGCCACGTATGATCCTCCCCGGAGAAGTGCCGGTTGACCTGCTGGACCTGTCGGCCCATGTCGGGGCGCTGGACGTGCCAGAGGACGCCAATGTGAACCCGGTCGATTTGTGCATGGCCTATGCGCGCGGCGCGCGGAACCGTGGAGTGCGCATCCGTGAAGGCATTGGGGTCGAACGGCTGCTGGTAAACCGCAACCGGATCACCGGAGCAGCACTTGACGATGGCACGCAGATCCCGGCGGATCGCGTGGTGATTGCCACCGGCGCGTGGTCGCGTGAATTGGCCGCAACCGCAGGTGTGAGCCTGCCGCTGCAACCGGTTGAACATATGTATGTTGTAACCGAACCTG
>CAXBKL010000007.1:0-52638 GCA_963976125.1 uncultured Sulfitobacter sp. | reverse complement strand
TGTTGAAAAACCCGCAGGGCCGGGTGATGTTTGAGGGGGCCGACATTGGCGCGCTGCCGTCACACCGTGCCGCGCGTCTGGGCCTGGGGCTGGTGCCGGAAGGGCGGCGATGCTTTACAAACCTGACGGTACACGAAAACCTCTATGCCTCTGCCCGCCCCGGTGAGTGGGATTTTGCCAAGGTCCATGCGCTCTTTCCCCGGCTTGAGGAACGCAGCAACCAGATGGCCGGATCCCTGTCGGGCGGCGAACAGCAGATGCTGGCGATTGGCCGTGCCCTGATGACCAACCCCCGCCTGTTGATCCTCGACGAGGCGACCGAAGGTCTTGCCCCGGTGGTGCGGCAGGAGATCTGGGCGGCGATTGCAACGCTCAAGAAAACCACGCGGCTGTCCATTTTGGTGGTCGACAAAACCATCAAGGAGTTGCGGACAATTGCCGACAGTGTGGTGATCCTCGAACGCGGTGTGTCGGTCTGGAACGGCCCTATTTCTGACCTGAGTACAGAGGTCAGAGACAGGTATCTGGGGGTCTGACCGTGGCATTTGTCTATTCACAAGAAATCAAGTTCCGCCATTGCGATCCCGCCGGCATCGTCTTTTACCCCCGGTTCTTCGAGATGATGAACGACACCGTCGAGGCGTTCTTCAAAGACGTGCTACATTTTCCCTTTGCGCAGATGCACAAGACATCCGGTGTGCCCACAGCCCGGATCGCAGCCGAGTTTCAGGCACCAAGCCGCTTGGGGGACATGCTTGAAATTACCTTGTCCTGCCTGCGTGTGGGCCGGTCCAGTCTGGACATAAGCTATGATGCTCGCTGCGCGGGCCAGCAGCGGTTTCGCGGCACTTCAACGCTGGTGTTCATTGACGGTACCGGCAAATCGCAACCCTGGGCGGCACCGGTCCGGGCCATATTGGTTAAAGAAATCGAAGGAGACGTTTGATGCCACATGAGATCATTCAACCCGACGGATGGGCCAAGGCCAAGGGCTATGCCAATGGCGTGGCCGTGGATGGCACGCTCTATACCGGCGGGCAAATCGGCTGGAACGCGGATCAGGTGTTTGAAGCGCATGATTTTGCGGGCCAGATGGAACAGACCCTGCGCAACATTCTGGCAATTGTCGAAACGGCCGGGGGGAGGGCCGAAAACATCGTGCGTCTGACGTGGTTCATCAAGGACAAGAAAGAATACCTTGCCCGTCAGCGCGAGGTCGGCGAGGCTTACCGAAAGGTGCTGGGCCGGCATTTCCCGGCCATGTCGGTGGTCGTGGTCGCTGACCTGATCGAGGACGAGGCCCTGATCGAGATCGAGGCAACGGCGGTTTTCTAGGCCATCCTCCCCGGTCCTGGGCCGGGGCCTCCTGATCCAAATGCGCCGGATGGAGATGAATTTGTGAGGGACCATGACCGCCACGCTTGACCTGCCCGCCTCTGCCGACGCCCTTGACAAGGTTCAGAGCCAACGCCGCCGTGCCGCTGTTGAACAGGCGATGCGGTCTCCATTTTATCAGGGCAAGCTTGATGCCCTTGACCTCACCTCCCTCGACGAACCTGAAGAATGGGCAAAAATTCCAATCCTCGACAAGGAACAGCTGCGCAACATGGACGCGCGCCAATTCTACGACAGCTTCTGCATCGGCGACCGGCGCGACATCACCGAATACTGGCGCTCAGGCGGGTCAACCGGGCGGCCGCTGTTTTACCCGCGCACCGCTGAAGACATCCGCTATGGTCAGATCGGGTTCAAACGCGCGTTGGTCCTGGCCGGGTTTGGCCCCGATGACATTGCCCATATGTCGCTGCCGCTTGGCATTCATCCGGCGGGTCACATGATGGCGCGCAGCGGGTCGGACATGGGGGTCGGCATGGTCTGGGCGGGGGGCGGCAATACGCTGCCTTCACCCACACAGCTTGATCTGGTCACGATGTTTGAGCCGACCGCCTGGATCGGCATGGCAAGTTACGGCATTCAGCTCGGCAATCTGGCGCGCAGCCAGGGTCTCGATCTGGCTGCCTCCAGCGTCGACAAAATCCTGTGCTCAGCGGAACCGCTCTCGAAGTCCAAACGCCGCAAGCTGTCGGACCTGTGGGGCGCGCCGGTGCGCGATTGTTACGGCATGACCGAAGTGATGATGCTTGGCTGCGAGGACACCGCGCAGGACGGGTTCCGGTTCTGGGCCGATTATTGCTATCCCGAAGTGGTGGATCCCGACACGCTGGAACCGGTGGCCGAGGGCGAAGCAGGTCTGCTGCTGGTCACAGCACTTGTGACAAACAACGCCACACCGTTCCTGCGCTGGAACACCGGCGATGTGGTGACGATGCGCACCGGGGTGGTGCGCGGCACGCCGTTCGACGTGTTTCCATTGGTTGAACACACACACCGCACGGCAGGGTTCGTGAAAGTGCGCGGCGTGAATGTCGGGTTTACCGATTTGGAAGACCTTATGTTCGCCTCTGACGATGTGGCTGATTTCCGGGTCGAGATTGTCTGCGACCACGACCGGGATGAACTGGATGTGCATGCGGAATTGCGCGAGGGAGTGGAGGCTAAGGCCGCTGCCACCGCGATTGCGTCGGAGGTTCAGCGGGTGTTTGGGCTGAAACCCAGGGTCAGGATCGGCATGCGGGGTGAGATTGCAAAAGCCTTTGAAGGGGCGTTCAAGCCGGTTCGGGTTGAGGATTTGCGCAGCTGACCGATAAACGCGCTCCGGCTCAAGGTCGGGGCGGGGGCCTTAATCGGTTTTGGCCTTCCACACGGGCCGCTCCATCTGAAACGGATCACCCGACCGGGTGTACCACCCCGTGCCATGCATCCGGCCGATCAATCCCAGCGCGGGTGTGTCGATATGCGCGCGTGCCGCGTCCAGTACAAAGCGATCCGCCACATGCACTGCATGGACCTGACCGATGACAATCGCCTGGCAGGGGCCGGTCGTCACCACCGTATGTGTCACACATTCAAACGCCACAGGAGACCCCGCGATGCGCGGTGGCCTGATGTGGGCTGAAGGTGCGGATTGCAGTCCGGCAATCTCCATTTCGCTGACGTCGGAGGGCGCGGCCATACAGGTCAGGTTCATCGCCTCTGCCATGTCATCACTGACCAGATTGACGACAAACTCCCCGGTATCAAGGATGTTCCGCGCGGTATCTTTCCACCCTTTTTCAGGGTCCGCCAGAACGCCAACCGCGAGTGTTGGCGGTGTATGGCCCATCGCGTTGAAAAAGCTGTAAGGCGCGGCATTCACCACACCCGCTTCTGACAGGCTGCTGATCCATGCAATCGGACGCGGGGTCACACAGGCGGTCAACAGCTTGTAGCTGATCTGTGGCGTCGCCGGGTCCAGATCAAACCGCATGGATCACCGGGCGTCGATGATCGGATGGCGGATCGTGCCGATGCCCTCTACATGGGCCTCCATCACGTCACCGGGCCAAAGCCATTCCTGCGGATCGCGTCCCGCACCCACCCCTTCGGGGGTGCCCGATGCGATGATGTCGCCCGGTTCCAGTGTAATGCCTCGCGACAGATCGCTGATCAGCTCCTCCACCTTGAACAGCATCTTGGCCGTGTTCGATCGCTGCTTTTCCACGCCATTGACCGTCAGCCACAGGTTCAGTTTCTGCGGATCGGGGATTTCGTCCGCTGTCACGATGCAGGGGCCAAAGGGCGCGTAGGTGTCCATGCCTTTCGAAAATATCCACTGCCCCGCGCGGCGATTGTCGCGGGCGGATACGTCGATCATCACCGAATAGCCGAAAACATGCCCAAGCGCGCCCGCCCGTGGTATGCGCCGCGCGGTGGTGCCGATGATGACGGCAAGCTCGACCTCCCAATCCAGCTGTTGGGTCATGTTGCCATCGTGGCGCACCGGATCGCCGGGGCCGACAACGGCGGTGGGCGGCTTGGAGAACACCACCGGCTCTCTGGGCAGCGCGTCATCGGTATCCAGTGCCCTGGCGCTTTCGGTGATGTGGTCGAGATAGTTCAACCCGATCCCAAAGATGTTCTTGCGCGGCCTCGGGATCGGGGCCAGCACCGTCACGGTTTCAATCGGCAGGGCCAGCGCATTGCCCCAATCGCCATCCGCTTCGCGCAGGGCGTCATGCAACTGTGCCACCGCGTTTGGGCCACGGTCGATGAAATCCAGCATCCGGTCGGGGAAATCCAACCCCATGTCCAGCCCGAATTCGGCCACATCGACAACGGTGCCGCTCTCTATCACGCCCAGACGCGCAGGGCCTTCCACATCGGTTCTATACGTCACTAGTTTCATGGTCTGTCCTTCAGGTCGGCTGATGCCCGTTATTGTCGCCAAGCGCCTCTTCGCGAAAGAGGCCCATTGCCCGGATCACCGGCAGGTCGCTCAGACAGAACAACACCGCATCATCGCTGTGCGACCCATTGCCATGTTCATGCCAGGCCCATGACGGCACACAGAATATGTCGCGTTCGGTCCAGTCAAAGCGTTTGCCGTTGATGATGGAATACCCCGATCCCCTGGCCACCTGATACAGGTAGCTGCCCGTATGGCGATGCGCCTTGCCCGCGTATCCGGGGGCAAGGCGTTGCATGCTGGCCCCCATTGTCCGCATCACCGCGCCGTTTGTTGTCGGGTTCACATATTCCATCAGATGTCCGTCAAAGGGCGAGGGATCAGCCGCCAAGGCAAAGGCGTTCAGCGCCTCATAGGTGCGGTCCCATTCGTATTTGAACATCGGGGAATACCCTCTGTCCCATCCGCCACCGCCCGGGGTCAGCCCCGCATTGCCCCAGGTTTTGGTCATGTCATCGACGGGGAACGCAACCGGCTCGGTCAGGTCCGGGTGGACCTCGAAAAAATTGGCCTCCATCGCATTTACAAAAGGGATGTCCAGACCATCCTGCCAGATGCAGGGGCTGCCGGTCTCCTCAACCGCGTGCTCATGCCATGTGCCATTGGGTGTCAGCACAAAATCGTTCTGGCCCAGGGTCATCTTGTGCCCGTCGACAACGGTATAGGCCCCAGTCCCTTCCATGATAAAACGGATCGCGGATGCCGAATGGCGGTGCGCGGTGGCCTTTTCGCCCGGATGCATCACCTGCAATCCTGCATAAATCCACCCCACGGCTGCCGCGACATCGGTCCTGCCGGGATTGTTGAAATAGATCACCCGGCGTCCGGCCTTTTCCGGCGTGACCAATTCAACAGAGCGCAGCACCTTATCGCGCAGATCGGCATACCGCCACAGCACTGGCACCGATTGCGAGTGCGGCTCCCAGGGTTCGATCTTGTTGGCAACGGTCCACAGCGCCCCGGCGTGATAGCCATCCAACTCGTCGTAGTATTCCAGCAGTTCCGGCGTGTCCTCGACATTGGCGCGGCCTGCGACGTCCTCGCGGTGATTTTCCCGTGCGGTGCTCATGGTCTCTTCCGTCGGCTGTCGTTGAATGCTACCCTTTGTAGCGCAAGGGGCAAGTCACATCCCGGCCCTTGCTCCCATTCAAAAAGGCCATCACAGTTATATGCATTGTCAGTCAATATGTTTTAAATTTAAAGTAAAATTACTTTAGGACCACTCCGGTGACAAGGGAGCCTGCTTGATGGCGGATGAAATCGCGGAAAAATCTGTGCCACTGTTTGCTCCGCACAGCGCCGCCCAGTCGCGGACCGGGGCCTTTGCCGGATCGGATCATATTGAGATCACACCGGAGTTCGAGGGTTTTCACCAGCACAATGACATGTTCAGCCGGGGCTTCTGGGATCCGCGCTTTCGCACGCCGATCACCATGAAATTCTACAAATCCTTCGTCAAGCCGCTGACCCGTGCGCGGGACGAGCCGGGTTTTGCCCAGCAGGATTTTGCCCTGCGCAACGGGCCGTGGGCAGTGACCGAAATGCTGGCCGAGCGGATGAAAGACCACGACCGCCGCGACGGGTTCACCGATGATTTCACGCCTCACCTGCCGCCACGGGTAGACCCGTCAGACGTCGGCAACCCCGCAACGGCGGCACGGCAAGTGAAAAAGGTGGCCCGGCTTTACGGTGCCGATCTGGTTGGCATCACCGCTTACGATCCGCGCTGGACCTACCGCAGCAAGTTCAGTGCGCGCAAGGTGATGTCGAAGCCGGTGGAGGTGCCGCCCGAGGTCACAAACGTGATCGTCCTGGGCAAAAGCATGGATTACGACCTGGTGCGCATGTCGCCCACTGCAACGGCGGCGACCTCTGCGGCGGCGGGCTATGCCGAGGACGCGATCACGCTGCTGGCGCTGGCCCAATACATCCGGTCGATGGGATACATCGCCATTGCCAATCAAAACGACACGAACCTCGCCATCCCCTATGCCTTGCAGGCGGGATTGGGTGAATACGGCCGCAACGGGCTGGTGATTACCCGCGATTATGGCCCGCGCGTCCGGTTCGGACGTATCCTGACAAACATGCCGATGGCCCATGATGCGCCGAAATCCTTCGGCGTGGAAAAGACCTGCGACATCTGCCGCCGCTGCGCCAATAATTGCCCCCCGCAGGCAATAGATCATGGCGTGCCATCCACCTACACCTTCAACCGTTCCAACACCAAGGGGGTCCGCAAATGGACCACCGACGGTGAAAAATGTTTCAAGTTCTGGGTGCTCAAAGGCAGTGATTGCGCCAATTGCATCCGCTCATGCCCCTACAACAAGGACTTTGGTCGCCTCTGGTCCCGGATCATGCGCCGGATGCTGGCCACCCCGCTCCGCCGGGTTGTCCTGTGGCTCGATGACAAGACGCGCCTGCACGATCAGATCAAGCCCAGCAGTTGGTGGAAAACCGATGGCGGGCCTTATGAGGTGCTGGAGCGGGCGAAGGACCATCCGCTTGATCCGAAACTGAAAGGACAGCAGGACAAGCTCAAGGCTCTGCGCGATGCGCGGCGGGAGGCGTGAGGAAAGGGGCCGGCTGGCGTGGCCGCCCGCTGTCCGCTTGCAAAAAGGCCCCGCATCAGGGGCGGGACTGCGCTGAGGCCACGGGGACACATGACCACTTTGCGGGCTGTCCGTCTACTTCTGGGGTTGGAAATCCTTGCTCGCAAGCAGTGCCGCCGCTGCAATCATCAACGTGCCACAGACTTTGTTCACCCTGCCAAACGAGACCCCTTTCAGCGCAATGGCGGCTCGAACTCCAAGCCATCCCCACAGAAGTAAAATTGCACCATCAACGATGAGATAGGTCGTGCCGAGAATGAGAAGCTGAGGCAGAATGGGGGCCGAAGGGTCGATAAACTGCGGGAAAAGCGCACCGAAGAACACAACCGCAAACGGATTCGCCATCGACGTCACGAACCCTTGCCGAAACAAGCGAAAAGACTGCCGCGATTCATTTGCTCTGACGTGATCCGATTGCTCTCTGGATAGGATGAGTTGGATGCCGATCCAGACCAGATAAGCCACACCGAGCCACTTGATCCAGATAAATGCACTCGCAGATGTCGCGATGATCGCCGCAAGCCCAAACGCGGCACCCGTCATTTGCAGGCTGTTCGCGGTCAAGTCTCCGGCGATGGTGTAGGCGCTCCGACGCAGCCCGTGCCGGACGCTGTTGGACACAATCAGAAGCTGGCTTGTGTCGGGCGGCGTTGCAAAGAACACCGCCACAGCGGCCAGGTAGAGCAAATATGTTTCGAAAACCATCAGCGCGATCCTTTGCCATGCTCAGAGCAGACTAACGGATGCCGCCAAAGAAAGACACGCCCCAGGATTGAACCTTCAAACGGTCCGGCGCGGCTGCAGGCATTCATATGCTGAATACCAACGGGTACCAGACCGGCATAGGGATCACTCGACGGCCAACCTCCGCTCACCCCATCCGCGAGACCGCCGCCCGACTTAGGTCCCCTTGTCCCTCAGAGGCTCCCCCGCCTTGCGCAACAAATCCCGGATCATGTCCAGATCATTATGCTCCAGTGCGCCCAGCAGATCATCCACCATGGCCTCGTGCCCTGTCGCCTGCGTCTCGAACTGGGCCCGGCCCGCATCCGTCAGCGCCACCTTGACGACGCGGCGATCTCCGGCTTCAGCTTCGCGGGTGACCAAAGCGTCCTTTTCCAACCGGTTCACGATGGTGGACGCATTGCCGTTGGACACCAGCAACCGCTTGCTCAGGTCGCTCATTCGCATCGGGCCACCGGCCTGATAGAGCGCGGCCATCACATCAAACCGGGGCAGGGTGGTGTCATGGGTGACCCGCAAAAACTCGCGCAGCTGGTTTTCGGTGTGCCGCGTCAGACGCAGTAACCGCAACCAGGTCCGCAGCCGCCGCCGCGCGAGAGGGGTTTCATCGGAAGTCAGGGCCTAGAACTCCACCACGGCACGGATCGACTTGCCCTGATGCATCAGGTCGAAACCGTGGTTGATCTCTTCCAGTTTGAGCTTGTGGGTAATCATCGGATCGATTTCGATCTTGCCGTCCATGTACCAATCGACGATTTTTGGCACATCCGTGCGCCCCTTGGCCCCGCCAAAGGCCGTCCCGCGCCAGACCCGGCCAGTGACCAACTGGAAGGGCCGCGTGGAAATCTCCGCACCTGCAGGGGCGACGCCGATGATGATGCTTTCGCCCCATCCCTTGTGCGCGCATTCCAGCGCATCACGCATCACCTTGGTGTTGCCTGTGGCATCAAAGGAATAATCCGCCCCGCCGCCTGTCAGCTCAACCAGATGCGCAACCAGATCACCGTCGATCTTGGACGGGTTCACGAAATCGGTCATGCCAAAATACGTGCCCGTCTCGGCCTTGTCATCGTTCAGGTCAACGCCGACGATCTGATCCGCGCCCGCCAGGCGCAGGCCCTGAATGACATTCAACCCGATGCCGCCCAGACCGAACACAACGCAGCGTGCACCGATCTCGACCTTGGCGGTATTGATCACCGCACCAATGCCCGTGGTCACGCCGCAACCGATGTAACAGATCTTGTCAAAGGGCGCGTCCTTGCGAACCTTGGCCAGCGCAATTTCGGGGACAACCGTGTGATTGGCAAAGGTCGAACAGCCCATGTAGTGATGAATGGGCGTCCCATCGAGCATCGAAAACCGCGTGGTGCCATCGGGCAGTTGCCCGCGCCCCTGGGTGACGCGGATTTTCTGGCACAGGTTGGTCTTGCCGCTCAGGCAATATTCGCATTCACGACATTCCGGCGTATAAAGAGGGATCACGTGATCGCCGGGTTCCAGCGTCGTGACACCTTCGCCCACTTCCAACACCACGCCCGCGCCTTCATGACCCAGAATTGCAGGGAAAATCCCTTCGGGGTCGTCGCCGGACCGGGTAAATTCATCCGTATGGCAAAGGCCCGTGGCCTTGATTTCAACCAGAACCTCACCCCGCTTCGGGCCTTCAAGGTTCACTTCCATAATCTCAAGGGGTTTGCCGGCTTCAACGGCAACGGCGGCACGGGTGCGCATGAGGGATGTCCTTCCTGTTGGATGTTCCTGTCTTCCTGACCGACAGGAGTATCACAGACCCGGATCATTGCAATTCCAAGGTTGCCCCCGCGAGAACTTGTCAAAGCGGTTTCCGTGGCTGCCGCGCGCGTTGATCGGGGCGCTGGTCTTTGGCGGTTTGGCCGTGCTGACGGTGATGCCCTCGGATGCGGCATTTGCGGCCTGATCCTTGTCACGATCTGACAGTGGGATGGGCCGGTTCAGACCGGATAGACCGCGGGATCAATCAACGCAGCCCGCGCATTCAGCGCCGCGACATCAAAACCGGCAATCCTTTTGTACGCCTCGGCATGATCGGCCAACTCCCGATGCGACATCACGTCTTCGATCCGCTCAAAGACACCACCCGAGCGATCCTCGACCGTTTGCAGCACCGCAATCGGCCCCGCCCCGCGATTGGCAAGTGCGACGCCGGTTGTCCGGGGCCGTACCTCGGCCTCATAGGCCGCAAGCGCCGCGGCGGTGACGCCGTGTTCGATCATCTTTGCGCCCAACACACGGCCATCCATGATCGCCTGGCTGGCGCCGTTTGACCCAACCGGATAGGTCGGGTGGGCCGCATCCCCGATCAGCGAAACATGGCCCTCGGTCCAGCTTTCGACCGGATCACGGTCAACCATCGGGTATTCAAACACCTTTTGCGCCCCCCGGATCATCCCCGGCACATCAAGCCAGTCGAAATTCCAGTCCTCGAAAGCAGGCAGAAACTCGGAAATATCCGCCGCCCGGTTCCAGTCTTCCCGGCGCCAGCCCTGCGCCGGGTCCACCTTCAGTTCTGCAATCCAGTTGAGCGTCGCCAGCCCGGTGTCCGGGTCGGGGGGCGTGATCGGATAGCAGACAATCCGCTGCGTGTCATGCCCGCCCAGAATCATCGACGCGCCGCTGAGGAACGGGGGGCCTTGCGTTGTGCCTCGCCACAAGATCGCCCCGTTCCAGATCGGAGCGCCTTCGTCGGGATACATCTGGGCGCGCAGGGCGGAATGGATGCCATCGGCCCCGATCACCAGCTTGCCCTGCACTTCGCGCCCGTCCCGAAGCATCAGCACCGCCCCTTCGTCCATAGTGCGAAACCCGACCGCCGCTGCATCCGTGACGATACATTCCGGCCCGGCACGGTCAGTCAATGCCTCGGCCAGCGCCATCTGCAACTTGCCGCGATGCACCGAATACTGCGGCCAGTCATACCCCGCCTCCAGCCCGCGCGGCTCGGTCCAGATCTCGCGTCCCGTTCGGGAATAAAACCCGTAATCGCGCGTGCGCAGCCCGACCCTGTCAAGCATTTCGCCCAAGCCCATTTCCATCAACTCGCGCACCGCATTGGGTTGCAGGTTGATGCCAACGCCAAGCGGCGCCAGTGTCTGCACGCTTTCGTAAATCCGAAACGGCACGCCAATCTGATGCAGGCTCAGGCCAAGGCCAAGTCCGGCAATGCCTGCACCGGCGATAAGAACGGTCATGGGATGTGCTCCTGTGTCTGGGTCCAAGGCGCTCCTTGGAATGCCTGTACCCCAGGGTATCATTTAACGCACTGAAATCTACGGTTTCAAACCACGCGATGTGGGGCAGGCCATGCCAAAAACGGTCGTGGTGGCCCGAGGGTCCGGACTCTAACCCTGTACAAACAAGTCCTTGTACGCATCCCGAAGGGCTTTCTTCTGAACCTTGCCCATCGTGTTGCGCGGCAATTCAGGCAGCACGATCACCCTCTGCGGCTGTTTGAACCGCGCCAGAGATGCCTCAAGGTTCTTCTTGATCTGGTCGAGGTCCGGTGCGTCCTGACCGTCAGGGACAATAATGCCCACGACGGTTTCGCCAAAATCGGGATGAGGTACCCCAATAACCGCACTTTCCAGCACCCCGGCCTGATCGTCCAACAGCAACTCGATTTCTTTTGGATAGATGTTGTAGCCACCCGAGATAATCAGATCCTTGTCTCTGCCGACGATATGCAAATAGCCATCGTCGTCGAACCGGCCAAGATCGCCCGTTATGAAGAATCCGTCATCCCGCAGTTCTTCGGCGGTCTTTTCCGGCATCTGCCAGTATCCCCGGAACACGTTTGGCCCCCGTACTTCGATCTGACCTATTTCGCCTGTGGGTACTGTCCTGCCGGTCTTGCTGTTGGTGATTTTCACCTCGACGCCGGGCAACGGAAACCCGACTGTGCCCGCGCGCCGCGCGCCGTCGTAGGGGTTTGACGTGTTCATATTGGTTTCCGTCATGCCATAGCGTTCCAGAATGCGGTGCCCGGTGCGGCTTTCAAACTGCACATGCGTCTCGGCCAGCAAAGGTGCGCTGCCCGATATGAACAACCGCATGTGCCGGGTCAGATCCCCCGTGAACCGCGCATCGCCAAGCAGCCTGGTGTAGAACGTCGGCACACCCATCATGGTTGTCGCCTGCGGCATCAGGTCGATCATCACGTCGAGATCGAAATGCGGAACAAACAGCACTCTGGCCCCGGCCATCAGCGCGATGTTTGTCGCCACGAACAGGCCATGGGTGTGAAAGATCGGAAGGGCGTGCAAGAGCACATCGCTGGACGTGAACCGCCACGCCTCAGTCAGCGTTTCGCAGTTCGAGAGCAGATTGCGCTGGGTCAGCATCGCTCCTTTTGACCGCCCGGTTGTCCCGGAGGTATACAAAAACGCGGCCAAATCGTCTTCTGACCGGGCCACCGTGTCAAACGTCCCAGGCATCGTCCGGGCCTGTTGTGCAAAGCTGCCGCTGCCATCGGCATTCAGCGTCATAAACCGCGCGCCGCTGGCGCTGGCCACCGGGTCCAGTGACTCCGCCCGTTTGCCCTCCCCAAGAAGGACGCGCGCGGCGCTGTTCTGGACAAAATAGGACACTTCTTCGGCAGTATAGGCGGTGTTGAGGGGCAACAGCACGACGCCGGTCTGAACGCAGGCCGCGTACACCGCCAGGGCTTCGGGGGATTTGGCAATTTGCACGGCAATCCGGTCACCGGCCGTCATCCCGAGCCGGGTAAGCAGATGCGCATATTGCGCCGCCAAACCAAGGAAATCCGCATGTGTGATGACGGTGCCGTCTGCCAGCTGAAGGAACGCGGTTGCCTTGCCTTGATGTCGTCCGAACAGTCGGTCGTAGAGTGGATTTGCCATCTTCAGTCTCCAGGGTCAGGTGGTTCAGCATCCAGCGCATGATCCGGTCGCGGTCGGGTGCTGTCCCTTTCCCCCGTCATAGTTGCCAGGGCCGGGATGAACAAGATTGGCAGGGCCACCGAGAGGTCAAGGATCGGCCCTGAAACCCACCTCTGGAGGTCATTTCAAACAATGCCTTCCCTGCGGAAGGAAGCGTTAAGCAAGTCAGTCCGTTGCCGGGCCTGTTTCCCGCCCCGTAACTGTCAGCTTGCTGTCCTCGCGCAAAAGAACCTCGCGCTGCGGGAAAGGAATGGAAATCCCGTGGTTCTTGAACGCATCCCACAACGCCAGATACACGTTCCCGCGAATGTTGGTCAGCCCCCCGGTCGGATCCCTTATCCAGAACCGCAGGATGTAATCGACACTGCTGTCGCCAAACCCGACGATATGGCAGACCGGCGGTCGGTCAATCAGCACCCGATCGACGCACTTGGCCGCATTGATGGCCAATTTTCGCACCTGATGCGGATCGTCGCTGTAGGCGGTGCCAAAGAAGATGTCGAGGCGGACAAAATCGTTGGAATGGGACCAGTTGACCACCTGCCCGGTGATCAGATCCTCGTTCGGGATCAGATATTCCTTGCCGTCCCGCGTCACCACCGACGCATAGCGCGCGCCCAGCGTCTGGATCCAGCCAAAGGTCTCGCCCAATGAAATCACATCACCGGGCTTGATCGACTTGTCGATCAGGATAATCACCCCCGATACCAGGTTCGACACAACCTTTTGCAGACCAAAACCAAGACCCACACCAATCGCACCGGACAACACCGCCAACCCGGTCAGATCAATGCCAACGGCCTTGACACCCATGTAGAATGCAAACCCATAGGCTACCAGCTGCACACCCTTGACGGCCAGCACCTGCATAGAGGGGCTGATCTCATCGTTTCGCCGGATGGTGCTGGCCGTTGCCTGGCTGGCAAACCGCGCAAGCATGAAGAACACCCCGACCACCACCAGCGCGCTGATGAGCGTAAGCAGCGAGAACCGGAAATCCCCGATCTCCAGTGCCAGACTGTCCAGAAACGCCGAAACCGCATCCAGCACGTTCAACAGATACAGGGTTGCATAGATCCACAGACCCCAGGCGACGATCCGCCTGAGGGGGCGGTTGCGAACAAGTTGCGCGGCAAAGGCAATGGAAACCCAGACAATTGCAAGCGTTGCCGCCAGGCCAATGAGGTAGGAGCGGGATGGCCAGGTGATGTTCTGCATCACCCCGTAGACACCCCACGCCAACAGCGCAAACCAGATCAGCCCCAACCGCCGCCGGATCTGCACTATGGCGCGCAGCTGCCACTTGGCCCAGCCCTCCTTTGACCGCACCCAGTTCTGAAGAGCAGTGCCCGTGACCCCGTGTAGCACCCAGGCCACCAAGGCCAGGCCGACAACAATCAGAACCTGATTTTGCCGCCAACCGGGTGTGATGACCGCTGTCAGAAACGACAGCGCGTCGCCAAGCAGCCCCTGAAGCGAGGTCAGAAAATCGGCAAAGGGGTCTTCGGTTTCGTCCATCGCACCTCCTTGGTGCTGAATCGTCGCATAAACCCGGCCAGGGTCGCAACCCATCGACCCTTGCGGCAATGCCTTTTGATCGGTAATTGAGAGGCCATGAAACCAATATTCGATTCAAGCGACCGTGTCCGCCTGCGCGAACGTTTCTTCGGTGCGACACATACAGTGCTTGCGCGACTATAGCCGCGACCTGCTGCGGACCTGCGCAGCTTCGACGACATTCTGACATATGCAACAAACGGGAGTGGACCCATGTCCCCCAAAACACTCTATGATAAAATCTGGGATGCGCATGTTGCGCACGAGGCCGACGATGGCACCTGCCTGCTCTATATCGACCGCCATCTGGTACACGAAGTAACGTCGCCGCAGGCCTTTGAAGGTCTGCGCATGACGCACCGCACCGTCCGCGCGCCGGACAAGACCATTGCCGTGCCGGATCATAACGTCCCCACCACGCTGGACCGTGCCAACGCCGCGACCATGACCGAAGACAGCCGCATTCAGGTCGAGGCGCTCGACAAGAACGCCAAGGAATTTGGCATTCACTATTACCCCGTCTCTGACGTGCGTCAGGGCATCGTGCACATTGTCGGCCCCGAACAAGGCTGGACACTGCCCGGCATGACCGTCGTCTGCGGGGACAGCCATACCGCCACCCACGGCGCCTTTGGGGCGCTGGCCCACGGCATCGGCACGTCCGAGGTTGAGCATGTTCTGGCCACCCAGACGTTGATCCAGAAGAAGTCCAGGAACATGAAGGTCGAAATCACCGGAAAATTGCGCCCCGGTGTCACCGCCAAGGACATCACCCTGTCCGTGATCGGCGTCACCGGCACAGCGGGCGGTACCGGCTATGTGATCGAATATTGTGGCGAAGCCATCCGTGACCTGAGCATGGAAGGCCGCATGACCGTCTGCAACATGGCGATTGAAGGCGGCGCACGCGCGGGCCTGATCGCACCGGACGAGAAGACCTTTGAATACTGCAAGGGCCGCCCGCACGCACCAAAAGGCGCACAATGGGAAGCCGCGATGGAGTGGTGGAAAACCCTCTATTCCGACGACGATGCCGCATGGGACGAAGTGATCACGCTGAAAGGCGAAGACATCGCTCCTGTTGTGACATGGGGCACCTCGCCAGAGGATGTTCTGCCGATCACTGCCAATGTGCCTGCGGCCACCGATTTCGAGGGGGGCAAAGTTGGCGCGGCCCAGCGTTCGCTTGACTACATGGGTCTGACCGCTGGCACACCTTTGTGCGAAGTCGAAATCGACACCGTGTTCATCGGCTCCTGCACCAATGGCCGCATCGAAGACCTGCGGGCCGCCGCCGCGATCCTGAAGGGTAAAAAGAAAAAGGACGGCATCCGTGCGATGATTGTACCGGGCTCCGGTCTGGTCCGTGCACAGGCTGAAGAAGAAGGTCTGGCAGAGATCTTCAAGGACGCCGGTTTTGAATGGCGTCTGGCGGGGTGTTCCATGTGTCTGGCGATGAACCCGGATCAGCTGGCGCCGGGCGAACGCTGTGCGGCGACGTCCAACCGCAACTTCGAGGGCCGTCAGGGCCGTGGCGGACGTACGCACCTGATGTCGCCTGCAATGGCGGCGGCGGCGGCGATCACCGGCAAGCTGACCGATGTGCGGGATCTGATGTGATCCACATCTCTTCCTTCGCCTTCGGAGCGTATTCGTCTGAAAACGGCGAAGACAGCCAAAGGCCGGATGAGCGCGCGCCATATGCACGCGCGGTGTATGCTTTGTGTACAGCGTGTGACTTTTAACTGTTCTTTAAGCACCACAAGATCTGGTGCCCCGAATTTAGGAGTTCGTTAACATGAACAAATTCGACAAACTCACCGGGATCGCGGCCCCCATGCCGCTGATCAACATCGACACCGATATGATCATCCCCAAGCAATTCCTGAAAACCATCAAGCGGTCGGGCCTTGGCGTGAACCTTTTTGACGAGATGCGCTATGACGACGATCGCAACGAAATTCCCGATTTCGTGCTGAACAAACCGCAATACCGCGAGGCGCAGATTCTTGTGGCGGGCGACAACTTTGGCTGCGGATCGTCGCGCGAACACGCGCCCTGGGCGATCGCGGATTTTGGCATCACCTGTGTGATCGCCCCCAGCTATGCCGATATTTTCTATAACAATTGTTTCAAGAACGGCATCCTGCCCATCGCCCTGCCGCAAGAGCAGGTGGACGTCTTGATGAAAGACGCCGAGAAAGGTGCAAACGCCCGCATGACCGTCGATCTGGAGGCGCAAACCGTGACCACCTCCGATGGCGAGGCGTTCTCCTTCGAAGTCGACGCCTTCAAGAAACACTGTCTGATGAACGGGCTGGACGATATTGGCCTGACCATGGAAAAAGCGGCCTCGATTGACACATTTGAGGCAGCTGCAAGCCAGAGCCGCCCCTGGGTTTGACCCCAGGTTAACGAATTCCGGCAATAATCCGGCACGTTTCAATTGCGTCTTGTGGGCGGTGTCATCCCGCCCACAACATCTTGCTATCTGTCACTTTTCTGCCCTGAAATAGATGCAAGAACGCACCACCCCCACCATCAAAATGCCAAACCGTTTACCTTCTATTAACCACGACCTTGAGGAGTAAGGCGAAAGAAGGCACAAATTGGGCAAGAATGAGGCAGGCCCCATTTTACCTTGGGGCGACAAGTTGGGACAAGCACGCGGCAACGCATCGCGGCTGGCCAGTTTGGAAGGGTAGAGCAGTGATTGGACGTTTGTCAGGCGCGGCAATGCGCGGCCTATTGGTTGCATTGTTGATAGCAACACCGGCACTTATGTTGCCCGGTGTGCAGTCCGATTCAAGCCAGTTTACCGTGCTTATCGCGCTGCTTGCCGCCTTTCTGACCTTTGTCGAATACAACTCCAATTTTCCCAGCATCATTGAATTCCGCGAAGCACCGCCGTTCAACCGGCTTCGGTTTGCCGCCCTTTTTGCGATGGTGTTTCTGCTTTCCGCCATTGCCAGCCATCACACCAACCCCAACGCGCTCTCTGGCGGGATCACCTCCGTGGGTACAATACTGGGCAATCTGATGGATTTCCCCTATTCCCCTGTCCGGCTGGCGGTGCTGATGCTGCCGTCGGATGCAGCGCCTGAAATGATCGCGGCGATGCGGGTTTCTGCGGCGCTCAGCCACCTGGTTTTTCTGGTCGCGGTTGTGCTGTTTTTGCTGTGCGTCCGGTTTCTCAACTGGCCCACACGCCACGGCGCGTTCAATGTCTGGGTGAACCTGCCGCTGTTTGATCCAACAGCAGGGCGCGATGTGCTCTACCGGTTGCAGCGCGACGCAAGGATCAACATCACGATGGGCTTCCTTCTGCCCTTTGTCATTCCGGCCTTGTACAAACTCTTTACCATGATTGCGGCCCCGGTTTCGTTAACCAATCCTCAAACCTTGATCTGGATATTGAGCGCATGGGCCTTTTTACCAACCAGCATGATCATGCGCGGCGTAGCGATGGGCAAGGTCGCAAGCCTGATCTCGGAAAAGCGCCGCCGCGCCTATGCCGATGCGGAGGCCGATGGCGGCTTGCAAACTGCCTGATTTGGGCAGCTTTTTCGGTGTTTTTTGCAAGTGCCGTGCTGGCGGATGGTCTGCGGGTCGCGACCTTCAATACCGAGTTGTCCCGAAAGGGGCCGGGCCTTTTGCTGCGCGATATATTGAAAGGGGATGATCCTCAGGTTGAGGCGATCCTGCGCAAACTCGGAGAGGTTGACGCGGATGTAGTCGCACTTCAGGGGATTGATTACGATCTTGACCTGCTGACGTTGAAGGCCCTGACAGATGCGATGCGGTCGCTTGGGGTGGATTATCCGTTCATTTATGCGGCTCCTCCCAATGCGGGTCTGATGACCGGTCAGGATCTGGATGGCGACGGGAAACTGGCGGGGCCGGGCGATGCGCAGGGGTATGGGCGGTTCTTTGGCCAGGGGAGCATGGCAGTGATCTCGCGCTATCCCATCCTAAAAGAGCGGGTCATCGACCACTCCGACCTGCTATGGAGAAACCTGCCAGACGCGTTGCTTCCCGAAACGGATGCTGGTCCCTTTCCGGGTCCGGCCGCTCAGGCGATTCAACGGTTGCATGCGCATGGCGCGTGGGTCGTCCCGATAAAGCACCCCGGTTTGGGCCGGGTCGACATCCTGACATTTCACGCGTCACCCCCGGTGTTTGATGGCCCAGAAGACCGAAACGGGCGGCGAAACCATGATGAAATCCGATTCTGGTCACTGTTTATGGCCGGCGCCTTTGGCCCAGCGCCGGATTCGCGGTTTGTGCTGATGGGAGATGCCAATGTCGACCCGTCTCGCGGCGATGGCATTGCCGCAGCGATCAAGGCGCTGTTGGCCGACACCAGGATACAAGACCCGCTTCCGGACCGGCCAACAGTCAATTGGACACAAACCGGACCGATGCGGGTGGACTATGTTCTGCCATCCGGGGACTGGTCGGTTCTTGATGCCGGGGTAACCCCGCCTGATCCGGTGGCAAGCAGACATCAATTGGTTTGGATTGACCTCAAACCACCGCCTTGATCAGGCGCCACACCGCTCGCGCATATCTTGACCCTACGGCCCTGTCACGCTACGCCGCGCCAAACAAACATTTGCAGGAGCGCATCATGGCCAACCCAACCCTTCTCATCCTTGCCGGTGATGGCATCGGGCCAGAGGTCATGGCGCAAGTGACCCGCGTTATTGACTGGTTTGGGGCGAAACGTGATCTGGCATTCGATGTTGAACAGGATCTCGTCGGCGGCGCCGCCTATGACAAGCACGGCACGCCGCTGCACGATGATACGATGGCGCGTGCACTTGAGGCTGATGCCGTTTTGCTGGGTGCTGTGGGCGGGCCAAAATACGATGACCTTGATTTCAGCGTGAAACCCGAACGCGGGTTGTTGCGTCTGCGCAAGGAAATGGATCTCTTTTCCAACCTGCGCCCGGCGCAGTGTTTCGATGCGCTGGCGGATTTCTCATCATTGAAAAAGGACATTGTTGCCGGGCTCGACATCATGATCGTGCGCGAATTGACCTCCGGCGTCTATTTCGGAGAGCCGCGCGGCATTTTCGAGGAAGGCAATGAACGCGTTGGCATCAACACGCAGCGTTATACTGAATCTGAGATCGACCGTGTGGCGCGGTCGGCTTTTGAACTGGCGCGGCGGCGTGGGAACAAGGTTTGTTCCATGGAAAAAGCCAATGTCATGGAATCGGGCATCTTGTGGCGTGAAGTTGTGCAGAAGGTGCATGATGCCGATTACCCGGATGTCGAGCTGAGTCATATGTACGCGGATAACGGTGCAATGCAGCTGGTGCGTGCACCCAAGCAATTCGACGTGATCCTGACCGACAACCTCTTTGGTGACATCCTGTCGGATTGCGCCGCGATGCTGACCGGATCGCTGGGCATGCTGCCTTCCGCGTCGCTGGGCGCGCCGAATGCCGATGGCCGCCCCAAGGCGTTGTATGAGCCTGTGCACGGCTCTGCCCCCGACATCACGGGTCAGGGCAAGGCCAATCCGATTGCCTGCATTCTCAGCTTTGCGATGGCATTGCGTTATTCCTTTGATCTGGGGGATGAGGCCACCCGGCTGGAACAAGCCGTGGAGAAGGTGCTGGCAGAGGGCGCGCGCACGGCTGATCTTATGGGGCCGGAAGGTGGCACACCCATCAGCACTACCGACATGGGCGACGCGATTCTCAGGGCGCTGGAAGAAAGCCTCTGAAAGGGGGCAGCCAGAGGGTACAAACAAGAAAGCCCCGGATCACACCGGGGCTATTTTTTGGGTCTTGTAACTCAGGTCAATCGACTTTTTCCAGGAAGGCATCAATCTCGCGCACGATGGCTCCGTCGCGCAGGCGCAGAAACTTCAGCTGCAATCCGCCATCGACCAGGGTGCGGTGATATTCCTGCATCTCGTATTCACCTGAATCGGTGATGAACAGCGAAAAGGTCGAGAAGGTATCGCCAATGATCCGGGTCCAGACAAAAGGCTCTCCGTTCAGGGGATCAAGCGGCTTTCTCTTGCCAAATACGTTCACCTTCATTGCAGATCCATAAATGCCGCTTCGGGGACTCGGCACAAATTCGATCTTGTAGGCGCTCTCCTTGGTGCGGCCGTCATTCTTGTAGCTGACGGATGTCCAACTCAGCGTGAAGCCTTCCCGGTCCTCTTCTATCGTGACGCTGAGATCGCGGCGTTGGGTTTCACCATTCGCAGAATATTCGGCGCTGCCAACATATGACCCGGCGAATCTCTCAATTTCTGACGCCGAAACAGCGGCGGCGGACACAACCAATAGCAGGATGAAGAGACCCTTGAGGCCAGCAGCAATAACTTTCATAAGAACAACTTAGCCTCTTTCATTGAACCTGTCAGTGCCTATTGCGTGCATCGGCGGTAAAACTCTGGTGATCTTTTGCTCAATCGGCAAACAGATAGTCTGTCCGTGCGATTTCTTGCGCCTTTTCGTTCGTGATCGCCAGAAAGGCGCTCAGCGCCTCGGCATTGTCGTCTTCCTGCGCCACCTCGCGCATCCGGCTGTGATTTTCGAACTGGGCGTCCCGAATACGGTCGCTTTCATGGACCATGTCATTTCGGATTGTCGGCAGCAGACGCTCCAGCGTGTCCTGAGATGTCTGGTCGCCCGCAAGGCCCACACGCATGGCATGGCCGATCAGATAATCATCGCTGAACTGACATTCGATTTCCAGAATGCGGGTAACGGACCGATCGGCGGCAAAGTCATTCAGAAGGTCGATGTTGCCCGGATCCATACAGACGATCAACTTGTCGGTCTCGTAATAGTCAAACAACATCCGCATCAGCGCGCGTCGGTGACGATGCCGTTTTTCCAGGGTGTTCTGGATGCCGCCCAGATCAGGGAGCGGTGTGTCTTCTTCATTGAAAAGATATTCGATGGCCGGCACATTGGTAACCTGCCGAATGCGGTCAAGCACGCGTTTGGCGACATGCCATTTCTTACACACCACAATCAACAATTCGCGTTCCCGACCCAAGGTGCTTTCCGTTTCCCAGAAACGGGTGGCAAAGCGGCGGCCAATCCGGCCCCGCCCGGTGAGGAAATCGAACAGGCTGCGGCCCTCGTTGCTGATCTGAAACCGGACCCCTTCAGCGGCATAGAGCAAGCCAAGCCGGCGTTTGAGATCCTGTGCCTCCGGGCTGATCTTGCGGGCGAAAAGGTAATCCTGGCTCAAGAGCAGTTCGTAATGATCGTTATAGAATGTGACCGGCATGCCGTAATCGGTGAACATCAGGAACGTCAGTGTGCGCGACTGGATTTCATTTTCCGGCACCAGATGGCGAACAAGGGTCTGGAAAAACGTCTCATCGGGGATCCATGTTGTACGGAAAAACCGGATCACATCGCGCCGTTTGTTCGCAAACTCCAAAAGTTTCTCGATCGTCTGCCGACGCAGACACCACCATTGGCTCCCGATCATGATCTGAAGATCGGCGGGTATCTCGCGTTCGAGACCAAGGCGTTTTTGTGCCTCGAAAAGAAGATAAAAAAGTTTCTTGTTTGTGCGTTCGTTAACCAGATGCCGATAGATCAGCCGCTCTTCGCGCCACCCGGTCTTGATCCAGTCGCTGTTGAAGTAGTCAAAGCTCTCGATGAAGTCGGCATCGTTATCGTCAAGGTATTGATGGGTGTATTCCGCTGATTTGATCGCCATGCAGTCACCCGAAAGCATGTAGAAATGCGTGGCACGCGGGAAGGCGTCGATAGCAGAATCAACGGCATTCATCGTGGCCTGCACCAAGGACCATTCACCCCACCCGCATTTGATGCGTTTTCGGGCAAAAGTGACGTTGGGGTTTTCGCTCAGAGCCTCCCTGATCTGGTCAAAGTGTTCCCTTTTTGCCGATGCATCAAAGTGGATTGACATGTAGTCACCCACAGCCGTGAGGCGTTCCGCCTGCCGAATGATGGCCTGCGGATCCTTGTGACATAGCAAAATGTAGGCGATTTTTGCCATTTTCGAAACGAACTGCCCTGTTTTATCGCTTTGTTTACCTAGATAATGGTGAAGACTGATTGAATAAATAGAATTTATTTGCTTTTTTGAACAAGACGTCGAGCGGGTGACAAAATCCAGCCGACTGAGCAGGAGGCGCAAGTGCCATGGGTTTTCCAGGAACGTGGATGACAGAGAGCGAAAGCGTGGTGTACCGTGTGGTGCCCAAATGCGCCTGTTCGACCATTGGTCAGATCATGTATTATTCCGATCACGGTCGGTTTTTCGACGGCGATATTCACGACGCGCAGGATGGACTGCACAAATGGGCGTTGGAAACATCGCAAGAGCCCATTACCAGAAATGTTCAGCAACACGAATCATATGCCTTCACCTGCGTGCGCAACCCCTACACCCGTATCCTGTCGTCCTTTTTTGACAAGATCTGCGGCATTCAGCGCAACGGGCGGCGCTACCGCGGTAACCTCGTGCCACTATTGATTCAGAAATACGGGATCGAAGTAGGGGGCGAAGACGGCAAGCAGGAGTTTGACCAGATCGCAAGCTTCAGGCGTTTCTTGCTGTTTGCACGCGACACCATCCGGTGGCGGCGGCCGATGGACCCCGACATCCACTGGTCTGCAATGTCCGGCCACATCAGCACCTTCATCGTGAACGGTGGCACCTACGACAGGATCGTCTGGACCGAAAAATTCAATGACGGCATGCAGGATGTGATGGACGCGATCAAGACACCACATCCTGTGCAGCTGTCCGACATCCCGCGCTTTAATGAAAGCGAAGGGCATGGACCCAAGCGGGCACATCCGGTCGAGGACTACTTTGACGATCTGTCGATGCATCTGGTGCGCGAGATCTACAAACGCGACTTTGACCTGTTCAAATATGATTTCGAAAATCCGGGCAACAAGATGCCGATTGGCGAGATTGATCTGGCTGAGGTGCATGCCAAGCTGGGCGACTGAATTTGCCAAGGTGGCGCCCCGACAATCCTATTGCCTGATCGCCGCGACAATGCGGTTGGTTGCAGCTGCACTGCCCTTTTTTGACGGATGGATCATATCCGCTCCATGGTAGCTTCTGTCACCAAACGGGACCATGTCAGCAAGCGAGACAAAGCTGACGCCGGGGTCCTGTTTTGCCATAACTGCGATGCGTGCCTCCAGCGCTGCGCCGACT
This sequence comes from uncultured Sulfitobacter sp., assembly GCA_963976125.1. Classification (GTDB taxonomy): domain Bacteria; phylum Pseudomonadota; class Alphaproteobacteria; order Rhodobacterales; family Rhodobacteraceae; genus Sulfitobacter. The sequence goes on along the minus strand of CAXBKL010000007.1, from coordinate 29,248 downwards.
TTCTTGCAATGCTCGATCGGAGACCCCAGACCGGGGCTGCGCAGGTAGCCGACATAGATCACCTTGGCGCCTGTGCGACGCGCACGGCTCACGGCGGTCGGGATATAGCCCTTGGTGCCGTCGGGTGAAATCAAGTTGTTCAGACGCTTCTTGCAACGCATGCAGCCGCAGCCGAGCCAGAGATCATTGCCGCCGCCATTCATCACGACATAGTCCCATGTGTCCTTGCGGTATTGTTTGGAAATGTTGAAGCCCAGCGCACCGGTCAACGGCATCTTGTAGCCGAAACGTGCGCCGGCAACGGCGGTGCTTTTGACCTTGGCACCCAATTTTTGCGCCAACAGGGTTGGGACCGCATACCCGGCGGACCCGTTCGAGGTCATAAAAGAATCCCCCATGACCAAAACGCGCATCTGATCGCGTGCATCGGCATTGGCGGTTTGGCTCACCAAGAGAAACAGAGCCAATATGGCCAGAAGTCTGCGCATGACATCCCCTCATTCATCAACTGACTGCCCAGAAACTGACACATCAATTGGGCAAAAATGTGGAGAATTTATCGTTAATTTTTAAACAATTATCATGTTTTCAAGGGTATTGTTGCGCCACCGGAAATCAGTTGCCTTATTTGCCCACCTTGCGCCAGGGCGAAGGCCGATTTACATCCCGATCATGGCACAAGTCAAATCATCATCGAAATCCGATCCGAACTACAAGGTAATCGCAGAGAATCGCCGCGCGCGGTTCGACTATGCGATTGAGGAGGATGTCGAATGCGGCCTCATTCTGGAGGGATCCGAGGTCAAGTCCCTGCGCATGGGTGGCGCCAATATCGCCGAAAGCTACGCCGCGGTCGAGGACGGGGAGTTGTGGTTGGTCAACAGCTATATCGCGCCCTACAAGCAGGCCAGGACGTTCGGGCACGAGGAACGCCGCCGTCGCAAGCTGCTGGTCAGTCGCAAGCAATTGGCCGATTTCTGGAGCGCCACCCAGCGCAAGGGCATGACGCTTGTGCCGCTGGTGATGTATTTCAATCACCGCGGCATGGCCAAGATCAAGATTGGCATCGCCAAGGGTAAAAAGACCCACGACAAACGCGAGACGGAGGCCAAGCGCGATTGGTCACGCCAGAAGTCGCGGTTGTTGAAGGATCATGGCTAGCGGACTGCCGCGAGGGTGAGTGGGGGCTTTGCCCCCGGTGCTGCTGGCAGCACCTCCCCCAGAGTTTTTCTGGAAAGATGAAGGAGGATCGCAATCCTTTATTCATCTTTCCCGACAAACTCCGGGGTCTGGGGCAGAGCCCCAGGACGGTTCAGTTTTCAGCCGATCCCCACGGGGACGTAGACCTCAAAACCCTTCCTGATTGCGTCCGCTTCGTTGAACACGTTGCGCAGGTCTGCCATCCGGGGGCTGCGCATCTTTTTTGCCAGGCGGCGCAGATCCAGCCCTCGAAATTCGTTCCATTCCGTCAGCACAACAATCGCATCGGCGTTGTTGGCGGCGCGGTAGGGGTTGTCGACCCATTTGACGTGCGGCAGCAGCGCCTCGCCTTCGGCCTGTCCCTGAGGGTCGACCACATGCACGGTGGCACCCCGGCCCACCAATGCCGGCACAATGGTCAATGAAGGCGCATCGCGCATGTCGTCGGTGTTGGGTTTGAAAGTCACGCCCAGCACGACAATCTTCTTGCCATTCAGATCGTCGTCACACATTTCCAAGATCTTGTCGATCATGCGCAGTTTGATCTTTTCATTCACGTCGATGACGGTTTCGACGATCCGCATCGGGCTGGCGTGTTCCTGACCAATTCGGGCCAGCGCCAGTGTGTCCTTGGGAAAGCATGATCCGCCATAGCCCGGACCCGCGTGCAGGAACTTGTTGCCGATGCGGCCATCAAGGCCCATGCCCTTGGCCACCTGTTGGATGTCGCCGCCGACTTTTTCGCACAGCATGGCCATTTCATTGATGAAGGTGATCTTGGTCGCCAGAAAGGCGTTGGCGGCGTATTTGATCAATTCGGCCGTTTCCAGATCGGTTTTCACCACCGGATAATCGCGCAGGGACAGGGGGCGATAGATGTCGTCCATGACGTCTGCCGCGCGGTGGGATTCGACGCCGATCACCACGCGGTCGGGGCGCATGAAATCTTCGATCGCCGCCCCTTCGCGCAGAAATTCAGGGTTGGAACAGACGTCGAAATCCAGATCAGGCACGGCCTCCCGCATCACCCTTTCGACTTCGCGGTTGGTGCCGACGGGGACGGTGGATTTGGTGACAATCACCGCATAACCGGTGAGAGCGATGGCAATTTCTTCGGCTGCGGCAAAGACGTATTGCAGGTCGGCATGACCGTCACCGCGCCGTGTCGGGGTTCCAACGGCAATAAAGACCGCGTCCACCTCATCCAGCGATGATTTCAGGTCGGTTGAAAATGATAACCGCCCGGCGTCCATGTTCGATTGCATCAGTGTATCGAGGTTCGGCTCAAAGATCGGCACCTTGCCCGCGCGCAGTTGTTCGACCTTTGCCGTGTCCACATCGACGCAGATCACGTCATGACCAAAGTCCGAGAAACACACACCACTGACCAGACCGACATAGCCGGTGCCCACCACCACAATTTTCATGGCGCTCTACCCTTTGCCTCTGCCCGCTGCTGGGGGCTTATTATCAACTGATCGGCAATGTCACATAAGGTGAGGGGGTCGCGCAATGCCCGTGCCGAAAATGTGCAGCAGTGTGGATCAGGCTTTGTAGAAGTCACGATACCAGTCAACGAAAGCTGTCACGCCTGTTTGGATGTCGGTCTGGGGCACATAGCCGGTCAGCGCCCTGAGCAGGCTGGCATCTGCCCATGTTGCTGGTACGTCGCCCTGTTGCATCGGCATCAGGTTCTGCGTCGCCGTCTTGCCCGTTGTGCATTCAATCGCGCGGATGAAATCCAGTAGTTGCACGGTTTCGGAATTACCGATGTTCAAGACCCGAAAGGGGGCGACCGGGGACAGGCTGTCGTTTTCCAGGGGGGGGGCGTCCAGCGAAGGCGCGACGTCGATCAACAGGCCAAGCGCCTGCACCAGATCGGTGACATAGGTGAAATCCCGCTGCATATCGCCGTGGTTATAGACGTCGATTGCGTCACCGTTCAGGATTGCGCGGGTGAACTTGAACGGTGCCATGTCGGGCCGTCCCCAGGGGCCATAAACGGTAAAGAACCGGAACATCGTGATCGGCAGGCCATAAATATGTGCATAGCTGTGCGCAATGTTTTCGCAGGATTTCTTGGTGGCGGCATAAAATGACATCTGATGATCGGCACGCGCGGTTTCGCGGTAGGGCATTTGGGTGTTTGCCCCATAGGCTGAAGAGGTCGAGGCCAAAAGCATATGTTGTGGCGGATGGGCACGGGCCGCTTCGAGCAATTCAAACGTGCCACCGAGGTTGGCCTCGAAATAGGCGCGGGGGTTTTCGATGGAGTACCGGACGCCGGCCTGTGCAGCGAGGTGGATCACCGCCTCGGGCCGCTGCTGGTCAAACAGTGCCGCCAAAACACCCGGCGCTTCGATTTTGTCCTCGATCTGGGAAAAGCCGTTCCGCGCTTCCAGCCGCGCTAGACGAGCGCGTTTCAGGGCGACGTCATAATAGTCATTCATGCTGTCGATGCCCGTGACCTGCCATCCTTTGTCCAGCAGGTCATGGCAGACAAATGATCCGATAAACCCGGATGATCCGGTGACGATGGCGCGTTTCATGTTCATACCGTGCTCTTGGGCCTCATGGTTCATCTAATCCTCCTTTGTGACCATTCCCAGAAAAACTTGGGGAAACTCAGTGGCCCTTGCAGACTCGGTCACAGATGCGTATACGGCTTTCAACAGCGGCGCGTTCGGGTCCAAACCAGACGCTCCACCGATAAGATGTACGGGCCGCGCGCCCGTTTTTTTGTGCCTGAAAGTACCATGACCAACGACTTGATTGCCAAAGCCGCCATTGACCGCCGCATGGCCGAGATCATCACACCGGTGATCGAGGATATGGGGTTTGAACTTGTGCGCGTCCGTCTGATGTCAGGCAAGGAAACGACATTGCAGATCATGGCCGACCGCCCCGATGGCGGGATCGAGGTTGATGAGCTGGCCCTGATCAGTCAGGCCGTGGGTGCGACACTGGATGTCGAAGACCCGATCATCGAAGAATATACGCTTGAGGTATCAAGCCCCGGCATTGACCGCCCGCTTACGCGGCTCAAGGACTTCGATATGTTCGAAGGCTATGAGGCCAAGGTCGAGACCGAAGAAATGATTGACGGCCGTCGCCGGTTCAAGGGCGAACTGGCAGGCGTTGAGGGTGATGAAGTATTGATTAATGTCGCGGAAGGCACTGTCGGTCTGAAATTTGACTGGCTGTCAGATGCCAAGCTGGTTCTGACGGATGAGTTGATCAAGGAAATGCTGCGCCAGCGCAAAGCGTCCGGTGCAATAGATGAAGACAAGTTTGATGAGATCCAGACCGAAGGGTCTGACGAGGGAGAAGACTAATGGCCATTACATCTGCCAACCAGCTTGAATTGCTGCAAACTGCCGAGGCTGTTGCACGTGAAAAGATGATCGACCCGAATTTGGTGGTCGAGGCGATGGAAGAATCGCTCGCCCGCGCAGCCAAGTCCCGGTACGGCGCGGAGATGGATATCCATGTTGCCATCGACCGCAAGACGGGCCGCGCGACGTTTACCCGTGTGCGTACTGTGGTGGCAGATGAGGAGCTGGAGAACTATCAGGCCGAATTCACGGTCGAACAGGCCAAGCAGTATATGGACAACCCCGAAGTTGGGCAGCAGCTGATCGAAGAGGTGCCGCCGGTTGAAATGGGCCGGATCGCGGCGCAATCGGCCAAACAGGTCATCTTGCAGAAAATCCGCGAAGCCGAACGCGACCGCCAATACGAAGAATTCAAGGACCGCGCCGGCACGATCATCAACGGCCTGGTCAAACGCGAAGAGTACGGCAACGTCATCGTCGATGTGGGTGCGGGCGAAGCGATCCTGCGCCGCAATGAAAAGATCGGCCGCGAGAGTTATCGTCCCAATGACCGTATTCGGGTCTACATCAAGGACGTGCGCCGCGAACAGCGCGGGCCACAGATTTTCCTGAGCCGGACCGCGCCCGAATTCATGGCCGAGTTGTTCAAGATGGAAGTGCCTGAAATCTATGATGGCATCATCGAGATCAAGGCGGTGGCACGTGACCCCGGTTCGCGCGCCAAGATCGCTGTAATCAGTTATGACGGGTCTATCGATCCGGTGGGCGCCTGCGTTGGTATGCGTGGGTCGCGTGTTCAGGCGGTTGTGAACGAGCTTCAGGGTGAAAAAATCGACATTATCCCGTGGAACGAAGACCAGCCGACGTTCCTTGTGAACGCCCTGCAGCCTGCGGAAGTGTCCAAGGTTGTTCTGGACGAAGAAGCGGGCAAGATCGAAGTTGTCGTGCCAGAAGAACAGTTGAGCCTTGCGATTGGTCGCCGGGGTCAGAACGTGCGTTTGGCCTCACAACTGACCGGTCTGGACATCGACATCATGACAGAAGAGCAGGAAAGCGCACGCCGTCAGGCCGAGTTTGAACTGCGCACGAAACTGTTCATGGATAACCTTGATCTCGACGAATTCTTTGCTCAGTTGTTGGTTGCCGAAGGGTTCACCAACCTCGAAGAGGTGGCCTATGTCGAGGTTGACGAATTGTTGGTGATTGATGGTGTCGATGAAGACACCGCAAACGAATTGCAGGCCCGTGCCCGTGACGTTCTGGAAGCACAAAACAAGGCGGCGCTCGAAGCGGCCCGTGCTCTGGGTGTCGAAGACAGCCTTATTGAATTTGAGGGTCTGACACCCCAGATGATCGAGGCGCTTGCCAAAGATGACGTGAAAACGCTGGAGGACTTTGCAACCTGCGCCGATTGGGAACTGGCGGGTGGCTGGACCACCGTTGACGGAGAGCGGATCAAGGACGACGGGACGCTTGAACCCTTTGAGATGACACTGGAAGAAGCCCAGGATCTTATCATGACCGCCCGTGTGATGCTGGGATGGGTTGATCCGGCGGAATTGGACGCCGAAGCCGACGCCGAAGCAGGCGACGACGCAGAAGAACAGGAGGTCGAGGCCTGATTTCAGGCCTCGGGGTCTCCTGATGGGTCGCGGTGGCGCCTCGAATGACCGGGAAAACGGTCCTGATCGCAAGTGCATTGCCACAGGCGAGGTGCAGCCAAAACATGGGCTGATCCGATTTGTCGTGGGCCCCGAAGGACAGATCGTGCCGGATATTCTGGGAAAATTGCCCGGTCGCGGCATTTATGTTGCGGCGGACCGTGCGGCGCTGGAACTTGCGGTTAAGAAAAAACTGTTCTCACGGGCGGCCAAGACGCAGGTAACGGTGCCTGATGGATTGGTGGATGAGGTCGAAAAACAAGTCGCGCGGCGCGTGGTCGACCTGATTTCGCTGCAACGCAAGGGCGGACGGGCCGTTGCGGGATATGAAAAGGTCAAAGGCTGGCTGCAGAACGAAGAAGCCGAGGTGTTGATTCAGGCATCCGACGGATCGGGACGCGGTAAATCGAAACTGAGCACGCCGCATTTCGGTCAATATATTGGCTGGCTGACGGCGGATGAATTGGGTTTGGCATTCGGTCGCCAAACTGTGATACATGGGGCGCTCGCCTCTGGTGGACTCACTCTGCGTGTTGTAGAGGAAGCCCAAAGACTTAAAGGCGTGCGCATAAACGAGGCTGGCAAGGGCCAGCCGAAAGGATAGACGAGCTAGATGAGCGATAGTGACGGCAAGAAAACATTGGGTCTGCGCGGTGCACCCGCGCGTCCGGGCAACGTAAAGCAAAGCTTTAGCCATGGGCGGACCAAGAACGTCGTAGTTGAAACCAAACGCAAACGCGTTGTGGTGCCAAAGCCGGGTGGCCAGAAACCAACGGGACCGGGTGCCGGTCCTGTCGGAAATCCCTCCAAGCGTCCAGCCGGCATTACTGATGCCGAAATGGAACGCCGCCTGAAGGCCGTGCAGGCCGCCAAGGCGCGTGAAGTCGAAGAGGCAGCCGCCCGCGAGGCCGAAGAAAAGGCACGCGCAGAAGACCGCGAACGCCGCCGGGCCGAGATCGAGGCGAAAGAGCGCGAAGAGCGTGAGCGCGAAGAGAATCTCAAGGCAAAAGCCGAAGAAGAAGAACGCAAGGCGCGCGAGGCTGCTGCGGCAGCCCAGGCTGCGGCGGCGGCACCAGCGGAACCTGCTGTTGTACGCCCCACGGCGAACAAGGCCGCCCCTGCTCAGACGCCCCGCAAGACGGAGCGTGACCGCGAGGAAACCAACAAGAAGAACCGCGGTGATGACAGCCGCCGTTCCGGCAAGTTGACAGTCAATCAGGCGCTCGCAGGGCGCGAAGGTGGGCGTCAACGCTCTATGGCGCAGATGAAGCGCAAGCAGGAACGCGCGCGGCAAAAGGCGATGGGCGGCAACGTCGAGCGCGAAAAGATCATTCGCAACGTGAACCTGCCCCCGGCGATTGTTGTCTCCGAGCTGGCGGCACGTATGGCCGAAAAAACCGGCGCGGTTGTCAAAGCGTTGATGAACAACGGTCTGATGGTAACCCAGAACGAAACGATTGATGCCGACACTGCGGAACTCATCATCGAGGAATTTGGCCACAAGGTCGTGCGCGTATCTGATGCGGACGTGGAAGACGTGATCAAGGAAGTCGAAGACGATCCAAAAGATCTGGTCAACCGTCCTCCGGTCATCACGATCATGGGCCACGTTGACCACGGTAAAACGTCGCTTCTGGATGCGATTCGCAACGCCAAGGTTGTTGCCGGCGAGGCGGGCGGCATCACTCAGCACATCGGTGCCTACCAGGTCACAACCGATGGCGGTCAGGTTCTGTCGTTCCTCGATACGCCAGGTCACGCGGCCTTTACGTCGATGCGGTCGCGCGGCGCGCAGGTCACCGATATTGTTGTTCTGGTGGTCGCGGCGGATGATGCCGTGATGCCGCAGACAATTGAGGCGATCAATCACGCGAAGGCGGCGAATGTGCCGATGATTGTTGCGATCAACAAGATTGACCGTCCGGCGGCGAACCCCGACAAGGTCCGTACCGACCTGCTTCAACATGAAGTGATCGTCGAGAAAATGTCCGGTGAAGTGCAGGACGTCGAAGTGTCGGCCATCACGGGGCAAGGTCTGGATCAATTGCTCGAAGCCATCGCGCTTCAGGCTGAATTGCTTGAATTGAAAGCCAATCCGAACCGCGCCGCCGTTGGTGCCGTGATCGAAGCGCAGCTTGACGTGGGCCGTGGCCCGGTCGCAACCGTTCTGGTTCAGAACGGCACATTGCGCCAGGGCGACATCTTTGTTGTGGGTGAGCAATACGGCAAGGTTCGTGCGCTGATCGACGATCAGGGCAACCGCGTCAAGGAGGCAGGACCATCTGTTCCGGTTGAAGTTCTGGGCCTGAACGGCACGCCCGAAGCAGGTGATGTGCTGAACGTGACCGAGACCGAAGCACAGGCACGCGAGATCGCGGATTACCGTGCGCAAGCGGCCAAGGACAAACGTGCCGCTGCCGGTGCCGCGACGACGTTGGAACAACTGATGGCGAACGCCAAGGCGGATGAGGACGTCAGCGAACTGCCGATCCTGGTCAAGGCCGATGTGCAGGGGTCTGCCGAAGCGATTGTTCAGGCGATGGAGAAGATCGGCAACGATGAGGTCCGTGTACGCGTGTTGCATTCCGGTGTCGGTGCGATCACAGAAACCGACGTGGGTCTGGCCGAGGCATCTGGTGCGCCAATCATGGGCTTTAACGTGCGCGCAAACGCATCGGCGCGGAACACGGCAAACCAAAAGGGCGTGGAGATCCGGTACTACTCGGTCATCTACGATCTGGTTGATGACGTCAAAGCCGCCGCTTCCGGCCTGCTGAGCAACGAGATCAAAGAGAACTTCATCGGATATGCGAATATCAAGGAAGTGTTCAAGGTCACGGGCGTCGGCAAGGTTGCCGGGTGTCTGGTTACCGAAGGCGTCGCACGCCGTTCGGCGGGTGTGCGTCTGCTGCGTGACAACGTGGTTATTCATGAAGGCACGCTCAAGACCCTCAAGCGTTTCAAGGACGAGGTGCCTGAGGTGCAGTCCGGTCAGGAATGTGGCATGGCCTTCGAGAATTACGATGACATCCGTCCCGCAGACGTGATCGAGATTTTCGAGCGCGAAGAAGTGACGCGGACGTTGAGCTAAATAGTGAGCGGGCCCCGGCCTTGAGCCGGGGCCTCGCGGTTTGAACGGAATTCTGAAAATACGAAAAAGGGCTGCGAAATCGCAGCCCTTTTTCGTTGGTCAATGATCGGGGAAAGTCAGTTCTTGCGGATGACGGGCTTGCCCGAATAGGTGGTGTCATCCACTTTCACGACGATACGCCCATCGGGCATATCCTTGACAAAAATCCCCTGAACGGAAACGCAGGATCCTAATGTGATCGTTCGAAGCATAGGTATTTCCCCCCAGAAATAGCCCGTATTGAATACTACACAATCGCTCAATTTGTTAGCTTATTGTTTCCGATGCCCCAGAATTCCTCTGAATGTGTGCCGTGCACCACATTGCTGGTTTCAAAGCCAATCGCGCAATATCGGGATCAGCGGAATATCTGCTGCTGGCATCGGGTAGTTGCCCAAGTCATTGGCCCGAACCCATTTTAGCGCCTGATTCTCACGTGACATTGGCGTGCCTTCCCACTTTCGACAGGCAAACAGCGGCATCAGCAGGTGAAAGTCATCATAGCTGTGGCTGGCGAATGTCAGAGGGGCAAGGCAAGATGACCAGGTATCGATGCCCAGCTCTTCTTCCAATTCCCGAATCAGGGCGGCTTCCGGGGTTTCGCCCGGCTCGATCTTGCCGCCTGGGAACTCCCACAACCCGGCCATTGATTTGCCTTTGGGTCGCTGTGCAATCAGCACCCGGCCATCCACGTCGATCAGAGCAACGGCAGACACCAGAACCGTTTTCACGACCGGTAATCCGCGTTGATCTCGATGTATCCGTGGGTCAGATCACAGGTCCAGACCGTTGCCGAGCCGGTGCCCAAACCCAGATCAACGGAAATCCTGATGTCCTGACCCTTCATATGCGCGGCTGCCGCCTCTTCGGAGTAGTCAGGGCTGCGCCAGCCGTCCTCGGCCACCTGCACATCGCCAAACCGGATCGAAAGGCGGTCGCGGTCCGCGGTGGCGCCCGATTTTCCGACCGCCATCACGATGCGGCCCCAATTCGCGTCCTCGCCCGCAATGGCCGTCTTGACCAGCGGCGAATTGGCGATCGACATGCCATGGGTCTTGGCGTCCGCATCTGTCGCGGCACCGGTTACGGCGATCTCCACAAATTTGGTTGCCCCTTCGCCATCGCGGACGACCTGATGGGCCAGATCCAGCATCAGCCCATGCAAGGCGTTTTCAAAGGCGTCACTGTTGGTGGCGTCGACCCCGGACGCCCCGGTTGCCGCGACGATCAGAGTGTCGGACGTCGAGGTATCACTGTCTACGGTGATGCAGTTGAAGGTCCGTGCATTCAGGTTGGACACTATCGATTGCAGCGCCGATTGCGCCACCACGGCATCGGTGAAAACATAGACAAGCATCGTCGCCATGTCCGGGGCGATCATGCCGGAGCCTTTGGCAATGCCGGCAATCCTGACCGTCTTGCCGTCGATCTCGACCTCGGCAGCCGCCCCCTTGGGGAAGGTATCAGTTGTCATGATCGCCTTGGCGGCGGCCGCGATGCCGTCCGGCGATGCCTGTCCCGACAGCGCAGAAACAACAGCTGTTATCCGCTCATGGGGCAGCGGTTCGCCGATCACGCCGGTGGATGAGGTAAAAACACGCCCCGGTGGCACGCCGCTGGCTTCGTAAACAGCAGCTGTTATGGCTTTGACCGATGCCACGCCGTTCCTGCCTGTAAAGGCGTTGGCGTTGCCGGAATTGACCAGGATGGCCGCGCCAGCGTCCTGTGCACCACCGATCTTGGCCTGACAATCCAGAACCGGTGCCGCGCGGGTCGCGGAGCGGGTGAAAACCCCCGCAACCGCCGTACCCGGTGTCATCAGGGCCAGCATCACATCCGTGCGCCCCTCGTATTTCACGCCGGCCGCCGCTGTGGCAAATGTCACACCCTCGACAACAGGAAGCGCGGGGAACTGCGCCGGTGCCAGCGGAGAAACCTTTGTAATCGCGGCCAAGGGTCTACTCCAGCCACTCAAGGTTCTTGATAAGGGCCGGGTCGAGGTCCGCAGATGGGGTCCGGTCAACGTCGGCCTCTGCGGTGATTTTCTCGATCGTGTCCTGAGCAGCCGTCTGACGGATTTGCAATTCAAGCTCCTCGCGCACGCTTTCTAGGTCGGGCGCTTCGGTCGTGCGGGTCTCATTGAGTTTGATGATGTGCCATCCGAACTGTGTCTCAACCGGGTCAGAAACATCGCCGATGTCCATCGTGACAACGGCCTGTTCAAAAGTAGGCACCATCATTCCCAAACCAAACCAACCCAGTGACCCGCCACCCGGCCCGGAGGGGCCGGTCGATTTTTCCCGAGCCATGGTCGCAAAATCCGCGCCACCGTCCAGATCCATCTTGATGGCCTTCGCTTCTTCAAGGGTTTCAACAAGGATGTGGGAGGCGTTGTATTCGCTTTCCGGTTCGGCGTTTGTGTATTGCGCGTCATAGGTCGCCTGAAGCGCCTCTTGCGACACCGGTGCCGACATCACCCCTTCAATGACTTCCCCGGCCTTGAGCGAGCGCGCCTCGTTGTCAAGCGACAGGGTAACACGGGGCGGCAGATCGCCTTCAAATGAATCGGCAAGAGCCGATTGTTGCACCAACTGATCCAGAATACCCGTAAAGAGCACCTCGTCAGGCAGTGACTGATATTGCTCTGGCAACGTGGCGCGGGCGATAATCATGTGGCCCAATGTGATGTCGGTTCCATTGACCGTGGCCACCACCGTATCCAGGCCCGGTTCGCCCTGAGCGGAGACCGGCAGCGCCAGATAGACGGAAAGCGCCAGTGCGCCCAAAAAAGTGATCGGTTTCTGCATGGATTGTCCTACCTCTTGGCCCTCAGGGGGGCTGCTACATTGACAGTGTTTGGTGCGGCCCTTACATCGCGTGCAGGGCGCTGTTCAGTTGCTCGTTCACCCATCTATCTATGGGCTGACAGAGCGCTGGGCAAGCAGATCAGCGCATCGCATCACAACTTCGGCTGGAGAACACATGCTGGGTATCGGAACAATCGCCAAAAAGGTCTTTGGCACACCCAATGACCGCAAAATCAAGGCGACTCGCCCGCTGGTGGCCAAGATCAACGCGCTTGAGCCGGAGTTCGAGAAATTGAGCGATGAAGGTCTGAAAGACAAGACCAGGGAATTGGCCAAACGCGCCACTGCGGGAGAAAGTCTCGATGACCTTCTGCCCGAAGCTTTTGCCAACTGCCGCGAGGCGGCACGGCGGACCCTGGGCCTGCGCGCTTTTGACACGCAGATGCTGGCAGCGATTTTCCTGCATCAAGGCAACATTTCGGAACAGAAAACAGGTGAAGGCAAGACGCTGACCGCCGCGCTGGCCGCGTATCTGAATGCGCTGCCCGGCAACGGCGTGCATATCGTGACCGTCAACGAATATCTTGTGCAGCGGGATGCTGACTGGATGGGTAAGGTTTTTGCCGCGCTTGGCATGACGACCGGGGCTGCGGTTTCGATGATGGGTCAGGACGAAAAACGCGCGGCCTATGATGCGGATATTACCTATGCCACCAACAATGAGTTGGGCTTTGATTATCTGCGCGACAACATGAAATCCAATCTTGATGAAATCCTGCAAAAACAGCATAATTTTGCGATTGTGGACGAGGTGGACAGCATCCTGATCGATGAGGCGCGTACGCCGCTTATCATCTCTGGTCCGGCAAAGGACCGATCGGATATGTATGTCACCATCGACACACTTATCCCGCTGTTGCGGCCGGAACATTACGAGTTGGACGAAAAAAGCCGGAATGTGACCTTTACCGATGACGGCAACGAATTCCTGGAAGGGGTATTGCACGAACAGGGGCTGATCGAAGAGAGCCAGTCGCTTTATGACCCCGAAAGCACAACCGTCGTGCACCACGTCAATCAGGGCCTGCGTGCGCACAAGTTGTTCCAGAAGGACAAGGATTACATCGTTCGCAACAACGAAGTGATGCTGATCGACGAATTTACCGGCCGGATGATGCAGGGGCGGCGCTTGTCCGACGGTCTGCATCAGGCGATTGAGGCCAAGGAAAAAGTGGCGATTCAACCCGAAAACGTGACTCTCGCTTCCGTGACCTTTCAGAACTATTTCCGCCTCTATGACAAACTGGCGGGCATGACCGGAACCGCCCTGACCGAGGCCGAGGAATTTGGCCAGATCTATGGGTTGGGCGTAATCGAGATCCCCACAAATGTTCCCGTTGCCCGTGTTGACGAGGATGACGCCGTCTACCGTACTGTGCGCGAAAAATACGAGGCGATGATCGAACGGGTCAAAGAGGCCCATGCCAAGGGGCAGCCCTGCCTTGTGGGGACGACATCCATCGAGAAATCCGAGCAATTGAGCCAGATGTTGACCGCTGCTGATATTGCGCACAACGTTCTGAACGCGCGCCAGCACGAGCAGGAAGCACAAATCATTGCGGACGCGGGTAAATTTGCGGCCGTGACCATTGCCACCAACATGGCGGGGCGGGGCACCGATATTCAGTTGGGCGGCAACGTCGAGCTGAAGGTGCTGGAGGCATTGGATGCCGATCCCGACGCCGATCCAGCCGATGTGCGCGCGAAGATCGAAGCGGAACATGCGGACGAAAAGAAAAAGGTGATCGAGGCGGGTGGACTTTATGTTCTGGCGTCCGAACGCCACGAAAGCCGCCGCATCGACAATCAGTTGCGCGGCCGGTCGGGCCGTCAGGGCGATCCGGGCCGGACGTCGTTCTTCCTGTCGCTCGAAGACGATCTGATGCGCATCTTTGGGTCTGAACGGCTGGAAAAGGTATTGACCACACTTGGCCTGAAAGAAGGCGAGGCGATTGTGCACCCCTGGGTCAATAAATCGCTGGAACGCGCCCAGGCCAAGGTCGAAGGCCGCAATTTTGACATCCGTAAGCAATTGCTGAAATTCGACGACGTGATGAACGAACAGCGCAAGGTGATCTTTGGTCAGCGCCGCGACATCATGGAAGCTGACGATCTGAACGAGATCATCACCGACATGCGCGGTCAGGTGATCGACGATCTGATTGAAACCTATATGCCACCCAAGACCTATGCCGATCAATGGGACACCGAGGGCTTTCACACGGCCGTCATTGAGCAGTTGAACATCGATGTCCCGGTTGTGGATTGGTGTGGCGAAGACGGGGCCGACGAGGATGTGATCCGTGAACGATTGATGGAGGCGACGGACCAGTTGATGGCGCAAAAGACCGAGGTCTTTGGTGAAGAAAACATGCGCACCATCGAAAAGCAGATGTTGTTGCAAGCCATTGACGGCAAATGGCGCGACCACCTTATGACGCTGGAGCATCTGCGGACGGTTGTTGGGTTCCGTGGCTATGCACAACGGGATCCCCTGAACGAATACAAGAACGAATCCTTTCAGTTGTTTGAGGCAATGCTGGACAGCCTGCGACAGGACGTGACGCAGAAGCTGGCCCAAATTCAGCCAATGACCGAAGAAGAACGTGCCGCAATGCTTCAGGAAATTGCAGCTCAGCAGGCTGCGATTGCTGCCGCTGCCGCTGGGGAAGAACCGCCGGCCGGTCAGCCCGCCGCCGGTTTTGTCGAAGGTGACCCCAGCACATGGGGAAATCCCGGCCGGAATGAAACCTGCCCCTGTGGATCAGGAAAGAAGTTCAAACACTGCCACGGGCGTCTGGGGTAGGTCACTGCCCCCTTTTTGCCCGAATCTTCCCCCTTCAGGGTCATAACCCGGCCCTGATTTTGCGCGATCTGTTCCTTGAGCGATTCCGTGAAGGGGACAGGGCGAATGGTATACGTAAAAGAAATTCTGACTGGTGTGGTCGCCTTGGGCTTTGCGATTGGCATCGGGTTTGTCATGCAGAACTCCGAAGCGGGATCAGCGTATTATGGTGCAGATGGATTTCAGGAGTCGGTGCCATCAACAGCCATCGACGGGATCAAAGGTGCCAATGCCGCAAATGCAATGCTGGAAGTCCAGCAGATTGAACTGACATCAGGTGAGCTTGAAAACGTAATTTCGCTGCCGGAAACCGAAGCGCAAGTGGTCAAGGCGTCGGCGCCGGCGGTTCTGGATGTGCCGGATGTCCCCGAAATTGATCTGGGCCCTGTGGACCCGGTCCCAAGTTGTGAGGTTACGGCATCCGCCCGCCCCATCGCGGCCGCGATGGTCGAATTGACCCTGGCCGCGTCGTGTCTGCCCAACGAGCGGGCAACGGTTCACCATAACGGGCTGGTCTTTACCGAAACGACATCAGCATCGGGCACCATGACCATCAAGATACCGGCATTGGCGCGGGACGCGGTGTTCATCGTCGCCTTCACAAATGGCGAAGGCGCCGTTGCCCAAACCGTGATCGAGGATCTGTCCGACTATCGCCGCGCCGTTCTGCAATGGAAAGGCAACACCGGTTTTCAAATCCACGCGCGTGAATTTGGCGCGAGTTATGGCGATGACGGCCATCTTTGGGAAGGTCAGCCCGGCAGCGTCGCAGACGCGGTCACGGGGGCTGGTGGTGTGCTGACCCGTCACGGAGATACCGGCGTTGCAGAACCCCTGCTTGCCGAAGTCTATACATTCCCGGCAAACACCGCGACAAAAGCGGGCGACATCGCCCTGAGTGTTGAAACCGAAGTGACCGCCGCGAACTGCGGCATCGAGATCGAGGCCCAATCGCTGGAATTGCAAACCGATGGCAGCATGAAGACCCGCAACCTGACCCTTCCGGTGCCCGATTGTGATGCCACAGGGAGCTTTCTGGTGTTGAATAATCTGCTCCAAGACATGAAAGTCGCTTCCAGATAGGGAAGTATTGAGGTCACATGGTCAGATCTGGATGTGCGGCGACCTTCGCCGCACTTTTTCTATTTTGGGTGGGCTGTGCCGCCGCACAGGACGTGACGCTGATCTCGCGCGATGGCCGGGTTGAGCTGAGCGGTATGTTGCTTGGCTTTGACGGCGAATTCTATCGGTTACAGACCGAATATGGCGAACTGACGGTTGATGGGTCGGGCGTCAATTGCTCGGGACCGGGTTGCCCGAACCTTCAGGATTTTGTCGCGGAGGTGCAGTTGTCCGGTTCCGCCACGATGGGGGCCGTTCTGATGCCGGCGCTCATCGACGCTTTCGCGCAACGAAATGGCTACGCCGTCACCCGTCAAGATTTGGACCCGACCCGATTTGCATATCTGCTGACCCGCAAAGACACCGGCAAAAGCGCGGCGCGCTTTGGGTTTCGGGCGACAAACACGGACGAAGGATTTGCCGATCTGCTGGCGGACGAGGCCGACATCGTGATGGCACTGCGCGAAATACGCCCGCAGGAACGCACCCACGCCCGCGATGCCGGCATAGGCGATTTGACAGGAATCAACCGTAGCCGGGTTCTGGCGCTGGATGCGGTGGTTCCGGTGGTGGCCCCGGCCAATCCGATCAAGAACATATCCCCCCTGCAGCTTGCGCAGGTTTTTGCCGGACGGATCACCAACTGGCAAGCGCTGGGGGGGCCGGATGCGCCTATTGCGCTGCATCTGCCCGATGCTGCCAGCGGCTTGAGCCAAGCCATCGTGGATCAGGTGATGACGCCTGCCCGCCTGGAACTGACCGATGGGATAACCCGCCATGCGCTTCCAAACCGGATTGCGGACGCGGTTGGCAAGGATAACCTGTCGCTGGGCATCACCAGCTATGCGGAAAAGGGGGGCAATCAGGTGCTGACCCTTGGTGGTACCTGTGGCTTTTCGCTGGATGCTGCGCGGCGTACGATCAAGACCGAGGATTATCCGCTGACCGCCCCGATGTTCCTCTATTTCCCGGCGCGCAGGCTGCCACTGATTGCACGGGAATTCCTCGCTTTTACCCGTGGTCCGGCGGCGCAGAACGTGATCCGGCGGGCCGGGTTCGTAGATCAGGCCCCCGAAGAGATCGAGATTGAATTACAGGGCAACCGCTTTGCCAATGCCATCACGGTTGCGGGGGGAGAAACGTCGCTAGCGGAATTGCAGCGTATGACCGCGACCCTGACGCCCATGGCGCGGCTGACGACCTCGTTCCGGTTTGAAACCGGGTCGATCCGGCTTGATGCGCAGTCCCGTTCCAATGTGCAGCAACTGGCAAGGGCGTTGGAGCAAGGGCAGTATGATGCGCGGCAATTGCGGTTTGTCGGCTTCAGCGATGGGCAGGGAGCCGCCAAGGCGAACCGTGACATCGCCCTGCGCCGGGCCGAAGCCGTGCGGCGCGCGGTGATTGCCGCCGCCGTCACCGTCAACCTTGAGCGGGTTGAATTGAGCGTAGATGCCTTTGGCGAGGCAATGCCAATGGCCTGTGACGATACGGCATGGGGGCGTTCGGTGAACCGCCGGGTCGAAGTCTGGGTGCGGTAGCCAATCTAAATCAGCCCTTCGCTCTTGAAACTCAGCTCTCTGGATTTCCCGATGATCAGATGGTCGTGCAGGGACAGCCCAAGGGCGTCACAGGCCGCTGCGATCTGATGGGTCATGTCGATGTCGGATTGGGACGGCGTCGGGTCACCCGAGGGGTGATTATGCACCAGAATAAGGGCTGAGGCATTCAGTTCCAGCGCCCGTTTTGCGACCTCACGCGGATATACCGGCACGTGATCGACGGTTCCCTTGGCCTGTTCTTCGTCGGCGATCAGAACATTCTTGCGGTCAAGGTAGAGAACGCGAAATTGCTCGGTTTCCCGATGGGCCATAGTGGTGTGGCAATAGTCCAGCAGCGCATCCCAGCTTGAGACCACCTGTGTCTGCATGACCTTGGCGCGGGCCAGACGCTGCGCGGCGGCCTCGACAATCCTCAATTCGGTTACCACGGCGGAACCGACGCCGGAAATGTCGCGCAAACGCGCTTCGGATGCGGTGATCACGCGGTTGAAATCGCCAAAGCGATCCATCAGCGCGCGGGCCAATGGTTTGACGTCGCGGCGTGGAATGGCCCGAAACAGAACAAGCTCCAGCAGTTCGTAATCGGGCATGGCCGCCGCCCCCCCTGCCATGAACCGGGCGCGCAGACGCTGGCGATGATCCGAGATGTAGGACGGTTGTTTGCCCGCGACCGGGGTCGCCATAGGGGCTTCGTCCAACAAGAATGGCAGGGGCTTATCGGCAAAAGAGGTCATGGATGCAGGGTGCGCCAATTGGGTTACCATGCAGTTAACGCTGTTCTCGGAAAACGGGATGCCCTTGTCTTCCTCTAACCCGTTGAAATATCTTAACTCATGCAGCGTTAGGTGGCTCAGATTTTCCGACGGCGCAAACCCGTAACCCACTCCTAACCATCGCCTGAACCGCCTGGGAGTTCACACAGGTCGTATGCTTGCAATCGGGTGCGAATTGATCGGCGGGGCCTGAAAAGACGGGCCATCGTGACAAATTGGATTGGTGGCATCAGGCGTCACATCTATCGGCGTCATTTGTATCGCCACGCAAAAGGACAATGGAGCGGTTATGGTCAGTCGGATTTTGCCGGCGCGGGGAAAATTGGACCGGGTTCGTTGGCAAGTCCGAGGATGAGTGCCGAAAAAACCGCCATCGGGGATATGCCGCCTGAAAGAGGGTGGGCCGACCTCGTGTCGGCCCAAGTCCCGGTCAGCCCTTCATCGAATCCCAAAAAGATTTGACAGAAGAGAAGAACGTGCTGCTTTCGGGATTGTTTTCGGACGAGAGATCCTCGAACTCCCGCAACAATTCCTTCTGGCGGCTGGTCAGGTTCACCGGCGTTTCAACGGCCAACTCGATAATCATATCGCCAACACCGCCGCCCCGCAGCGGTGGCATGCCCTTGCCTCGCAGGCGCATCTGACGGCCTGATTGGCTGCCTGAAGGGATCTGCACCCTGCCGCGCCCACCGTCGATGGTCGGTACTTCGATGTTGCCGCCCAGGGCCGCCGCGCTCATCGAGACGGGCACGCGGCAAAACAGGTTTGGTCCATCGCGGTCGAACAGCTCATGTTCCTTGACCTCGATAAAGATATAAAGATCGCCGGACGGCCCGCCGCGCAACCCTGCCTCGCCTTCTCCGGCCAGACGGATGCGTGTGCCTGTTTCAACCCCTTTGGGGATGTTGACCGACAGCGACCGTTCCTTTTCAACGCGCCCTGCACCGCGGCAGCTTTTGCAGGGGTTCTTGACGATCTGCCCCATGCCTGAGCAGGTCGGGCAGGTGCGTTCAACGGTGAAAAACCCCTGCTGCGCGCGGACTTTGCCCATGCCGGAGCAGGTGGGACAGGTTGTCGGTTCCGACCCGCCTTCTGCGCCTGATCCGGAGCAACTGTCGCAGGGCACGGATGTCGGCACGTTGATCGACTTCTGCAGACCGGAAAACGCCTCTTCCAGAGTGATCCGCAGATTATACCGCAGGTCGGCCCCACGTGCGGCGCGTTGTCCGCCCCGCTGCCCGCCCCGTTGGCCCATAAAATCGCCAAACAGATCGTCGAATACGTCTGAAAAGGCGGATGAGAAATCGCCCTGACCGCCGCCCGGGCGTCCGCCGCCGCCACCCATACCGCCTTCGAAAGCGGCGTGGCCGAAACGGTCATAGGCCGCCTTCTTGTCGCCGTCCTTCAGAACTTCGTAGGCCTCGTTGGCTTCTTTGAACTGCGATTCTGCGTTTGGGTTGTCTTTGTTGCGGTCGGGGTGCAATTCCTTGGCTTTGGCACGGTAGCCCTTCTTGATCTCGTCCGCCGATGCCCCCTTGGCGACGCCAAGCACCTCGTAATAGTCACGTTTTGCCATGGATATTATCCTTTTGCTGGAACGTGAAAGGCCGGCCCGTCAATGCGGACCGGCCCAATCATTGGTTCCGCTTGCGCAACTTAAGACGCGCGCTTGTCGTCGTCGAGGTCTTCGAATTCGGCGTCGACGATGTCGTCATCCCGACCGGCAGCTTCGTCTGCTGCTGCGGCAACATCTTCGTCACCATCTTCTTGCGCGGCCTTGTAGATCGCCTCGCCAAGCTTCATCGCGGCCTCGGTGACGTTCTGGATGCCGGCCTTGATCTTGCCTGCATCTTCGGTCTCAAGCTCGTCCTTCAGCGCAGCAATGGCCAGTTCGATGGCTTCCACGGTTGTGGGATCAACCTTGTCAGCATGCTCTTCCATCGACTTTTCGGTCGAGTGGATGAGGCTCTCTGCCTGGTTTTTCGCTTCGATCAGCTCGCGGCGTTCCTTGTCCGCCTCGGCGTTCTCTTCTGCATCCTTGACCATCTTGTCGATGTCTTCATCCGACAGACCACCAGACGCCTGGATCGTGATCTTCTGCTCTTTCATGGTGCCCTTATCAAGTGCGCCCACCGACACGATGCCGTTGGCGTCAATGTCAAAGGTCACTTCGATCTGTGGCATGCCACGCGGGGCAGGCGGGATGTTTTCAAGGTTGAAAGCACCAAGGATCTTGTTGTCGGCGGCCATCTCACGTTCACCCTGGAACACGCGGATTGTCACGGCGTTCTGGTTGTCTTCTGCGGTCGAGAAAACCTGCGACTTCTTGGTCGGGATCGTGGTGTTGCGGTCGATCAGACGGGTGAACACACCGCCAAGGGTTTCGATGCCCAGCGACAATGGAGTCACGTCCAACAGAACAACGTCCTTGACGTCGCCTTGCAGAACACCGGCCTGAATGGCGGCACCAAGGGCCACAACCTCATCGGGGTTCACACCCTTGTGGGGTTCCTTGCCAAAGAACTTGGTCACTTCTTCGACAACCTTGGGCATCCGGGTCATGCCACCGACCAGAACAACTTCGTCGATGTCAGACGCGGACAGACCCGCGTCTTTTAGCGCGTCCTTGCACGGCTTCAGGGATGCTTTGATCAGGTCACCAACAAGGCTTTCCAGCTTGGCACGGGTCAGTTTCATCACCATGTGCAGCGGTGAGCCGTCTTTGCCCATGGAGATAAACGGCTGGTTGATCTCGGTCTGGCTGGAGGAGGAAAGCTCGATCTTCGCTTTCTCGGCTGCCTCTTTCAGACGCTGCAACGCCATCTTGTCCTTGGTCAGGTCAACCTGATGTTCCTTTTTGAACTCACCGGCAAGGTAGTTGACGATGCGCATGTCAAAGTCTTCGCCGCCGAGGAACGTGTCACCGTTGGTGGATTTCACTTCGAACAACCCGTCGTCGATCTCAAGGATCGTGACGTCGAATGTACCGCCGCCAAGGTCATAGACCGCGATGGTTTGTGTGTTCTCTTTGTCCAAACCATAGGCCAGCGCCGCCGCAGTTGGTTCGTTGATGATGCGCAGCACTTCAAGGCCGGCAATCTTGCCTGCGTCCTTGGTCGCCTGACGCTGGGCGTCGTTGAAATATGCAGGCACGGTGATGACCGCCTGGGTGACCTCTTCACCCAGATAGCTTTCAGCGGTTTCTTTCATCTTGCCGAGGATGAACGCGGAGATTTGCGAAGGGGAGTATTTCTCACCCTTGGCCTCGACCCAAGCGTCGCCGTTGCCGCCATCAATGACGTTGAACGGCAGGTTCTTCTTATCCTTGGCCAGATCGGCGTCGTCATTGCGACGACCAACCAGACGCTTGACGCCAAAGATCGTGTTATCCGGGTTTGTGACGGCCTGACGTTTGGCAGGCTGGCCGACAAGGCGCTCGTCGTCTGTGAACGCTACGATGGAAGGTGTCGTGCGTGCACCTTCGGCGTTTTCAATTACGCGAGGCTGGCTGCCGTCCATGATGGCGACGCAGCTGTTGGTGGTTCCAAGGTCAATACCAATGACTTTTGACATGTTTTCGATCCCTTACTCTACTCAAGGCGATGACACGGAGCAGCGGGCCCGTTTTGGCACCCATACCCCGATCTGGTGACACTGAAAGCGATCTGCCCTCAGCGGTTCGGAGGGTATATAAGGAGGGGGTATGCGGCCCGCAACCACCGCGTAGGGGGTGAATCAAGGATTCTGGCCTGATTTTTTGAAAATTGATGGGACAACATTGGAAATATGAGCATTCTGCGTCTCAGAGGATTTGAAATCCACAAAGGTTTCCTCAATGGGGCTGCCCAGCAGCAGCTCTTGAGCGCCCTACGCGAAGTGGTGCGCAAGGCCCCACTGTTTCAGCCGGACACACCTTATGGCAAGCCAATGTCCGTGCGCATGTCCGCCGCAGGCGACTATGGCTGGTTTTCGGACAAGACCGGGTATCGCTATGTGTCTGCGCATCCTGACGGGACCCCCTGGCCGGCGATCCCCGAGTGCGTTCTTGCGGTCTGGGACGAGGTGACCAGTCTGGAGCGACGGCCTGAATGTTGCCTCATAAATTACTATGACGCGGATGCGCGCATGGGTCTGCATCAGGACAGGGACGAGGCAAGTTTTGAATGGCCGGTGTTGTCGATCTCACTTGGGGACGATGCGCTTTTCCGGATCGGGAACACGACGCGGGGCGGCAAGACGGAGTCGATCTGGTTACAATCGGGAGATGTGGTTGCCATGGGCGGTGCCGCGCGGCTGACTTATCATGGGGTGGACAGGATCAGGGCCAACACCTCGACCCTGTTGCCCAAAGGCGGGCGCATCAACCTGACACTTCGGGTGGTGACGTAGAATGAAGCCGCACCCTGACGAGTCTATCGACGCGCATCCCAGCTGAGCGAGGCATGTTTGCGGGTGTAGAATTCGCCCATCATCCCGATGACAACGCAGAATACACCGATCCAGAACGCATAGGCCCAGTCGCTGTAGCGTGGGTAGTAGTTGAGAAAGGCGAAACCGCGCGCTTGATCTATGATGTGAAACAGCGGGTTCCAGTCAAACATCGCAAGCATATAACCGGGCAGGGTGTTGGCGACGAACATCTTGCCCGAGGCGATCATGTTCGCCCGCTGATACACCATCGCGATGATGGCGACGACGGACGGAAACCACGGCTTCATCGCCAAAAGGACAAGACCCATCGCGCAGCCGGTAAACCAGGACAACAGCAACATCCCAAAAGCCGCGATCGGTTGGTCAATCTCGATGGGATTCCAGGCCACGTGGTAGATAAACAGGATCAGAAACAGGGACAGCACCTGTACGTAAAGCGCGCTCATCGCGCTCGACAGAATTGCGATGATCGTGTTCATCGGCGCGTGCTGCATCATCGGGCTTGACGGCCCCTCGGCCCCCATGACGGATCCAAGCGCCTTGATGTGGGTCAGGTACAGGAAAATACCGCTCATGATATAGACGAGGAAATCACCGCGCAGGGCGGAGCCGCGAATGCCCAAGAGCGAGAACATGATGAAAAAAGCCGCCACAAACAACACGGCCTGCATCATGTTGATGCCGATCGCAACGAGGGCATTATTGTGCTGTTTGCGGACGCTGCGTACAACGGAATGATAAATCAATTCCCCCATCGCCATGGCACCGCCAATGCCGGTTGTCGGCTTGCGTTTCGATTGAAACATGTCTCTGCCCTTCAATATCACACAGGTGTGTCACGGATTTCTTGCTGTTCCGTTAGCTGCAAAGCATAAGGGGACTGGCCTGTTCAATCAACGAATGTGTAAGGAACTCTGCGGGATGGACTATGAAAAATTGGTGAGTGTGATGCGCAGGCTATCATTGGAGGCGGGTGACGCCATCATGGAAGTCTATGCGCGTGACGATTTGTCGGTGGAAACCAAGTCCGACGAAAGCCCGGTCACGGCGGCGGACAAGGCGGCCGATGCGATTATCTCCGCCGGCTTGCGTGCAGAATTTCCCGATGTGATGTTGGTCACCGAGGAACAGGCGGCAACCCATAGCGCGCGGGGAAATACCTTCCTGATTGTCGATCCGTTGGATGGCACCAAGGAATTCATCCACCGCCGCGGTGACTTTACAGTCAACATTGCGCTGGTCGAACAGGGTATCCCGACCTACGGAGTTGTCTATGCCCCTGCAAAAGGACGGATGTTTTTCACCCGCGCCGATCGAACGTCTGTTGAGGAAAAAGGCCCATTGGACAAGAATGTCATTGGGCCGCTGAAAGGCATATCTGTGGCCGATGCGGACAACGGCGGCCTGATGGTTGTGGCCTCCAAATCCCACCGGGATCAGGCCACAGATGACTACATCGCCAAATATGCGGTGCGCGACATGACCAGCGCCGGATCGTCACTGAAATTCTGCCTTGTGGCCACGGGCGAAGCAGACTTTTACCCCCGTCTGGGCCGAACGATGGAATGGGACACCGCCGCCGGGGACGCAGTTCTGAGGGGTGCGGGCGGCACAGTTGTCCGATTTGACGATCATACGCCGCTGAGCTACGGCAAGGAAGGGTTTGCCAACCCGTTCTTTATCGCCCATGCGCCTTCCGCCGTGTTGAAGGACGCCTGATGTCTGTCCTGATCGCCATCCCCGCCCGCTATGCCTCAAGCCGCTATCCCGGCAAACCGCTTGCCGAGTTGCGCGGCGCCACCGGCGTGGCCCGGTCCCTGATCGAACGGTCTTGGATGGCCGCATGTGAGGTGAATGGCGTTGACCGCGTTGTGGTGGCCACCGATGACGCGCGCATCAAAGCGGCGGCAGAGGCCTTTGGCGCTGAGGTCGTGATGACCTCCGCCGAATGTGCCAATGGCACGGAACGTTGCGCAGAGGCGCATGACGTTCTGGGCGGGGGCTATGACATTGTTGTCAACCTGCAAGGGGACGCGCCACTGACGCCGCATTGGTTTGTCGAAGGATTGGTGGAAGGGTTGCGTGCCGCGCCCGAAGCCGAGATTGCCACGCCTGTCCTGCGCTGCGACGGGGCCACGTTGAACAGCTTGCTGGCGGATCGCAAAGACGGGCGCGTCGGCGGGACAACAGCCGTTTTTGCTGCAAACAATCAGGCAATGTATTTTTCCAAGGAAGTCATCCCCTTCACGTCGCAAAAATACAGCGATGCCGATGATACACCGGTCTTCCATCATGTCGGCGTCTACGCCTACCGCCCTGGTGCGCTGGCCGCATATCCGTCGTGGCCCACTGGTCCGCTTGAAACGCTTGAAGGGTTGGAACAGCTTAGGTTCATGGAAAATGGCCGCTCTGTTCTTTGCGTCGAAGTCGAAGCAAAGGGCCGGGCGTTCTGGGAGCTGAACAACCCCGAGGACGTACCCAGGATCGAAGCGATGATGGCGCAGATGGGGGTTGCATGACGCACCCAACGGTCAGTGTCGTCGTGGTCAGTCGTTGCCGGGCTGACGCGCTGACCCGATGTCTTCTGGGGCTGTCGCAGCTTCAGTATGCGCCCTTTGAAGTGATCGTGGTGGCGGACCCTGGGGGCATCAGTGCGGCTGAAAGCCTCTCCTTCGCGGCCGATCTGAAGCTGGTTCCATATGATCGGCCGAACATCTCGGCGGCGCGCAATCTTGGTCTGGTTCATGCGGCGGGTGACCTGATCGCATTCATAGATGACGACGCCGTGCCGGAACCGCAATGGCTGCGCTATCTGCTGGCCCCCGCGACACAGGCGGATGTGGCGGCAATGGGGGGCTTTGTCAGGGGACGAAATGGCATTTCTTTCCAATGGAAAGCCCGCAGTCTGAATGCGTGGGGCGAAGCGCATGATCTGGTGGTGGAAGACATACAGGCAACGGTGCTCAAGCCCCCGGAAGGGCAGGCGATCAAGACCGAAGGCACCAATATGGCGTTTCGGCGGGATGTATTGATTGCACTTGGCGGGTTTGACCCGGCATTCCACTATTTTCTGGATGAAACCGATTTGAACATGCGCATCGCGCGGGCCGGGCATAAGACCGCCATCGTGCCTCTGGCCGAGGTGCACCATGGATTTGCCGCCAACGCCTTGCGGACACAGGCGCGGGTGCCCCGAGATCTGTTTGACATCGGGGCCAGCTGGGCGGTTTTTCAGCGCAAACATGTTCCCGAGCCTCAGCACAAAACGCAATGGGACAGATTGCGGCGCAGTGAACGGCAACGCCTGTTGCGGCATATGGTGTCAGGTGGGCTTGAACCGCGCGATGTCCGGCGGCTGATGCGGCGATTGGACGATGGGTATGCTGATGGGCAAAACCGCCCCTTTGGCGCGCCGCAATTGCCTGCGCATCCCGCTTCGTCGTTCAAACCCTTTCCTGCCGCAAGCCGCCCTGCCGTTATCTTGGCAACCCGCCCGTTCCACCTGAAACGGGATATGGAACGCGCCGCAGAAAGGGTGAAAAACGGTGAAATTGTCACCCTGCTTTCGCTGTCTTTGTCGGCGATGTTTCACCAGCTGCAATTTACCGAAGATGGCATCTGGTTGCAGCGTGGCGGGCTATTTGGCCGATCACATCGGAGGGGCCCGCTTTTTCGTATGACGACGCGGGCAAGGCGCATAGAACGGGAAACAGGGCGGATTGCCAAACAACGCGGATTGACCCAACCGTAAGGGATCTGTCAGAAAAATAGACGGGAAAAGCCACTATTTGGGCGCGTTCTCGAACTAATATCGGCGGAAAGCTGAAGAAATTCGAGCAGTAAGATGAAGGCAGGCAGCAGATGACCCAAAAAGTTACCAAGGCGATTTTCCCCGTGGCCGGTATGGGGACGCGGTTCTTGCCTGCCACCAAATCTGTGCCCAAAGAGATCATGACGCTGGTTGACCGCCCGCTGATCCAATACGCCATTGACGAGGCGCGGGCGGCCGGGATCAAGGAGTTCATCTTTGTGACTTCGCGGGGAAAAGGGGCGCTTGAGGACTATTTTGACCACGCGCCGCAGCTTGAGCGGGAGTTGCAGAAAAAGAACAAGACCCAGCTTTTGGAAATCCTTGAGACCACCAACATGGAGAGCGGCGCGATTGCCTATATCCGCCAGCACCGTGCGCTGGGGCTTGGTCATGCGGTATGGTGCGCACGGCGGTTGATTGCAGACGAACCCTTTGCGGTGATCCTGCCGGATGATGTGATCGCGGCGGACAAGCCATGCCTGCAACAGATGGTCGAAGCCTATGAAGAAACCGGCGGCAACATGGTCGCCGCGATGGAAGTCGCGCCCGAACAAACCTCTTCATACGGGGTGCTTGATGTCTGTGAAGAAGATGGGCAATTGGTCAAGGTGCAAGGCATGGTGGAAAAACCCGATGCCGAGGACGCGCCGTCCAATCTGGCGGTGATCGGGCGCTATATCCTGTCGCCGTCGGTTCTGGAGAACCTCAATCACATTCAATCAGGGTCCGGTGGTGAAATCCAGCTGACCGACGCCATCGCGCGCGATATTGAACTTTCAAACAATGTATACGGCTATCGGTTCCGGGGCCAGCGGTTTGACTGCGGGTCCAAATCGGGGTTCCTGCAGGCCACGGTTTCCTTTGGCCTGTCCCGACCGGAGTTGCGCGATGATCTGATGGCGTATCTTCAAAGCATCACACAAACAGACGCATAGCACGGGGACCGGACGAAATGGGGCATGTTCTGGTCACCGGAGGCGCAGGTTACATCGGGTCACATGCGTGCAAGGCGCTCAAGGCGGCGGGTCACACCCCCGTAACCTTCGACAACCTTGTGACCGGCTGGCAGGATGCCGTGAAATTCGGACCTTTTGAGAAGGGTGACCTGCTTGACCGCGTGCGGCTGGACGAGGTGTTCGCCGCTTATGAGCCGATTGCCGTCATGCACTTTGCCGCCCTCAGTCAGGTGGGTGAAAGCATGGCAGAACCCGGTCTTTACTGGCGCAACAACGTCGTGGGGTCGCTGAACCTGATTGAAGCGGCGGTGGCGGCGGGCTGCCTGCGGTTTGTGTTTTCTTCGACCTGCGCGACCTATGGCGATCAGGACAATGTGGTGTTGGACGAAAGCACAATTCAGGTGCCGATTAACCCCTATGGTGCCTCCAAACGGGCCATAGAGGACATCCTGCAAGGCTTTGGCGCGGCGCGGGGGCTACGCCATGTGATATTTCGCTATTTCAACGTCGCGGGTGCCGACCCGGAGGCGGAAATCGGCGAACATCATGTGCCTGAAACCCATCTGGTGCCTCTGGTGCTGGATGTGATCGACGGCAGGCGCGAAGCGCTGACGGTTTTTGGTACGGATTACGACACGCCCGATGGGACATGTATTCGGGACTACGTCCATGTGAGCGATCTGGTGGATGCCCATGTTCTGGGGCTGGATTGGCTGTTGGAAGACAAGGAAAGCCGGGTTTTCAACCTTGGCACGGGGTCCGGGTTTTCCGTTCGTCAGGTCATCGACCAAAGCCTTTTGGTCACCAACCGCATTGTGCACGTGATCGAGGGCGCGCGCCGCGAGGGGGACTGCACCAGGCTGGTGTCAGGCTCTGATCGGGCCAAATCCGAACTGGGATGGTCCCCGCAAAGGTCCACGCTCGACACGATGATTGCAGACGCTTGGAGGTGGCATCAGACCGGCCAGTACAGCCGTTAGATGCCCGCCCCGGCCCGCCTGATTGACCTGACCCGTTCGCTGCGTCGCGCAGGGCGGGTTCCGACGGGGGTGGACCGGGTTGAACAGGCTTATCTGGCGCATCTGATCCCGGATGAGGTGCCGGTATACGGGATAGTCCGAACCGCCTTTGGCTATCTGCTTTTGGATCAGGCGGGTGTGGTGGCTTTTCATGACAAGATAGCGGGCACACAGGACTGGGCGCGCGCATCCCTGCTTTCCCGGTTGGTGGGCAGGCGGGATGTACAGGTGCAGCGGGCGGAAAGCGACCTGCGGCGGCTTGCATTGGCGCGCTGCACTCCACGTCGTTTACAGGCCATGCTGACGCGCCACATGCCGGCTGACTTCGCCTATTACAACGTCGGTCACAGCAATCTGACGGACCGTGTGCTGAATGCGGTGCGGCGCGCGGAGGGGCGTATCCATGTCCTGATCCATGATGTTATCCCCCTCGAATATCCACAGTATCAACGCCCCCATACCGTGGCACCCTTTCGGCAAAAGCTGATGCGTGTCGGGAAATGGGCCGACAGGGTGATCTATAATTCCGACGACACCCG
>CAXBKL010000006.1:0-53738 GCA_963976125.1 uncultured Sulfitobacter sp. | reverse complement strand
GCAGCACAAAAACGATCCCTCAAAATGTTCTGCAACAAGGTCATGCCGGAATTCAAAGAAGGATAAGTCAATGTCAGATGGGGTAAAGGTCCACCGCGAGGGCCATGTTCTGGAAGTCACGCTGGAGCGGGGCAAGGTGAATGCCATTGATGTTCCGACATCTCGGGCGCTGGCGGCCGCATTTCAGGAATTGCACGAAGACAAGGATCTGCGGTGCGCCATTCTGACCGGAGGCGGGGACAAGATTTTCTCGGCCGGGTGGGATCTCAAGGCGCTCAACGATGGTGAGATGCAGCTGGATAGCTGGTGGGAGACGGACGATTACGGTTTTGGCGGGTTCACAGGGCTAACGGAAAACTGGGCGCTCAACAAACCCGTCATTGCCGCCATCAACGGGCTCGCGATTGGCGGCGGGTTCGAGATGGCACTGGGGTGCGATTTGCTGATTGCGGCGGAGCACGTGGAATTTGGCCTGCCGGAAATGCCGTTGGGCATCGTGCCGGATGCAGGTGCGTTGCAACGGCTGCCGCGCCGCATTCCGCATAATATCGCGATGGAGATGTTCCTGCTGGGCCGCCGCATGACCGCAGCGGAGGCTGCGCATTACGGGCTGGTCAACAAGGTGGTTCCAAAGGAACAGCTGATGGCGGCAGCGCGTGAATGGGCCGCCTCGATTGCGTGGTCCGCACCACTGGCGATGCAATCGGTCAAGGAAGTGCAGCGAGAGATCGAATGCGTGCCGCTCGAGCAGGCCTTTCACAAAATGCGCACGGAGCCGATGCCGATCTATCGCAAGATGCTGAAGTCAGCGGACGCAGCCGAGGGCGTTGCCGCCTTTGTCGAGAAACGCGAACCCAAGTTCAAAGGCGAATGATGTATCCTGATCCCACGACAGTGACCCGTGTCACCAGCATTGGTGCCGGCCCAATTGGCGGCGGCTGGGCGGCGCATTTTCTGGCGCGCGGCTATGACGTGACCGCCTATCTGCATGACGCGGCGGAGACGCCTGCGTTCAATTCCATCCTGCATACGGCATGGGGCAGTCTGACTGATCTTGGGTTGGCGGAGGGGGCATCGCTTGACCGTCTGCGCATTGTCTGTGATCTGGAAGAGGCTTTGGACGGGGCGGAGTTCGTTCAGGAAAGCGCGCCGGAGCGGTTGGAGATCAAACAGGCCCTGTACCGGCGGATGGGCGATCTGCTGCCTGCCTCTGTTGTGATCGGGTCATCCACATCCGGTCTGACGATGACGGAAATTCAGGCCACCTGTGCCACGCCCGAACGGACGGTGATCGGGCATCCGTTCAATCCACCCTATCTGCTGCCGCTGGTTGAAATCGTGGGCGGGGAAAAATCCGCGCCCGAGGCCGTTGCATGGGCCGGCACGTTCTATGAAGCCGCGGGCAAGGCGCCGCTGTTGATGAAAAAGGAAATCCCCGGATTTGTCGCCACCCGCCTGCAGGAGGCGCTGTGGCGCGAGGCGCTCCACATGGTCGCAAATGGCGAAGCCACCCCCGAGGATATTGACATCGCGCTGATGAACGGCCCGGCACCGCGCATGGTTTCGCAAGGTCAATGTATGGCCTTCCACGTGGCCTGTGGTGCAGGCGGAATGGCGACCAATCTGGATCAATTCGGGCCTGCGCTGAAACTGCCCTGGACCCGGCTTGAGGCACCTGAGCTGACACGCGACCTTCGGGATCGCATGGTCGACGGGTGCAACGTCATTGCCGGGGATCGCCATTTTGAGGATATGGCCGCGCAACGGGACCGCGAGATTGTTGCGGTGCTGCGTGCGCTGCGTCAGTCGCGGTTGGGCTGAGCGCGGGCGGGGATGTCTTTCAGGGTTGACAGAAAGTCGGACAGTGATCCCGGCCAACTGGGCGCGGGTTCATCGGCAGGCCAGGCTTCGCGGTATTCCGAAGGACGGCGTCCAAAGAACTTTCCGAAGGAAAACGCAAAATGCGACAGGGTGTTGAACCCGGACGCGGTGGCGATCTCCCGTACGCTCAGGTCTGTTGAAATCAGCAGCAGACGGGCATTTTGCAACCGCCTCAGCAACCCGAACTGCACCACCGTACAGCCCACGTGTTTTTTGAACTGGCGTTCCAGCTGGCGCTGCGAGACATCAAGGAAACGCGCGATTTCGGGGACGCTGAGGGGTTCCTCGATGTTCTTTTCGATCAGGGTCATGGCCTCGCGCACCAGAGGCAGCATCGTTTCTGTGCTGCGTCCCATCGTGCTGCGTTGGGGCGAGGCGGCGTTGCGAATTGGGTGATGCAGCATCTGGTCCGCGATCTCGCCCGAAAAGCCACTGCCATGGATGCTCTCGATCAGGCGCAACATCAGATCAACGCCGGCCAACCCGCCAGAACAGCTCATGATCTTGCCTTCGATGGTGAACAGGCATTCCTGCACATCTACCTGATCGAAGGACTCGCGAAATCCGCTGAGCCATGACCAATGAACCGTCGCGGGCTTGCGATCCAGCAATCCCGCGCGTGCAACAATGTAGCAGCCCAGTTCCACGCCACAGATTCCGCACCCGGCGCGGGCGCGTTTGCGCAACCATGCCGTAAGGGGCCGATTATCGTAATGTTCGGTGCCCCAGCTGCCCAGGACAAACACAAAGTCCGCCGGCGACAGGGCGTCGGGATCGGTTGCAACGGTGGTTGTCATGCCATTGCTGGCCGCAACATCAGCGCCGTCAAATGACACAATATCCCAGGAAAACATCGGCTCGGGCGCGAGATAGTTCGCTATTCGCATTGTCTCAATCATGGTGATGAGCGTCGTGATGTTGAACCGCGGCACGACCACAAAAATGGCATGGTTTGCCGCACGCTGGGTCTGCTGTGTCATGTCGATTTGCATAGGTAAGGGTCCGATGGCATTGGTGCGTTTTTTCGCCAGTATAGCTGCAAGTCTGTCGGATATTCGACAATTTTCTTGAGAGGTTCCGGGCCAAGCTGATAAAAAGGGGGGCGAACCAGATGAATTATGATGTTGTGCTGACCTGCGCTGTAACGGGCGCCGGAGACACCACCGGCAAAAGCCCCCATGTGCCTGTAACGCCAAAAGAGATTGCACAGGCCGCGATTGACGCGGCCAAGGCCGGGGCCGCCGTGGCGCATCTGCACGCGCGTGATCCTGAGACAGGCCAGGGGTCACGTGATCCCGCGCTCTTCAAGGAAATTGTGGACCGCGTGCGCGATAGCGACACGGATGTTGTGATTAATGTCACCGCTGGCATGGGCGGCGATTGGGTGTCGGACCCAGACAACCCGGCGATGCCCGGTCCGGGAACAGACATGATCGGTCCGGAAGAGCGGCTGGCCCACATCAAGGAATGTCTGCCTGATATATGCTCGCTCGACTGCGGGACGCTGAATTTTTCGGACACGGATATGATCTACATCTCCACCCCGCCGACCCTGCGCAAGATGGCCTCGCTGGTGCAGGAATGGGGGGTGAAACCCGAGTTGGAAGTGTTTGATCTGGGCCATATCCGCTTTGCCAAGGCGATGGTGGAAGAGGGCCTGATTGATGCGCCTCCGATGTTCCAGCTTTGTCTGGGTATCCCGTGGGGGGCCGATCAGACGGTTGAGACGATGGCCGCCATGAAAGGGCAACTGCCTTCCGGCGCAAGCTGGGCAAGTTTCGGTATTGGTCGCGGGCAGATGTCGATGGCTGCGGCCTCTGTTGCGCTGGGCGGCAATGTCCGTGTCGGCCTTGAGGACAACATCTATCTGGAGCGCGGTGTGCTGGCCACGAACGCGCAGCTGGTGACCCGCGCGCGTGAGATCATTGAGCGCATGGGGGGTCGGGTGCTGACCCCGCAAGAGGCACGTAACAAGCTCAAGCTGCGGGGGGCCGATGGCTGATTTCAGGGAAACCGGCAGCTTGCAGGTACGCAATGTATCGAAAATGTTCGGCACCTTCCGGGCGGTCAGTAACATCAGCCTTGATATTCAAAAGGGTGAGTTTCTGACGCTGCTGGGGCCTTCCGGCTCCGGCAAGACGACGTTGTTGATGATGATCGCGGGGTTTTTGGATATTTCCGAAGGGGACATCGCGCTTGATGGCAGCTCTATCGCCGAGGTGCCTGCGGAAAAGCGCAACTTTGGCATGGTGTTTCAGGGGTATGCTCTGTTCCCGCATATGACGGTGCGCGACAACATCGGCTATGCGCTGAGTGTGCGCAAACGCCCGGCGGCCGAGATCAAGGCCCGCGTCGATGAGATGCTGGAGCTGGTGCAGCTGCAAGAATTCGCAGATCGCAAGCCCGGCCAATTGTCCGGCGGTCAACAACAACGCGTCGCCCTGGCACGGGCCTTGTGTTTTGCGCCGCCAGTTTTGTTGCTGGATGAACCTCTTGGTGCGCTCGACAAAAAACTGAGGGTGGAGGTGCAGGAACAGCTAAAGGACATTCACCGGCGCGTTGGAACGACCTTCATTTACGTGACACATGACCAGGAAGAGGCCCTGTCGATGTCGGACCGCATCGTAATCATGCGCGATGGGGCCATCGAACAGGTTGGCACGCCCAAGGAACTCTATGAGCGGCCCATCAATGAATTCACCGCCAGCTTTCTGGGGAAATCCAACTTTATCCAGCAGAACGGCAAGACCAGCGCCTTGCGTCCTGAAAAGATCGACCTGGCAGGCCCCGGACACCCGGACGCGCGGACAAGCGGCACTGTGCGTTCGGTCACCTACTTCGGTTCCATGCAGCGGGTTATTGTTGACACAGCGGACGGCACCGAGATCGAGGTTGATGTTGATGTTTGGCGCAACGCGAAGGCGGTCAAACCGGGCGATGCCGTTGATCTGCTGTGGAAAGACGACGCAGCCGTAGAATTACAACAAGGGCTAGCCGCCCCAAATACAGAACGCTTTGAAGGCGTCATTGCACAGAAGTCGGGAAGCCCCCGACTCCAATAGGAGGACTAAAATGCACGATAAACAATTTATGAAAGAGACGCTGCAAGACAGCGCCCACGCCTACAAGGAAGGCCGCATGGACCGTCGGACGTTTCTGGCGCTCTGTGGCGCGTCCGGCGTCGCGCTGTCGGCAGTCATGGCGGGTGACGCAGATGCCGCCGCCGATCACGTGGTGATGTGGAACTGGGGCGGGCAATCCGAAGAATGCCACAGCTCAGCCATCGGCGAGGCGTTCACGGCCGCCACGGGCATCGGGCTGAAGTTTGACACCTCGGGCCCGTTGGAAGGCAAGATCAAGGAAATGGTCGACAGCGGCAATGTCACCGCTGACGTGGCGGATGCGGACCTTTTCAACGCGGTATCGCTTGGGCCAACCGGCCACCTTGAGCCGATTGATTACTCCGTCGTCTCCAAAGACAAAACGCTGCCTGGTTACGCGCTGGAATTCGGCGTGTCGGTGATCCTTTATGGCTATGCCTTTGTCTATGACACCGAAGCATACGGCGATAACCCGCCGCAAAACTGGGCGGACTTCTTTGACACCGCCAAGTTCCCCGGCATGCGTTCGCTCTACAAATGGGCCAATGGCTCGCTTGAGGCGGCCTTGATGGCGGACGGTGTTGCGGGCGATGCGCTGTATCCGCTCGACATGGACCGCGCCCTGGCCAAGATCAAATCCATCAAGGACGACAGTCTGTATTGGGGTTCCGGTTCCGAGGCGCATTCCATGGTCGTCAACGGTGAAGTGTCGATGGGCATGATCTGGCAGAACCGTGGCCGCAATATCGAGAACGACACCGATGGGCGCTACAAACTGGTCAACAACCAGGCCATGGCCATGCCCGGTGCCTACATTGTGCCCAAGGGCAACCCGGCCGGGGCCGCAGTGATGCAGTTCATCGCCACAGCACAGGAGGTGCCTGCGCAACTGGCGTTGCTGGATTGTCTGGGCATGACACCTTCCAACCCCGCAGCGTTCAGCCAGATCCCGGAAGATCAGCAGGACTATGCGATCACCTCGGCCAAGAACATCGACAAGATCGTCTATAATGACCCCGATTGGTGGGGCAACAATGGCGGTGATGCGGTGAACGCGTTTCTGGACGCGATCAGCTAAGCACCCCCCCTTGGTCGCCCGGAACGTTCTGCGGGCGGCCATCCTTCCCTGAGCAATGGAAACCTCATGCACGCCCTCACCCGCCATATCCATCCCGGATGGTTGATAATTGCGCCGCTTCTGGTGGTGGTGGTGGCGTTGTATTTGGGGCCGATCATCAACATCCTGTGGCTCAGCGTAACGGACCCCGAACCGGGCTTTGGCAATTACGCCAAGCTGGGCGAAAGCGACGCGCTGGTGCGCATTGTCTGGACCACGGTGCGCATCTGTCTCATCACCACCCTGTTCAGCGTCACGCTGGGTTATTCCATCGCCTATGCCATGGTGCACTGCCACCAGCGTCAGAAGAACTACATGCTGACATTGCTGCTTGTGTCATTCTGGATTTCCATCCTTGTGCGGACCTTTTCGTGGCTGATGCTGTTGGGGCGCAGGGGGTTGGTCAATGGCACGTTGGAGAATATTGGCCTGATCGCGGAACCCATTGCATTCATGCGCAACGAATTGGGTGTGCTGATCGGCATGGTTCACTACATGATCCCATATGCGGTATTGCCGCTCCTGGTGTCGATGCAATCGCTCGATACCCGCGTGATGGACGCCTCACGCAATCTGGGCGCGAGCGGCAGTCAGACCTTCTGGCGCATTTACCTGCCATTGACGACTCCGGGTTTGGTCGCCTCTACGCTGTTGGTGTTTATCCTGAGCCTTGGGTTCTATGTCACCCCTGCGGTGCTGGGCGGCGGCAAGGTGCTCATGGTGGCTGAATACATATCCGTGCAACTGCTTGTCACACTGAAGTGGGGCACGGCGGCGATGCTGGCGGCGATCATGTTGTTTGGCGTACTGGCGATGTTGTGGGTGATGTCACGGTTCATGAAGTTGAGTACGGTATTCGGAGGGGCGGCGCGATGACTTCCGGGTTGTTTGCCAGGTTCAACCGTGTGGGTGCTTGGGTGCTGCTGTTGTTTCTGGTGACACCTGCGCTGATCGCCATTCCGGTTTCCCTCACGCCCAAACGCTTTCTCTCAATGCCGAAAGGCGAGTTGTCCCTGCGCCATTTCGAAAAGCTGTTCACCAGCGAGGAATGGCTTTCCAGTTTCTTCCAAAGCGGCGTGATTGCGGTCTCGACCTCTCTGCTGGCGACCTTTCTGGGTACGCTTTGTGCGATCGGGCTGTGGCGGGTGTCGTCGAAATACAGCGAGCTTGTGCGGGCGTTCCTGCTGTTGCCGCTGATTATCCCGCAGATCATCTCCGCGATGGCATTCTACCGCCTTTGGATACCTCTGGGGCTGCTTGACAGCTATACCGGACTGATCCTGGCGCACACGATCCTTGCCGCGCCAATGGTCCTTATCACGGTCAGCGCGTCGCTTGCGACCTTTGATCCCAAGCTGGAACAAGCCTCCAAGAACCTGGGTGCATCCAATTGGACAACCATGTGGCGGGTCATTCTGCCGTCGATCAAGCCTGGTGTGTTTGCCGGCGCACTCTTTGCTTTCATCCTGAGCTGGGATGAAATCGTCGTGACGTTGTTTATTTCCAAATACAGCGTCTACACCCTGCCGCGCCGAATGTGGAACGGCATCCGGGAAAATACTGACCCCACCGTGGCAGCCGCTGCCGTTGTGTTGATTGCCATCACTGTCATCGCTTTTGTGATCTTCTCGATCATGTCCCGCCGCAACGCGAAATCGCAGGCCCAATAAAAGAGGCTCCGAATGAATATGGAAACCAGTCACGAAGCCGACCTGTTGGCCAACACCGTCCGCCGTTTTGTGGAGACAGAGATGTTTCCCCATGAGGAGGAAGTGGACCGCCTGGGCCATGTTCCCGAAGAACTGGGCCGCCAGATCGAGGCCAGGGCGCATGAATTGGGGTTATTCGCGTGTAACCTGCCCGAAGAAGTTGGCGGAGGCGGTTTGGGCTATGGTCCCATGTCCTTGATCGAACGGGAATATGGCAAGACCAGCCATGCCTTGCAAAGTTGGGCTGCGCGTCCGACGGAATTGCTGATGGCGTGTGAGGGCGATCAGCGAGAGCAATATCTGCTGCCAGCGGTGCGGGGTGAGAAACGAGAGTTGTTTGCCTTGACCGAACCCGACGCGGGGTCGGATGTCATGGGCATGAAAACAAACGCCCGCAGAGACGGAGATGATTGGATTCTCAACGGCTCCAAGCACTTCATCTCTGGCCCTTGTATGCCGGACTTTGCCATCGTCTTTGCCGCCACCGGAGAGGACGAAACCCCGCGCGGCCCGCGCAAGCGGGTCACTGCGTTCCTGGTTGACGTCGGCACCCGCGGGTTCGATTGTCGCGAAGGCACCAAATGTGTCAGCTACCGCGGCTACAAGACGTTCGAGCTGCATTTTGACAATATGCGCATTGGTCCCGGCCAGGTTTTGGGCGAAGAAGGCAAAGGGCTGGAGCTTTCTGGAAAGTGGCTGGGGATGGGCCGCATCTGGGTCGGCGCGACCTGCTGTGGCAAGGCGGAGCGCATTCTTGGGATGGCGACCGACTGGGCCGCCACGCGCAAGCAATTCGGCAAACCCATCGGCGCGTTTCAGGCCACGGGGTTTCGGCTGGCGGATGGTGCCATCAACCTGCGGGCGGCGGACCTGATGGTCAAAGACGCCGTGGCGCGGGCCGAACAAGGCATGATGAGCGATGCGGATGCCGCGATGATCAAGGTTTTCTGCTCAGAAATGCTGGGCAAGATCGCCGATGACGCGGTGCAGATTTTCGGTGGAATGGGGTTGATGGAAGAGATGCCAATCCAGCGCTTCTGGCGCGATAGCAGGCTTGAGCGCATCTGGGACGGTACAAGCGAAATCCAGCGCCATATCATCACACGCTCAATTCTACGGCCCCTCGGTGCATGACCCCAGACCGGCGCGCCAATTTTCAACGCCTGTTGAAGCCACGCCATATCGCGTTCATCGGTGGTCGAGATGCCTCCATCGCGGTGCGCGAGGCGCGTAGGCGCGGGTTTCAGGGGCAGATGTGGGCGGTCAACCCTACACGCGCTGATCTGAACGGAGTGTCTTGTGTCCCGGCCATCTCGGATCTGCCCGGAGTACCCGACGCGGTTTACCTCGCGATCCCCGCAGGGGGCGTGGTGGCCGCACTGCACGAACTGGCCGAGATGGGTGTGGGCGGGGTCGTTTGCTTTTCTGCCGGGTTCAAGGAAACCGGCGACGCGCAAGCCGAGCGGGCACTGATCGAGGCATCCGGTGACATGGCCCTGATCGGGCCCAATTGCTATGGCCTTATCAACTACATCGACAATGTGGCCCTATGGTCGTTCGAGCACGGCGGCTGGTCACCCGGATATGGCGCGGCCATCATCACGCAATCCGGCATGTTTTCCTCTGACATCACAATGAGCGCGCGGTCCCTGCCACTGGCCTACATGGTGTCGGCGGGCAATCAGGCGGTGCTTGGGCTGGAAGATTTCCTTGATGCCTTCGCAGATGACGACGCGGTGCGCGCCATTGGGCTACACATCGAAGGGCTGCAAGACATCCCTGCGTTCGAACGCGCCGCGCTCAAGGCCATTGAAAGGGGCGTCGCGGTGGTGGCGCTCAAGACCGGAAGCTCGGCCATCGGGTCGGCCTTGACGGTCAGTCATACAGGGTCGCTATCTGGGTCGGATGCGCTTTACGCGGCGTTGTTCGCCCGTACAGGGGTCATCAGTGTCACGAGCCCTTCGCAGTTTTTGGAAACGCTGAAGTATCTGTGTGTCGTCGGCGCACCCGACGGGCCACATGTGGCGGGCTTCACCTGTTCGGGAGGCGGTGCCACGATGCTGGCGGATCATGCGGAGGCGATCGGGCTGAGCTTCCCTGAGGTTCCGCCCGATGGCCGCAAGGCGCTGAGTGGCCTGTTGCCGGACATTGCGACGGTGTCAAACCCGCTGGATTACACCACACCGATCTGGGGACAGGCCGAATATACCTATCCGGTCTTTGCCAATGCGCTGGATGCGGTCGCGGCGGATGCCACCGTGCTTGTGCAGGATTATCCGGCAGCAGGGCTGGATGCGTCAAAGATATATTATCAGAATGACGCCGCCGCCTTTGCGCAAGCGGCAACGGAAAAGGGTATCCCTGCGGCCATCTGTGCAACCTTGCCAGAGAATCTCGACACAGAGACGCGCCGGCACCTTATCTCACTTGGTGTGGCACCGATGCAGGGTATCCATGAGGCATTGAACGCGATATGCGATGCGGCGATCTGGTCAGCGCGACGTCGGCGCATCAAAGCCGCGCGGCCTGAGCCATTGTGCAGAGGCACCATCCCCGATGCGCCGAAGATGTTGACCGAGGATTTGGGTAAGTCCTGGCTGTCGGCACGCGGTGTCGCCGTCCCTGACGGGAGGTCCGTAACAGCCTGCAACGTCGAGGGCGCGGCCAGTGAGATCGGCTATCCGGTCGCTCTCAAAATGATGTCGCCGCGGCTGGCACACAAGACCGAAGCCGGGGCAGTTGCGCTGGGGATCAACAACGCACAGGCCCTTGATGCCGCCCTTGGTCAAATGACCACGGACGTCGCGGAGCATGATGAAGCGGCTCTGACAGACGGTTTTCTGGTTGAAAAGATGTCACCCCCGCCCCTGGCCGAAATGATCGTTGCCCTGCGTTCAGACCCGCAATTCGGCCATGCGCTGGTCTTGGGCAGCGGCGGGATATTGACCGAGCTTGTGGGCGATGCTGTCACGCTTTTGCTGCCCGCGACCCCTTTGGATATTGCTGAGGCGCTCGCCAACTTGCGGATGGCGCGTTTGCTGGATGGGTTCCGGGGCCGTCAGCGCGCAGATGTGGTAAAGATTGCAGAGCAGCTTCACATTCTCTGCGTGGCGTTTATGAGCCAAGGTGAGGCCGTGCAAGAAATTGAAATCAACCCGATGTTTATCTACCCCGATCACATCGTCGCGGTAGATGCGTTGATCCATGTGAGATCCTCATGAACGCACCCAAGATCATTGCCAATCCTGACCTGACCGTCGGTCCCGACAACAAGCAACGCTGGAACCAGCCGGCACATCGGCGGCATGGGTTTCACAACGCGCATCACCTGTTTCGCCGCACCCTGATGGTCCGCTCACGCAGGGTGCTGACGCTTGAACCTGCAGCGGCTGACCGCAGCCGGAAAACCCCTGAATTGGCCGAGCTGATCGAACATCCGGCGTTTTCAGCCTTCTGTTGCCTACAGGACAATCAGATCATTCTGGAAGCCGCTGCGCCCGATTTTTCGACGGTTCGGCCACATTCCATCCAATCGGTGACGAAACTTCACATTCACCTGATCATTGGTCGATTGCTGGAGCAGGGGTTGTTGTCGCTTGATGCACATGTGTCTGACTACCTGCCTGACATTGGATCAGGGTATGGCGCGGCCACGGTTCAGGCGCTCTTGGATATGGCTGTCAGCAACGATTTTACCGAAGATTACAGCGATCCGAATTCGGGTTGCTACAGCGAAGAGATTGCGCTGGGGTGGCGGTTGCCCGAGGAGGGGCAAGAGGAGATCACCCTGAAGGAATTTACCGCCGGTATCACGGGGTTCAAGGCCGATGATGGGCGAACGGAGGCAGAGTATAAATCCGCCAATACCGATGTCTTGACCTTGATCGCGGCGGCGGTTTCTCCGATCCCGCTTGCCGCCCAGATTGAGCTGATTGCGGATGCTGTGGGATATGAAGGGGCCTTTCACATCAGTTGCAGCAAAGATGGTTATCCCGCGTTCTCAGGCGGTGGATGCCTGAGCGCGCGTGACCTTGCCCGGTTTGGTCTGTTTCTGGCCCGAGGCGGGCGCGATCTGTTTGGCAAGCCTGTAGGGAACGCCGCATTTCTGGATCATAGCCTCGCACGAGCGGCCCCGGCACTCACACCGCCCAAAGGGTGGCTGAGGTACTCCAACCAAACCATGACTGACGGGCGCATGGTTGGCCATGCGGGGTATGGGGGGCAGTTTCTGATGGTGGATATGACGTCCGGCAGATCCTGTGCCTTCCTGAGCGTTCTGGAGAACGAAGCGGGGTATGATGATGCCTATATGGACAGGGTCGCACGGGTTCTACGGCAGGTTTGCAGCGATAGCGGATAGGCGGACGCATTTGGCCCGCAGGCGCGGGGCCGGACCGCTCCTGGCTCTCGGCCCTCCGCTGCGCCGCAGGGGCAGCCACTGTTGAAACGATTTGACCGATGCAATTTGCTCTCCCGACATCGGGGCGCGATCAAAAGGCATATTCGGATGTGGAGTGAACAACCAATGCGCCGGAGCCTTCAAAGTGGATGCGTGTTTCGCCATATGCCGAATGCTTCCCCATCTTCAGAACGATGGCTTCGACAATTAGATCATCGCCGATGGCGGGGCGCAGAAACTGGTTGTTCTGGCTTGCCGTGCCCTTGGATGGGCGTTGGTAAGTGAGCATCGCCAACGACATCACGGTATCAATTGCGGACATCATGGCCTGCCCGCATGTTCCGCCACCCAGGAAGTGCTGTTCAGGATCCTATGGCAGCCGGGCTTTGACCCGACCTTGTTCTACCTCCAGAAATTCAAGTTTCTGCCGTTTCACCCAAGGCGCAAAAAGCAATGCGTGCAGCTCTTCGGCATTTTCAGCAGTGCAAGGGAGCGTTTCGAGAAACCGCGCGATGGCTTGATCGGGGAGCATTGAAGGTTCCTTCCGGCGTCATGACGTGACACTGCCGACGACGCGTCGTTCGCTCCGGTAGCAGTCTTGCAACACCTACCACAAGCGCCGTAGATTGCTGCACCGAAACAACATTCCACTGCGCCACAAAAAAGCCCCGCACAATCGGCGGGGCTTTTTCGACATTCAATTTCGAGGAGTTACCCGAACACGCGCCCCAGTGCGCCATCCACCGCCGATACGATCTGATTGATGTCGTCCTTGGTGGCAATCAACGCAGGCGAGAAACACAAGGTGTTGTTCTTGCCCGGCAGTGAACGGTTGGTCGCCCCGATGATCACGCCTTGCTGCATGCAGTCGCCGACAACTGCCCCCACCAGCTTTTCATTCACCGGTTCGCGGCTGTCGCGGTCTGCCACCAGTTCCGCGCCAAGAAACAGACCCTTGCCGCGGACCTGACCGATGCAGGCGTGCCTGTCCATCAGCGCGTTCAATTCGTCCAGCATGTAGTGACCCATGTTGGTGGTGTTCTCCAACAGGTTCTCGTCCTGAATGATCGCCATGTTTTCGATGCCGGCGGTCGGGCCAGCAGTACAGCCGCCAAAGGTCGAAATGTCGCGGAAATAGTTCATCGGATCAGCGGCATCGTCCTTGAACATATTGAACACCTCTTCGGTGGTCACAAGGCAGGCAATCGCGGCGTACCCGGAGGCGACACCCTTGGCCATTGTCACCATGTCGGGCTTGATACCGTAGTGCTGATAGCCGAACCATGTGCCGGTACGGCCCACACCACAGACAACCTCGTCGATGTGCAGCAGGATGTCGTACTTCTTGCAGATCTCCTGCACCCGGTCCCAATACCCTTCGGGCGGAGTGATTACACCGCCACCAGCGGTTACGGGCTCAAGACAGAGCGCGCCAACCGTTTCGGGGCCTTCGGCAAGGATGACCTTTTCAATCTGATCCGCAGCCCAGACGCCATAGTTTTCCTGCGGTGCGCCGTCCTGTTCAAAGGCACGGTATTCAAGGCAGTGCGGCACCCGCACAAAGCCGTCGGTGAAAGGACCGTATTGCGCGTTGCGTTCGTCCTGACCACCCGCCGACAGCGCGGTGATGGTCGTGCCGTGATAATCGCGGTCACGGTACAGGACTTTGTGCTTCTTGCCGCCATAGCGTTTGTGCGCGATCTGGCGGACCATCTTGAAGCCCTTCTCGTTCGCTTCGGACCCGGAGTTGCAATAGTAGACGCGGGTCATGCCCGGCATCTTGTCAATCAGCATTTCGGCAAAGTTGGAGCCGGGGATGGAACCGGCGGACCCGGCAAAGTAGTTCAGCTTTATCAGTTGGTCGCGCACGGCATTGGCGATGCGCTCACGGCCATAGCCGACGTTAACGGTCCAGACGCCGCCGGACACGGCATCGAGGTGTTCCTTGCCCTTCTGGTCCCAGACGCGCATGCCCTTGCCTTCGACAATGATGCGCGGATCGGTTGTTTCATAGGGCTTATGCTGGCTCAGGTGATGCCAGATGTGCGCGCGGTCTGCTTCGACAACGCGGGAGAGGTCGTTTTCGTTGAAATTGCCGTCCATGGGGTCAGACCTTTCGTTTCGCTGTAAGATGATGAATTCGGGCCGACAAACCGCCCCTTATGCCCATTCAGTGCTGGTTATTCATAGAATCAAGTAGGGCCAGTACCGCTGTATTGATAGCGCCAGAATGGAACACTGTCCAATGAAGGCCATGGAAACATGGCGATTTCTGGTTTGCGGAATTGGGACGGATCAGAAATCTTCTTGACTAGGTGACGGGGGTGCGCAGGTATCCGGGCATGGAACAATCTGATGCATTTTGGAACGTCACCGCCGAAGGGGCTGAACCTTCGCAGTCGCTGAAATCGGACCTGCGCTGCGATGTGGCGGTTGTGGGGGGCGGCTTTACCGGTCTTCGCGCGGCGCTGATGTTGGCCGAGGCGGGGACGGATGTCGCGGTCTTCGAAGCGCAGGAGGTCGCAAATGGCGCGTCCGGGCGCAGTGGCGGTCAGGTCAATCCGATGCTGCCTGTGGCCCGGCCGGACGATCTGCGCGCCGCTGTGGGGCCAAGATTTTTCGACAGTCTGGCCGAGACGGCGTTGAAATCGGCGGATGATCTGTTTGATCTGGTCGAAAAATATCAGATCAAATGCGAGGCACGGCAAAAGGGCTGGCTGCGGGCGGATCATTGCGACGCCGCCCGCGAGGTGGCGCAGGAAAACGCAAAGCTTTGGAACAGGCTGGGGGCGGAATTCGAGTTTGTGGGCCGCGACGAGGTCAAGCGGCTGACCGGGGCGCATGGATATTCTTCCGGCACGGTAAGCCCGCGCGGCGGCGCAGTGCAGCCCCTGGCCTTGACGCGGGGTCTGGCGCGTGTGGCCAAGGGGGCAGGCGCGGCCATTTACGATCATTCACCCGTCACGGCATTGCGCCAGCAAGAGGGGCGGTGGGTATTGACGGTCAACGGGCATCAGGTTGATGCCGAAAAAGTGATTGTCGCCACCAATGGATACACCGACATGCTGGTGCCGGGCCTGAAGCGGTCGGTACTGCCACTGACCAGCATTCAAATCGCAAC
This sequence comes from uncultured Sulfitobacter sp., assembly GCA_963976125.1. Classification (GTDB taxonomy): domain Bacteria; phylum Pseudomonadota; class Alphaproteobacteria; order Rhodobacterales; family Rhodobacteraceae; genus Sulfitobacter. The sequence continues at coordinate 38,410 of CAXBKL010000006.1, read as the reverse complement.
CGAGCCTCTGGATGAGGACCGTCTTGGCCCGCTTTGCCCCGAAGGGCATACGATCTCGGACACCCGCCGATTGATCATGTATTGCCGCCGCGAACCGGGGGGGCAGTTCATCTATGGCGGCATGGGATACCGGACCCCGACCGGGGGTGTTGGCGGGTTTCAATGGCTTCTCAAAGACGCGCCGCGCATTTTTCCCGGCCTCAAGGGGGTGAAATGGACCTACAAATGGGGCGGCACCGTTGCGCTGACCCCGGACCGGGTGCCGCATCTGCATGAGCCGCAGCCCGGTCTGATCGCGGGCCTTGGGTACAATGGGCGCGGCGTCGCGATGAGTCTGGTGATGGGCCGTGAAATGGCGCGGCGGACGTTGGGTGTCTCTCTGGACGATCTGCCGTTTCCGACCGCCCCGATTACCCCTTACCGGTTTCGGGATCCGCAGGTGCTGGGCGCGGGAATTGCGATGTCGTACTGGCGGTATCTCGATCAACGCGAAGCCACCTATGAATAGCGTCGTTGGCGCAAGAGACAGTTTGGCCCGACTTCAGGCCAGTTCGGCGCGATTTCATACAACTGGACTCATCGCTGCGCTGGAAGTGGACGTTTATTGTTTGCCCCTTAAAACGACAGTGTGGCGCACTCGCATGCGGGACGCGGCGGGGCAGACGGGAGGGGATTGAAACTGAACATCACGGTTCTGGTTTCCATTGCTCATCTTCACGTTTGCGGACATGGTATAGAGGGACAAATCAGAAAAGGGCCGGAATGTCGCCAAGACAAAGGCGAACGACGGGCCGGATTTCAGGACCAACACAAGATCGGCCACAAGGTCGGCAGGTACCAACAGACACCGGACACTTCATGTTCGGACCAATGATCAAAAGGGAGAAAACTATGATCAAGAAGACAGCAACGGGCTTTGTCGCAGCTGCGGTAATGGCGATGACAGGGCATGCAGCATTTGCCGACGGTGACGAAGAAATCACAGTTGCGTATTTCCTTGAGTGGCCGATGCCATTCCTTGCCGCCAAAGCGGAAGGAAAATACGACGAAGCGCTGGGCAAGAAAATCAACTGGGTTTCCTTCGAGACAGGCACAGCAATGTCCGCCGCGATGGCATCCGGTGACGTTCAGATTTCCGTATCACAGGGTGTACCACCCTTCGTTGTCGCCGCATCGGGCGGTCAGGACATTCAGGTTGTAGATGTGGCCGTATCCTATTCGGACAATGACAACTGCGTCGTTTCGGCAGGTCTTGAGATCGACAAGGATTCTGCGGGCGAGTTGGCCGGCAAGAAAGTTGCCGTACCTCTGGGTACTGCGGCACACTATGGTTTTCTGCGTCAGATGGATCACTTTGGCATCCCACTGGACAGCCTGTCCATCGTTGACATGGCACCACCAGAAGGTGCGGCGGCCCTGTCTCAGGGTGCGGTTGATTTCGCCTGCGGCTATGGCGGCGGTCTGGGTCGCATGAAAGAGTACGGCAACGTGCTTTTGACCGGTGACGAGAAAGAAGCGCTGGGCATTCTGGTGTTTGACGTCACAACGGTACCTGCGGCCTATGCAGCCGAGAATGGTGATGATCTGGCCAAGTTCCTTGCTGTTACAGCAGCGGCGAACGAGCGCTGGAATTCCGGCGCCGGTGGCGACGAAATGCTGGCGGTGATTGCAGAACAGTCCGGTATGGACCTTGATGCGGCCAAATCCGCGATTTCGACCATGAAGTTCCCATCCGTCGAGGATCAGCTTTCCCAGACTTGGTTGGGCGGCAACGCGGCGACATTCATGAAAGGCGTTGCAGACGTCTTTGTGACAGCCGGGTCCATTGATGGCGCGCTGGACAGCTACGAAGGGGCGGTCAACACGGCACCGCTGACAGCGGCAAGCGGCATGTAAATGCTATTGGTGCGGCCCCTGTCGGGGGGCCGCACCGTTTCCAATTGAACGAAACTGAGATGGGGAAAACCCCATCCTACAAACCCTGACAGGGGTGGGACACGGGATTATGACCGGACTTTCCATTGATAAGTTGTCGATGCGCTTTGATCTGCCGGACGGCGGACATGTGCAGGCGTTGCAGGATGTGTCGCTTGACCTGAAGGCGGGCGAATTACTCAGCGTGCTGGGGCCGTCAGGTTGCGGCAAAACGACGTTACTGAATATCGTGGCCGGGTTTCTGGCGCCTACATCGGGCGTCATGACCCTGAATGGCCATCAGATCACCGGGCCGGACGCGGAACGTGGCATGGTTTTTCAGCAGGGCGCGCTGTTTGAATGGATGTCTGTGCGCGAAAACGTCGGATTTGGCCCCTCCATGAAAGGTATGCCGAAAAACGACAAGGTCGAGATTGTCGATCACCTTCTTGATGTCGTGGGATTGCAGGATTTCAAGGAAAAGGCGGTCTATGAGCTGTCTGGCGGGATGCAGCAGCGTGTGGCACTGGCCCGTTGTCTGGCCAATGACCCGGACGTGATCTTGATGGACGAACCGCTGGGCGCGCTGGATGCGCTGACCCGCGAAAAGATGCAGAGCCTCGTTCTGAAACTGTGGAAAGAGACCGGAAAGACGATCATCCTTATCACCCACTCGGTCGAAGAGGCGTTGTTGCTGGGGGAACGGTTGATCGTGATGGCCCCGCGACCGGGACGGATTCACAAGGAATACCGCCTGCCCTTTGCCGAGCTGGGCGTGAACGCAGACCTGCGTGAGGTCAAGAAACATCCGGAGTTCGGGCCACGGCGCGAGGAGATCCTGAACATGATCTGGGATATGGAAGAAGAAATTATGGGCACGACGGAGGACGCGGCATGACCGGTATCTTCTTTCTTATCATTTATGTCGGCATCTTTGTCGGCAGTGCGTTTCTGTTCACCAAGGTTCTGGTCAAGGGGATCAGGGATTATACCTCATTGAAAACCGTGACCTTTGGTGATGAAAGCGCCGTGCGGCCCAATCGGGCGGCAGGCATCATCTCGATCTTCACGATTTTCCTGATGTGGGGGATTTTCACCGGGTCGTCTTTGTTGCCCGGTTTCCTGCACGCACCGGGGCCGTTCCTGGGCACCACGGAATTCACCTATACCGCACAGGTCGAGGGCCAGGCCCCCGATGACGCGACTGTCACCGTTGTGGTGCATCCGCGCGGCGATACCGCGGCCGCACCGGAGGTGGAGCCGGGAGACGGTTTTGCCAAGAACGATTCGGCAGCGATTGCCCAGTGGCGCACCGGTCTGGTGGCCGTCGACAAGAACGATGAGCTGACCAAAAAGGACGGCGCAAAGGTCATTGCCATCGACGGACAGAAAATCGCGCCGGGTGAGACCGTCAAGACAGCCAACGGTTCCGTGACCCTGTCCGACAAGGGCACACCGAACTTTGAGCCGTCGAAAGGCTGGCAGATGGAGCCGCTCTACCTGCCCGCACCTGAGGCCGTCTGGACCCGGTCCTTGCAGATCATGAAAGAGGGTTTCCGCAACTTTACCCTGCTGGAGCACCTTGGGTACTCCCTGTTCCGGGTGGTTGTCGGTTTCCTGCTTGGGGCGATTGTCGGCATTCCGCTGGGCTATGCCATGGGGCTGAGCAACTGGTTCCGGGGTTGGTTTGATCCCATCGTGGAATTCATGCGCCCGGTGCCACCACTTGCGTTGATCCCACTGGTAATCATTTGGGCGGGCATTGGCGAGGCGGGCAAGATCATTCTGCTTTTCCTCGCGGCGCTCTGGATCATGGCAATTGCCGCACGGTCGGGCGTGTCCGGCGTCAAGATTTCCAAGGTGCACGCGGCATATTCTCTAGGGGCCAGCAAATGGCAGATCATGCGTCATGTGATTGTCCCCAATTCCCTTCCGGAGATATTCACCGGCGCACGGGTCGCGATGGGGGTCTGTTGGGGTACGGTTGTTGCCGCCGAGCTGGTGGCGGCGGAACAGGGGGCGGGGATGATGATCATGACCGCGTCCAAGTTCCAGAACACCGACATCGTTATCATGGGTATCATCCTGATTGGCGTCATCGGCTTTGGCATCGACATGCTGATGCGTGCCGCTGAAAAGTTCCTGGTACCCTGGAAAGGCAAAGGGTGATCCCTGGGCCAATTTCCATGATGAAATTGCGTCAGGGTTTTTGAAAACCCTCGGATTGGCAAAAGTAACGCCGGGGCAAATCGCCCCGGCGTTTTCATTTCCAACATCTGTACGGCTGCGTTTTCTGTAAAGAGACCGGGCCGGATTTCTTGAAAGATCCAGTGCCCCTGGACCATTTCTGACCGTTTCGGGAACGCTCTAGCTTGGTTTGGAACGGCGCGGTGTGGTGCTGCCCCCTTTGCCGCCTTGCTTGCCGATCTTGTTCGGCGGGGTGAACCGCTTGGACGGGTCTGCCGCGCGCTTGTAGTTCTTGCCGTCACCGCCGCCTTCTTCGCGGGACTTGAACGGCTTTCCACCCTTTGCGCCGCGGGGCGCATCAGACTTCGGCCCGTCCTTTTTCCAGACGGCTTTGGCCTTGGGCCGTGCGGGCGCGTCCCCGTCCGTCTTTGGCTTGGGTTTGGCACCGGGTTTCATTGGCGTGCGCTCAGTCTTGTGTGACTTCGGTGGGCGCGCCCCTTTGGGCTTTTCGGCGTTCTTGTGCTTTGGTTTGTCAAACTTCGGCTTGTCGAATTTGGGCTTGTCTGGGCGTGCCTCGGCCGCTGGCGCTTCGGGCGGCGCAGGGCGCGGGGCCGATGGCGCGTCGGGATCATAGCTCGATTTGCGGTGCGGTGGCTTCGGACCGCGCGGCGCCGGGCCTTTGCCGCCGGGTCGGGGACCACGGGGCAGGTCGGGTGCCTTGTCCAGCTTGGTGACAACGGCACCGCCTTCGGCCTTCATATCAGACCCCAGCGCATTGGAGAACTTCAACGCAGATGCTTCGAGAATCTCCACAAAGCTGTGGTCTTGCTGGACCCGGATCGCGCCAATGTCATCCTTGGTCAAATCGCCCATGCGGCACAGCATCGGCAGCAATGTACGTGGCTCCGCGCCGTCATTGCGCCCTGTCGAGATCGAGAACCAGACCGAGGGACCAAAGGAAGAGCGCGGGCGGTCATCCTTGCTGCCTGGGTCGGTCAGGTCTTCGGGGGCAGAGGCGCGGGCGCGGTAGAGGTTCACAAATGCCGTGGCCAGTTGGTCCGGGCTGAACTTTTCGGTCAGCGAAGTCACAAATGCGACGGCATCGTCGGGGGCCGGATTGGACCATGCCGGATCAGACAGCAGACGCTCTTCGTCGGCTGCGTTGACCTCTTCGGCAGAGGGGGCGGCGGCCCATGTCGCAGAGAGTTTCGCCCAGCCCAAAAGGCGGTTGGCCTTTGTCTTCATCTTGGCGGGCACGATAAGGGCAGACACCCCCTTGCGCCCTGCCCGGCCCGTGCGGCCGGAACGGTGCAAAAGCGTATCGGCATTTGACGGCAGGTCCGCGTGGATCACAAGTTCGAGGTTCGGCAGGTCGATGCCGCGCGCGGCCACATCTGTCGCGATACAGACGCGCGCACGGCCATCGCGCAGCGCTTGCAGGGCGTTTGTACGCTCGGATTGGGTCAATTCACCAGACAGAGCCACCACCGAGAACCCCCGATTGGTGAATTTGGTGGTCAGGCGGGCAACGGCGGCACGGGTGTTACAGAAAACGATGGCGTTCTTGGCCTCGTAGAACCGCAGCACGTTGATGATCGCGTTTTCGGTGTCGCGCGGGTGCACGTTCAGGGCGCGGTACTCAATATCGGCGTGCTGCTTCGCTTCGCCCACGGTGGCGATGCGTTGGGCATCACGCTGGTAGGATTTCGCCAGCTTGGCGATGGCCGCAGGTACTGTGGCCGAGAACATCAGCGTGCGGCGGTCTTGGGGAGCTTCTGACAGGATGAATTCCAGCTCGTCGCGGAACCCAAGGTCGAGCATTTCATCCGCTTCATCCAGCACCACCGCGCGCAGCGCACCCAGGTCGATATTGCCGCGTTTGATATGGTCACACAGACGCCCCGGCGTGGCGACAACCACATGTGCACCCCGGTCCAGCGCGCGGCGTTCGCTGCGCTGGTCCATGCCACCCACGCAGGTGGTCACAACGGCGCCGGCACTGGCATACAGCCAGGTCAGTTCGCGCGCGACCTGCATGGCAAGTTCTCGGGTCGGCGCGATGACCAGGGCAAGCGGGGATGCGGCGGGGCCGAAATGGGCGCCGCCTTCAAGAAGCGTGGGCGCAATAGCAAGGCCAAAGGCCACCGTCTTGCCAGATCCGGTCTGGGCCGAAACCAGCAGGTCAGCCTCCGCCAGCGCGGGGTCGGTGACGGCCTCTTGCACCGACGTCAGTTTGTCATAACCTTGCTGGGCAAGGGCGTCTGCGATGGTCTGGATCAAGGGCTTTTCCTGTTCTGGAGGCGTGGCGCATTGCGCGGCCACCCTGCATGGGCGCAGGGCATGGTTTGGGCGCGTCTAAGCCGTCGCGGCCCGGATGTACATGGGGGATGTCCGTCCCGGTTTGGCCCGTCACCTGATCCGATGACACCCCGTCTGGACCTGTTTCGGAAAACTCTGGTTCGCCCGACCCTTCCGGAACTCATAGATTTCAACGCGCTAAGCGATAGCCCATATATCAGGTTTTCGAGACATGGCATAGGGTCGTGATCGGCGGGCGTTCCGTTCTTTTCCGGACAATACCGCGGGCCACAAGTGATTCTTGCCTGCACCCGGGCGGGCAGCGCATGCCCTCAAACGAAAAAAGGCGGCACCGAAGTACCGCCTCTTTTATCAATTGCCGGACTAATCAGTCAGCAACAGCGACAGCAACCAATGCCAGCAGGATCAGGGGCAACAGAACACCGGAAGAGGAAGAAGATGCTTCTTCAACGATCACAGGTGCTTCGATGACTGGATCTGCAAGGGAACCGGCGTAAGCGGTCGATGCTGCTGCTGTCAGTGCAGCGGCCAGAACGAGTTTTTTCATAATATAACCTCCGAAATTGGCGTTCCACACACGTGCGGATACGCGCCCAAGACTTACCTCGTATAACTTTGTAAACAGCAATCCTGAAGGAATGCAAACCCGGATTCCGACGCGTAATCCCACATGCGTCGGAATGTCGTCAAATTAGCAACACTTGAGTGCCCACTTTGGCCATCTCATAAAGCTCTTCAATATGTTCATTGTACAGGCCAATGCAGCCATTGGAGGATTTGCGCCCGATCTTGCGCGTGTCATGGGTTCCGTGGATCCGGTAGTACGTCCAACTCAGGTGCAGCGCCCGCGTCCCCAACGGGTTTTCCGGGCCCGGACCAATGAAGTCTGGCCATTCCGGATTGCGCTTTTTCATCGACGGGGTTGGCCGCCAGGATGGCTTGGGATCCTTGAGAACAACCCGCGTGCGCCCCCGGCGCGTGAGGTCATTGGTCAACGGCACGGACGACGGATAAAGCTTGTAGACGCTCTGGTCCTCGGACCAATAATGCACTGCGCGGCTGTCAATATCGACCAGAATCGCACCGTTCCGGGTGCTGTCGAAATAGGACTGCCAGTCCAGCGTACGGAAGCTCGAGATATTGCGGCGCACCGTCTCGGTCAGGTCACGCTCTGTCTCGGTGGCGGCGGCGGAAATGACCGGCGACGTGCTCTGGGCCAACGCCGGTGTTGCCAGGATCGCCGCACCCCCTGCCAAAAACGCGCGCCTGCTGCGCATATTGAATCGCTTGCCGGACATAAAAGTCTCCAAATTTTCCCAATTCAAAGGATTGCTCCAGATATATGGCCCGAAAGACGCAGTATCAAATCAAACAACTGCCTTCTGGCACGGTAACGCCGATGTGCGTTTGAACTGCAACGCATCCCGCGATAGGACAGCCCAAAGCGAACCGGCCCGGAGCCCCCATGATACGTATCTTGTCTGTCCTGCTTGCCATAGCTGTCACCATTTCCGCCTGCGCGCCCGCCGCTCCCCAGTTGGGGACAGACGGCAAGGCGCTGCCAAAGGCCTACCGGATCAGCGCCCGCGACACCGGAAAGATCCAGTTTCGTATGCTTGATTCGATCAACGCCCTGCGTGCCGCCGCCGATGCCCCCCAGGTGGCGCTCAACGCCAATCTGAATGCCGCCGCGGCCACCCATTCCAAGGACATGGCAAACCAGAACCGCCCCTGGCACTTCGGCTCTGACGGGTCCTCGCCGATCGACCGGATCGCACGGGTGGGCTATAGCGGCGGCCTGGTCGGTGAAACCATTTCGGAAACATACGAATCAGAACTTGAAACCCTTGCCGCCTGGATGGAACAGCCAGACACCCGCCGTGTGCTGATGTCCCCTGACGCACGGAACATGGGCTTTGCCTGGTTTCAGGAACCAAATGGCAAAATCTGGTGGACCCTGGTGATGGGCAACTGATTCCCTCCCCGATCCCCTGCTTCATCTTTCCGGAAAAACTCCGGGGGAATCGGCGCTTGCGCCGATGGGGGCTGGCCCCCTGTCCCCTCTCGACCCCCACAACGCCTGGCGTCACGCTCCGGACTTGATCCGGAGCCTCCACCTACGCTGCACCTACGGGTTGATCTGGATCGGCGTCATGTCGTTCACCATCGCATAGATGTCTTCAATCTGCTTGTTGGTGACGGAAATGCAGCCCCAGGTCCAATCGCCTTTGTCCTTGCGCCCGGGGGTCTTCTGGCCGTGGATAAAGATGTCGCCGCCGGGCGATTTGCCCATTTCCGCCGCCTTTCGGCGATCCTCTTCGTTTGGATAGGAAATGCCCACCGACAAATGATAGCGGCTGTTGGGATTGCGGCGGTCGATCCAATAGAGCCCTTCAGGCGTCCGGCCATCCCCTTCGATGTTCTTGTGGCCTACTGGGGCAAAGCCAAGCCAGATCGGGTATTCTTCAAGCACCTTGTCGCGATGCAGCAGCAACAATTGGCGGTTCTGTTTGTTGACAACCACATAGGTCACCTCAGGTCCGTCATAGCGCTTGAATTTGCTTTGACTGCAGGCGCCCAGCGCCACCAAAGCCGTTCCGCCCAAAATCAACGTTCTGCGTTTCATCGTTCTGCTGCCCTCGTTTGGGCCATTCGGCCCCTTTTTATGGCTTTACCACATACTGCGGTTTGACGCGCTCAAAAAGAGGTGATGCGCCGGTTTTTGGTCATGCCAGGGTGAAGCAGCCCACCAATTCGACATGCGATGACCACCGGAACTGATCCACAACCTGGATCCAGTCCAATCGGTATCCCGCCGCACAAAGCATTGCCGCATCGCGCGCAAAAGTCACCGGACTGCAAGACACATAGGCTATGCGCGGCACCCTGGCGGTGCGCAATTCCACCACCTGTCGTTCGGCCCCCGCCCGTGGCGGGTCCAGCACCACCGCATCAAAGCGGCGCAACTCATCCGGCAACAGGGGGCGACGATACAGATCGCGCGCTTCAACCGTCACCGGCTTCAACCCCTCGCCCATGCGCCAGCCGTGGTGCAGCGCCTCGACCATCGCGGCCTCCCCTTCGACCGCATGCACCCGCGTGGCTTCGGCAAGCGGCAATGCAAAGGTGCCCACACCCGCAAACAGATCCGCAATCCGCCCGGCATCGCCCATCGCTTCCTTGACCGAGGCCAGCAAGGCGCGTTCGCCATGCACTGTTGCCTGCAGGAACGCGCCGGACGGTGGCGCAACCCGAGCGCGGCCAAAACTCTGGCGGGGGGGCAAACGGGTGGCGATCACGTCGTCCTCCCACGCCAGCCGCGCCAGACCCTGATGCTCGCAAAGTTGTCCCAGCGCCATCCGCAACGGACCATCAAGTGGTTTGCCATTCTGCACCGCCACATCCAGTCCGTCGGCGGACAGGGTCACCGTCACCGACAGCGGCGCCTTGCGGCTGGCCCCGACGATGGCCAGTTCACGGGCCACATCAAGTCCCGCGATCAGATCGGGATGCACCAGTTTGCAATCGGGGATTTCGATAACCACATCCGACCCGCGCCCGTAAAACCCCGCCATTGCGCCCTTCTTGGTGCGTTTGGCCGCAAAAGTGGCGCGCCTGCGTGACTGTGGCGGTGAGCTGGTGATGGGCCGCAATTCGGTCTCTAACCCGTGCGCATCAAGTGCCGCTTGCACAATACCCTGTTTCCACGCCGCGACAAAATCATCCGAGGCATGTTGCAACTGGCAGCCGCCGCAGGCCTTGAAATGACGACAGGGTGCCGCGACCCGATGCTGCGACGGCGTGACAACCCGCACATCTCTCAGGGTCTGTCCGTCAACGGTACCTGTCACCACTTCGCCCGGCAATGTGACCGGCGCATAGACCGGCCCGTCGGCAATGCCGTCACCGTGATGGCCCAATCGTATGATGTGATGCTCGCTCATGTCATCGCCTTACAGCGCGCGCCGCGCCAACCCAAGCCTATTCGGCGACCCTGAGGTTCAGAAACCCGCCGGACTGGCGGTGCCAATATCGCGCATAAAGCCCCTCCTGCGCCAGCAGCATCGCATGGGTGCCCGATTCCACCACGCGACCGGCATCCATCACTACAATCCTGTCCATCTCGGTCAGCGTCGACAAACGGTGCGCAATGGCCAGCACCGTCTTGCCCCGCATCACCCGTGTCAGCGCGGTCTGGATCGACGCCTCCACCTCGCTGTCAAGGGCGCTTGTCGCTTCATCGAGCACCAGAATGGGGGCGTCCTTGAGGATGGCGCGGGCCAGGGCGATGCGTTGGCGTTGCCCCCCGGACAGCTTTACACCCCGTTCGCCCAGATGCGCGTCATAGCCGCGTCGCCCACGGTGGTCCGCCAGGCCCAGAATGAACTCATGTGCTTCCGCGCGCCTGGCCGCCTCGATTACCTCTTCGCGCGTTGCATCGGGATGCCCGTACAGGATGTTGTCCATCGCGGAGCGGTTGAACATCGCGGTTTCCTGCGTGACCATGCCGATATTGCGCCGCAGGCTTTCCTGCGTGACGGTCCGAATATCGACCCCATCAATCAAAATAGATCCTGTTTCCCCTTCATAGAGCCTAAGCAGAAGTGCCACGAGCGTCGATTTTCCGGCGCCCGACGCCCCGACGATGCCCAACTTCTCGCCCGGTTTGATGGTCAGTGAAATCCCCTCGACGCCCCCGGCCTCGCGGCCATAGGCAAATCCGAGATTGTCCATCCTGATCTCTCCGTCCGGCACCTCTAATACCTGCGCCTGCGGTCCGTCCTCGACCCTGATACGGGGCGTCAGCGTCTTCATGCCATCCTCGACCTCCCCCACGTTGGAATAGATCGCCATCAGCGTGAAACTGACCCAGCCGGTCATCTGCGCGATGCGGATGGATACCGCCCCTGCGGCGACGATGTCACCCTCTGTCGCAATGCCGCGTTGCCACAGCAACAGCGTTCCGCCGATCAACAAAACAGGCAACACCCCGGCCGTTGTCATCAGCGCCAGCCGGAACCCGGCGGCGAGATAGCCGAACTCAAGCGCGCGCTGGCGAAAGGTCTGCATCGCACCAAGTGCCGCGCGGTCCTCGTGATCGGCATGGGCGAACAACTTCACCGTCTTGATGTTGGTGATTGTATCGACCACCTGCCCCGACACCATAGCACGTGCGCCCGCGCGCCCCGCCGACCGTTTGCGCACCCTTGGCAAGAACCAGTTGATCAAGGCAAAATACCCGATCAACCAGACGCCAAAGCCAATTGCCACCCGCCAATCAATCGCCAGCAGGAGCAACACCGACCCGATCAGTGACGCCAGTGCAAAGGACACCACATTGATGACCTCCGACGCAATATCCGTCACTGCGCGCGCGCATTGCATCTGTTTCTGGGCAATGCGTCCGGCAAAATCGTCGTCAAAGAACCCGACATTCTGACCCAGGGTCCAACGGTGCAGACGGCTCAGCACCAGAGGGTTTACGTTCGGCTGCACCATGATCGCATTCGACGCAGAGGACAGACCAAAGAGCAGCGGCCGCGCAATCAGGAAAAACGCAACCGCGCCGATAATCAGGGCAAGGTTGCGGCCATCAAAGAACGTCTCGGCCCCCGACCCGATCGCCGCATCAATGACCAGTCCAAGGATCAGCGCGGTGCCGGCCTCCATTGCGCCGGCAGCGGCGGACAGGAACGCGGCCAGCAGCAACACCGGCCACGCCCCCGCAAGCCCCCATCGCAGGAACGCGCCCAGCGTTTGCGGCGGCGGCCCTTCAGCGGGCGTAAACGGGTTTATCCAGTCACCGATATTCACAACAGGTCTCACTCATCCTTATCGTCCATTTTCAGGAAACCGCCCGACTGACGGCTCCAGAACGCAGCATATAGTCCGCCCCGCGCCAAAAGCGCGTCATGATCGCCTTCTTCCACGATGCGGCCCTGATCCAGCACCAGAATACGGTCCATTTCGGCAATTGTGGACAGGCGGTGCGCAATTGCGATCACGGTCTTACCGGCCATCATGCCATAAAGCGTTTCCTGAATTGCAGCCTCAACTTCGCTGTCGAGCGCGCTTGTCGCCTCGTCCAGCAACAGGATCGGCGCGTTCTTGAGGATCACGCGCGCCAGCGTAATCCGCTGCCTTTGACCACCGGAGAGCTTGACGCCCCGCTCGCCGACGCGGGCGTCATATCCGGTGTTGCCCTCGGCATCGGCCAGATCAAGGATGAATTCATGGGCCTGCGCCTGTTTCGCGGCCGCGATCATCTCGGTCTCCGAGGCCTCGGGCCGCCCGTAAACGATGTTTTCACGGACCGACCGGTGCAGCAGCGAGCTTTCCTGCTGAACCATGCCGATCTGTCTGCGCAGGCTGTCCTGTGTGACCTTTGCGATGTCCTGACCGTCAATGTTGATTTGCCCGCCCTCGGCCTCGTAAAACCGCAAAAGCAGCTTTATCAGGGTCGATTTTCCAGCCCCGGACCGCCCCACCAGACCAATTCGTTCGCCCGGTTTGATGGTCAGGTTCACGCCCTGCAATCCGCCGGATGTGCGTCCGTAGTGATGGGTCAGCCCCGTCATCTCGATGCGGCCATCGCGCAACTCCAGGGGCCTGGCCCCCGGTTCATCAACCAGCGTAACCGGTTGCGCAATCGTTTCCATTCCTTCGGCCACAACGCCCAATTCGCGGAAAAAGGACGACAGCGCCCACATGATCCAGCCGGTCATCGCGTTGAGCCGCAGGGTCAATGCCGCCGCCGCAGCAACCACACCCACGCTTGCCTCCCCCGCCATCCAGAGCGCCAGCGCCCAGCCAACCACACCAACGATCAGCAATCCGTTCAACAGTGTCAGGACCACATCCATCAGGGTGAAAATCCGCATTTCGACCTGAAAGGTCTTGCGCGCTTTTTCGATCACGTCCCTGGCACCTTCCAGTTCCAGTTCGTGATGGGCAAACATCTTGACCGAATGGATGTTGGTATAGGCATCCACCACCCGCCCGGTCACTTGGGACCGCGCGTCGGATGCCGCCTGCGACGCCGGTCCGACCCGCCGGATGGTCCAGCGCATCAGCGCGCCATAAAGGAAAAACCACCCCAGAAGCGGCATCAACAGCCGCCAGTCCGAGGTGCTGAGCAGTATCGCCGCACCGATCAGGTAAGCCAGCGAATAGGAAATCGCGTCAAACGTCTGAAACACCACCTCGCCGGCGGCGGGCGGTGTCTGCATGATCCGGTTGGCGATGCGGCCTGCAAAGTCGTTCTCAAACCATCCCACCGATTGCCGCAGCACCTGCCGATGGGCGCGCCAGCGGAACAGTGTGCCAACATTGGGCAGGATCGCATTGTTAATCAACATCACGTCGATCCCCTGCATCAGGGGCCGTACGATCAGGATGAACAGCGCCACAAGAATCAGTTCTGTGCCATAATCGGTCCACAACTGTGACGGGTCGGACCCCAGGAGGTCAACAACGCGGCCCATGTAGAAGATCAACCAGATCTCGATCGCGGCAACGATCACGGACATCAGCCCGGTCATCACGAACACCCGTTTGAACGGCGCACAGTACATTTTCATGAAGGGCCAGATGGCCTGTGGCGGGGTGTCCGTTTCAGCATAGGAAACGTAAGGGTCAACAAGCTTTTCGAAATAGCGGAACATGGTCAGGAGGCCTTGTGGAATAGGTACAAAATGACCGGAAACCGCGCGGCGCAGTCCGGCGAGGGGGCTAGGTCAAGACAGCTTTAGCTGAACCAGATCCCGCGATACATTTTGCAATCCTCCGTCTTCATGGCTCCGGGGTAGCGCAAACATGCCGCCCTGTCGACCCTTCACAGCCCGGCAAGCAGGTCATCGGCCGTGAGCGTAAAGCCCGACGTGATCCAGCGCTGTTCCAATTCGCGCAGCTTTTCTCCCAGGGCGCGCCCCTGAAACACCGGGATCAGATCGGCGGCAGAAAGGGGGAATTTGGCCTCACTTGCGGTTTGAACAGTCTCTAATGCGGCCAAATCCGAGGATGTTTCAGAAATCGCGGCGCGCATGGCAAAGACCTGACGTGTGACCAGGGCACCCTTGCGATAGGCCATTTCAGCAAGCGGGAGCGCCCCAAAGGCCAGAGAGCGATAGTCCGAGACCACCCGCGCGTCCGATTTGCTGATCCGCAGCTGTGCCTCTGGCGTATCCCCGCCCAGAATAGCCAGTCGCGCCCGCCAATCAGGGGAAAGTGGCAGCATCCCTTCCAGATGGACCAAAGGCGCAAGCCAGCGGTCATCAGCCCCGGACAACACCTGGCCCAAGGCACCGACCTGACGCATGCACGCGACCGCCGGGGCCGGATCGGGCGCAGACAGCAGCTTGGTCATTTCCTGACCGACACGTTCAGCAGAAAGAGTCTCTAACCCTGCCAAATTCGCCGCAATACCAGCAAGTGCGTCAGGGTCGAAACCGTCTTGCGGGTCCGCGTACCAGGCCGAAAACCGAAAGAACCGCAAGATCCGCAGATAGTCTTCGCGGATACGCGCGGCAGGGTCTTCGATGAACCTGATCCGACGGGCAAGGAGATCGGGCAAGCCGTTCAGCGGGTCGACAACCTGGCCATCCAGGGTTGCATAGAGCGCGTTCATTGTGAAATCGCGCCGCCGGGCGTCATCCGCGATGTCATCTGAAAAGGCGACAATTGCACGTCTGCCATCGGTCGCCACATCGCGCCGGAATGTCGTGACCTCAAAGGGTTCGCCCCGAACCACAACCGTAACAGTGCCGTGGTCAATGCCGGTCGGAATGGCCTTTAGGCCCGCATCCCGCGATAACCGCATGACATCTTCGGGCCGGGCATTCGTGGACATGTCCACATCACTGTCTGGCAGGTTCAGCAGCGCATTGCGCACACACCCGCCGACAAAGTATATATCGAACCCGCCCGCGCGCACCGTATCACAGACCGCCCGCGCCCGCGGATCGGTCAACCAGCTGGTGCCGGCAGGGATCATGGTTTCATGCGTTCCGCCCATGCCCGCAACATACGCGCGGTTGCGCCCCAAATGTAATAGGGTCCGTAGGGTATGGTGAAATAATGACGGCGGGTGCCGCGCCAGCGCCGTGACTGGATCAGGTAGTTGTCAGGGTTCATCACATGATCCAGCGGCACGGCAAAGACCTCTTCGACTTCGCCGGGTTCCGGTTTGATCTGAAATGGTGCCGTGATCAGCGCAATCACCGGTGTGACGTGAAACCCGGTAACCGTTTCATGGCTGGGCATGGTGCCCAGCACCTGAACAATGCTCCGGGGCAGGCCGATTTCCTCATCCGCTTCGCGCAGGGCAGCGGCGATCACGTCGGCATCCCCCTTGTCCTGCTTGCCGCCGGGAAAGGCGACCTGACCGGGGTGATGTTTTAACGCCGAGGACCGTTTGGTCAGCAGCACATCAAGCCGCCCGTTTTGCCACAACAGTGGCGCAAGTACACCGGCCGGGCGCAGCTTGCGACCCGGTGGCAGCACCACGTCCGGGTTCAGATCAAAATCGGAGGTTTGATCCCCTGCGCCTGTCAGCGCCGCCCGAATATGGGCGATCCGGTCACTCACTGCCTGCCGCTTCCGCGTCAAACCCGACCGTTGCAGGATCCATGTCGTAATGCGCGCCGCAAAACTGACAATCCGCGGTGACGCGACCTGCGTCGGTGGTCATTTTTTCGATGTCCTTGGCCGAATAGATCGACAGGCTCTGGCGCACGCGGTCTTCGGAACAGGTACAGCCGAAACGCACCGCCTGTGCATCATAGACACGTGGTTGTTCCTCACTGAACAGGCGCAGCAACAGGTCGGTCGGCGGCACGGACGGCCCGATCAATTCCAGATCATCGACCGTATCGAGCAGAATGTTGGCCCGGTTCCAGTTTTCCGCCTCATCCCCGTCGATGATGTCCGATGCGGTCAGAACCTCGCCGGTGCCGTCACCAGACGCCGCAAAGGGCGACGCCTTGGGCATATGTTGCAGCATCACGCCGCCGCCGCGCCAATGCTCTGCCTCTTGCGGCCCCGATGACCGGCCAAAGCTGAGCGCGAAACGTGTCGGCAATTGCTCAGACTGTGCAAAATACGCCTCGGCGCAGGCGGCGAGCGACCCGCCGGCAAGGGGCGTAATCCCCTGATAGGGTGTCATTCCTTCGCCCTGATCAATCATGATGGCAAAATACCCTTCACCGACCTGATCGAAGGGAGCAGCATCCGTCAGCCGATCGGCATCATAGCTGGCGTAGGCGCGCATCCGCGCCGATTTACCGTCCGCCTCGGGCGCATAATAGTCGGTCGCGATCATTCGGACTGCGCCTTTGGACTGAACCTGCAATTGCAGTTTCCAGCGCAGCTTGACCGTCTGACCGATCAGCGCCGTCAGCAGCGCCATTTCGGCAACCAATGCCTCGACCTGTGGGGGATAGTCATGTTGGCTCAGGATTCCGTCCAGAACACCGTCAAGCCGCGCCACACGGCCACGGATGTCGCTGGCATCAAGCTGGAACGGCAGCACGCTGTCGTCCCATGCAATCTGAGTTCCGGGCGCTTTGGTCGTGGTCATCGGGGGTTTCCTTATCGGGGGCCGCTTGGCATACCGCGTCTATATAGGGGGGGCAAGTAGGGGATAAAGGGGCGATGATCAAACGGGTAGGCACACCGCCACGCCGCGACCAGACCTACAGACAGCGTCCGGGGGCCTATGCGGTCCTGCCGCTGGAACGTCGTTTTCTGCTGACCGCGCAGATCACGCCCGAGATTGACGTGCAGTTGCCCGGTGGTGGCATTGATCCGGGTGAATCCCCGCTACAGGCGTTGCACCGGGAGGTCATCGAGGAAATCGGCTGGCGCATCGCCTATCCGCGCAGGCTTGGCGCGTTCCGGCGGTTTGTGTTCATGCCGGAATATGACCTTTGGGCCGAAAAGATATGTCATGTCTATGTCGCGCATCCCGTCCGCCAGATCGCAGAGCCGGTCGAGGAGGACCACCACACGCTTCTGCTGTCTGCGCCGCAGGCGATTGATGCCCTTGGAAATGACGGTGACCGGATGTTCATGCACCGTTACATGACCCGGTAAATTGGCCGTTTGCGCAGCTTCAGCCAGACCCGGAATATTCAAACAGCAATCCCGACACGTCATCGGGAAATTCATCCGTCCCGGCAAACCGCCCCAGTTCCCAGATCAGCGCCTCAAGCAGGGCCGTATCATGCAGATTTGACAGACGCCCCATGATCGAGGCCAACCCGCCTTCGCCCAACATCTCCCCTGCGGGATCAGGGCATTCGGTGACGCCATCGGACAACATCAAAAGCCGATCACCACCGGAAAGGTGAAGTTCAAACCGGTCATAGGTCATGCCAAAAATCAGCCCGACGGGAAATCCCCCCGGCCCGCCCTGTTCGACCGTGCCGTTCGCGCGTTGGACAACCGGATGCGGGTGCCCGGCCTGCGACACAACAACCCCCCCGGTGGTCAGGTTCACCACCGCCAGAATCAGGGTAAAGTAATGTTCGGTTTCCATCTCCGTGAGAACCAGATCATTCAGTTCCGCAATCACCGTTGCGGGGCACCGTGAGACCGTCCGCCCGTCCGGGCCGCGCTGCAACGCGATGTTGTGATCGGGTGTCGCCGCAGAGAGGTAACCCGCCAACCGGGCCGTCATCAGGGCCGAGCTGATGCCATGGCCGGAAACGTCGATGCCAAAAAGCCCCAGTTCATGGTCATTGATCGGGAAAAACCCGACCAGATCACCGCCCACATGCCCGCTTGAGCGCAGCATCAGCGACAAGCTGCCCTGATCGAAGGCCCGGAACCGTTCCCGCACCAGCGATTGTTGCAGATCGCGCGCCTCTTGTAGGTCTTTGTCGAGCGAATCGTAGACGCGCTGTAGCTCTGTGAGGGTTTCGCCCATCAGGCGGTTGGAAGCGGACAGGGCGCGCTGCATGTCGAGTATCCGTTCGCCGGCGGTGATGCGGGCGCGCAGCTCGTGACTGTTGACCGGTTTGGTCAGAAAGTCATCCGCGCCTGAATCAAGTCCCTCCGCCACGTCGGTCTTGTCGCTTTTGGAGGTGAGAAGGATGAAGTAGGCATAATTGTCCTTCGACAACGCCCGGAACGCGGTACAAAATTCCAACCCCGACATCCCCGGCATCATCCAGTCGCTGAGGATGATGTCGGGATGTTGTTCCCGGCAGATTTCAAGCGCCGCCTCCCCCGATGCGGCCTGTATCACGTCAAACCCCCAGCGCGTCAGCGACGCCGTCAGGATGCGTCGTTGCAGACGGCTGTCATCCACCACAAGGATCTGTTGTGGCTGCGGCGGCCCGGTGGGACGGTGTGTGTGTTCGGGATCTGGAACCATGGTCAGAGGCATTCATCAGGTCAATCGCGCCATCTAGCGGCCTGCCCGTTAATGTTCGGTAAACGGTAAATTTGTGGGTATTTTTCGCAATAGGCCAAAGGTATTTTTACCTGAACCGGCTACACATCCCCTCAAGGAGCAGAGGCAAAGGACCGGGTGATGATCGACTGGCAACGGGTCAATGAATTGCGCGATGAGGTAGGTGCCGAAGATTTCGAGGAGGTCGTTGACCTGTTCCTCGAAGAGGTCGAGGAGGTAACAGACCGTCTGGCGGACAGGGCAGATGCGGACACCCTCGCCGGGGATCTGCATTTTCTCAAAGGCTGCGCGCTGAGCCTTGGGTTCAGCGGGTTTTCGGATCTGTGTCAGAGGGGTGAAACCCTGTCGGCACAGGGGTTGGCAGGATCGGTTGACGTGCCAGAAGTCCTTGCCGTCTATCATATGTCCAAAAAGGTATTTCTGAAGGAACTGCCCAACGCGGTGCGATCGTGACCCGGTCGGGCGACGAACATCCGGCCAGCCCCAAAATCTCCCGACCGGCTTGACGGCGGATCGGCGGGCCGCTACCCCGTGATCAGGCCGCAGACGCCTGCCTCCCGCTGACAATGTCCCGGTGAAGCTCTGCATTGACTACTTTCAAACATTTCATTCGCCTTTCGCGCGGATGGCAATGCGGGCCCCATCTTTCCAAGCGATTTGAATAAGGAGAATGGGATATGTCTGACATGCCCACCAATACGTTTACCAATGGTCCACTTGGCACCATTTACTTGAGAACCGCGATTCCGATCATCTTTGTCATGGGGATGAACGGGTTGCTTGCGGTCGCTGATGCGCTTTTTCTGGGGCATTATGTCGGCCCCGGCGCACTTGCCGCTGTGACCCTGGTGTTTCCGATCTACATGCTGATCGTGGCGCTTTCGACGCTGGTCTCAAGCGGCATGTCGAGCATTCTGGCGCGCCACCTCGGCGGCGGGCATCTGCGGGATGCGGGTGCTGTTTTTGCCGGGGCGCATGGATTGGCGCTTTTTCTGGGGCTGGTGCTGATCCTGCTTTTTGTGGCATTTGGTCCGGCTATTACCCTGCGGGCCGCAGGCGGGTCTGCGGAACTGGCGCAGATGGGGTTGGTCTATTTGCGGATCACGGCATTCTTCTCGCCGCTGCTGTTTGTGCTGTCGGTAAATTCCGACGCGCTGCGCAACGAAGGTCACGTGGGGTTCATGGCCGCGATGAGCCTGCTGGTGTCACTGGCAAATATCGCGTTCAACTATCTGCTGATCGCCGTGTTTGAACTGGGTGTGGCGGGGTCGGCCTATGGCACCGCCGCCGCACAGGCGCTGGCCTTTGGTATCATCGTGACCTTTCGCCTGCGCGGCAACACTTCGCTGCGACCTTCGGTCCTTCGGCTGTATCCGCTGACAACGGCGTGGGGCCGGATGTTGGCGCTGGGTGCACCACAAAGCCTGAATTTCCTTGGTCTGGCGCTTGGTTCCGCGGTTATCATGGGGTGTCTGCAATGGGTCGGAAAGCCGGGGTATACCGATACCGTGTCGGCCTACGGGATCATAACGCGGGTCATTACTTTTGCGTTTCTGCCGCTTCTGGGTCTTGCCCATGCGATGCAGACCATCACCGGCAACAATTACGGCGCCGCCCTTTGGGGCCGGTCAAATGCCAGCCTGCGGACCGGGCTTTGGGCCGCGTTCATCTATTGCGTTGTCGTGCAGGCCACCGTGACAAGCCTGCCTGCCGAGATTGCCGGCAGTTTTGTGGATGACCCCAAGGTGATTGCCGAAGTTGCCCGCATCCTGCCGATCATGACCAGCGTGTTCTTTCTGATGGGTCCGTTGATGATGATCGGGACGTATTTTCAAGCCATTGGCCATGCGGGCCGTGCGGCGCTTCTGGGGCTGACCAAGCCCTATCTTTTTGCAATCCCGCTCACGCTCCTGTTGCCCATCTGGTTCGGTGAGCCCGGCATCTGGATTGCGGGACCGGTGGCCGAAGTGATGCTGCTTGTCCTGACGCTTGCCGTGCTGGCCCGGACCGGACGGCGTCACGGGTTGCGGTTTGGCCTGTTCCGGCAGCCGACGGGCGTATCGGCATGATCGACGGCTGCTGATTTCCCGGCGGCGGGGCAAAAAGCTGCCGCAGCCGCCGGGGATGCGTCAAAATGGGGCTTTCAATGCCATTAAGATCATACATAATGGGTACAACAATATGTTTAATAACGAGGCCCACATGTTCCTGAAAAACGCATGGTACGTCGCTGCATGGAGCAGTGAAATCACCCATGACCTGCAACAGATCCTTGTTCTGGGTGAAAAGATCTGTGTGTTTCGCAACGCAGACGGAGAAGTCATCGCGCTTGAGGATGCCTGCCCGCATCGCAAACTGCCGCTTTCCAAGGGGCGGATCAAGGGCAATACCGTTGAATGCGGCTATCACGGGCTGACCTTTGATTGTGCCGGGCAATGTGTCTGGGCGCCGGGGACCGGACGTATCCCGTCGGCGGCGCGGGTGCGGCCCTATCCGATACATGAAAAATACGGTTTGGTCTGGATATGGATGGGCAACCACGCCATCGCCGACCCCGAAGACATCATCGACATTCCGAACTTTGACGATCCCGATTGGGGCATCAACCGGGGCGCGGCGATGGAATTGCACTGCAATTACCTGCTGATGTGCGACAACCTGCTGGACCCGACCCATGTCGCCTGGGTGCATCAAAGCTCTTTCGCAACGGACGCGACCAAGGACACACCGCTGCGGGTCAAAAAGACCGATGAGGGCGTGGTCGTGCACCGCTGGATGATGGACCATGAACCAGCGCCATTTTACAAAAAGATCGTTGAATTTGAGGGCAATTGCGACCGCCTGCAACATTACGAAGTCCGCTATCCCAGCCATGCCTTGATCCGTGCGGTGTTCACCCCCGCAGGCACCGGCGGTCCCGAAGGGCCGCTGCATAACAAGACGTTTGTGATGGACAGCTACAACTTCATGACCCCCACAACCGAGCGCGAGACGCGGTACTACTGGTTCCAGTTGCGCAACATCCGCCCCGACGACACCGATCTGTCCGACATGATGAGCGAGGACGTGCGCAACGCCTTTGAAGAGGACCGCGCGGTGCTGAACGAGGTGCAAATCGGAATGGAAACCAAAACCTCCCCGCACATTGACCTGATCATCGACGGTGGCCCGCTGCGGTTCCGGCGTCAGCTGGAGGCGATGATTGAACAAGAACGGGTGGTCGACGCCCGGATGCAGGGCAACTGAAGGTGTGCCAATGACCATCACCTTTCGGGAGGTAAAGACCGACCTGTTGGACAAGATCACACAAGGCGTGTGGAAACCCGGCGGCCTGATGCCAAACGAGGCGGAGTTGGCGGGAGAGTATGGCTGTGCCCGCGCCACGGTGAATCGCGCGATGCGCGAATTGGCCGATGACGGCATTATCGAACGCAAACGCAAGGCGGGCACCCGCGTGCGCATGGCGCCGGTCCGGCAGGCAAGGTTCAGCATCCCGATCGTACGTCATGAAATCGAGGCACAGGGCGCGCAATACCGCTATGCCTTGGTCAGCAGCGAATTGATCAAGGTGCCGGACTGGCTTCGTGCACGGTTGAACCTCAAAACCGGGCAGGCGGTGCTGCACCTGACTTGCATGCATTATGCGGACGGGTCGCCTTATCAGCACGAGGACCGCTGGATCAATCCGGCCGTGACGCCGGATGTCCGTACCGCCGATTTCTCGCAAACCGGGCCTAATGAGTGGCTGGTGGCGGCGGTTCCTTTTTCAGACGCTGAAATCGGGTTCATGGCGGTGGAGGCGGACAAGACACTGGCTGCACATCTGGATTGCCCGGAGGGGGCCGCGCTTTTCCGCACTGAACGCACTACCTGGTGGCAGGATCAGGCCGTTACGCTGGTGCATCTGACCTACCGGCAGGGCCACCGGATGACCACGCGGTACTGAGGTTTGGCCTGTTTCCGGGTTTTCTGGAAACGGAGCCACGAACACATCGGATGCCGTGCTGGTCAAGATCTGGAATGCCGGCTCAATGAAGCCAAAAGCCCCTTATAGAATACCCGGAAGGTTCAAACCGTTTTCGCGCGCGCACTCAATCGCGTCCTCATACCCGGCATCCGCATGGCGCATCACCCCTGTGGCCGGGTCATTCCACAACACCCGCCCGATACGGCGGTCCGCGTCCTCGGTCCCGTCGCAACAGATTACCATGCCGGAATGCTGGCTGAACCCCATGCCAACACCGCCGCCGTGATGCAACGACACCCATGTCGCCCCCGACGCGGTATTCAACAAGGCGTTCAGAAGCGGCCAGTCCGACACCGCGTCAGAGCCGTCTTTCATCGCTTCGGTTTCTCGATTTGGCGACGCAACAGAGCCTGAATCGAGGTGATCCCGGCCAATCACGATCGGTGCGGACAATTCACCGCTCCGCACCATTTCGTTGAATGCCAGTCCCAGCCTGTGGCGCACGCCCAGACCAACCCAGCAAATGCGCGCCGGCAGTCCCTGAAAACTGATCCGCTCACGCGCCATATCAAGCCAATTGTGCAGATGCGTATCTTCCGAAAGGATTTCCTTGACCTTGGCATCGGTCTTGTAAATATCTTCGGGATCGCCCGACAACGCGCACCATCGAAACGGGCCAACACCGCGACAGAACAGCGGGCGGATATAGGCAGGCACAAATCCGGGGAAGGCAAAGGCGTTCTCAAGCCCTTCTTCCAACGCGACCTGTCGAATGTTATTGCCGTAATCCAGTGTTGGAATGCCCGCGTTCCAGAATTCCACCATCGCCTGCACGTGCACTTTCATCGAGGCGCGGGCGGCCTTTTCCACTGCTTTAGGGTCTGATTCCCGCGTGTCACGCCATTGCGCCATGGTCCAGCCCTGCGGCAGATAGCCGTTGATCGGATCATGGGCCGATGTCTGATCGGTCACAATGTCAGGACGCACGCCACGGGCCACCAGTTCGGCAAAAACATCCGCCGCATTGCCCAACAGGCCAACCGATTTCGCCTCGCCCGCGCGGGTCCAGCGGTCGATCATCTCAAGCGCCTCATCCAGCGTATCGGCACGTTCATCGACGTATTTTGTCCGCAGGCGGAAGTCGATGCTTTCGGGGTTGCATTCCACGGCCAGACAACAGGCACCCGCCATCACCGCGGCCAGCGGTTGCGCACCGCCCATGCCGCCCAGACCTCCGGTCAGTATCCATTTTCCGGTCAGATCACCGCCGTAGTGCTGCCGACCGGCCTCGACGAAGGTCTCGTAGGTACCTTGCACGATACCCTGACTGCCAATGTAGATCCACGATCCGGCGGTCATCTGGCCATACATCGCCAGACCCTTCTTATCCAATTCATTGAAATGGTCCCAATTCGCCCAATGCGGGACCAGATTGGAGTTTGCAATCAACACGCGCGGCGCATCCTTGTGGGTCTGAAACACGCCCACGGGTTTGCCCGACTGCACCAGCAATGTCTGGTCCTCGTCGAGATCCTTCAAACTGGCCACGATGGTGTCAAAGTCGTTCCATGTCCGCGCGGCCCGCCCAATACCGCCATAAACCACCAGTTCATGGGGGTTCTCGGCCACATCGGGGTGCAGGTTGTTCATCAACATGCGCATCGGTGCCTCGGTCAGCCAGCTTTTGGCGGTGATCTCGGTCCCGGTCGCAGGATAGACGTCACGGGTGTTTTTGCGGGGATCGGTCATGTCAGGTCTCCATTCAATGCGAGATGGGCAAGTTTGCCCAAGAGCCGCGACAAGGGGCGGCGCAGGCGGGTGGCTTTGTCCGTGTCGTAGTCCCACGGTGGCGTTTCGCTGTTCAGATAGGTGGATTGGGCCAATTCCATCTGGATGGCGTGGATGCCCTGAGCGGGCTTGCCATAGTGGCGCGTTGTCCACCCCCCTTTGAAGCGGCCATTCAGGACGGTGGAATAGCCGTCCTCGGCCTTGCACAGGCCATAGGTGGCGGTTTCAAGTGCCCGTGCACAGGTCTCGCCCATGTTGGTGCCGATGTTGAAATCCGGCAGGGTGCCGTGAAAAAGGTAGGGAATGCGGCTGCGGATCGAATGACAGTCATAAAGGATTGCAATGCCGAATTTGGCTCTAACCCGCGCTAATTCAGTCTCTAGTGCCGCATGATAGGGCGCGTGAAACGCAGCGCGGCGGGTCTCGATCTCGGCGGTATCGGGTGGGGTGTCCCAAATGTCATGCCCGTCAAAATCCGTCAGCGGAACCAATCCGGTGGTGTTCTGACCGGGATAAAGACTCTGCCCCGACGGATCCCGGTTAGCGTCAATGACATATCTGTGAAAAGTCGCGCGCACCGTGCTCGCGCCCTCCAGCAGGCCGTCATAGAGCGTATGGACGTGCCAATCCGTATCATCCAGCCCCCGACCGCGGGCGTTCAGCCGCGCGGCAATATCATCGGGGACATAAGTGCCGGTATGGGGCAGGCCCAGAACAATTGGGCTGTTGCCCTGACCCACCTCGACCGGGGTCATGGGGCAAGCTCCGGCATGGAGATCGCAGCGGCTGTGACCAGATCACCATCGCGCACCATGATCGCCGCCGCCTCAAGGTCGGGTGCCATATAGCGGTCGTCTTTTAATGTCGCCACCACGCGGCGTAGGGTGGTGACAACTGCGGCCAGGGGCGCGCTGGTCTTCAGGGGCGCGCGGAATTCGATGCCCTGGGCGGCGCAGATCACCTCTACCCCCAGGATTCGTTCCAGATTTTCGACCATTCGGCCCAACCGCACCGCGCCGTGGGCGGCCATGCTGACGTGGTCTTCCTGATTGGCCGAGGTTGGCGTGCTGTCGGTGACACAGGGGTTTGCCAGGTGTTTGTTTTCGCTCATCAAAGCGGCGGTTGTGACCTCGGCGATCATCAACCCAGAGTTCAGCCCCGGATTGGGCGTCAGAAACGGCGGCAGATCATGGCTCAGGACAGGATCGACGATCAGGGCAATCCGCCGTTGGGCAATGGCCCCGATCTCGGCAACTGCGAGGGCTATCATGTCGGCGGCAAAGCCAACCGGTTCGGCATGGAAATTGCCCCCCGACACGATCAGCCCCGCCTCGGTCAACACCAGCGGGTTGTCCGTGGCGGCGTTTGCCTCGATCTCAAGCGTGCGGGCGGCCATGCGCAACATGTCCATCGCCGCCCCCGTCACCTGTGGCTGGCAGCGGATGCAATAGGGGTCTTGGACGCGGGTATCCCCGTCAACGTGGCTTGCGCGGATTTCCGATCCCTCCAGCAGCGCACGCATTGCGGTTGCTGCGTCGATCTGGCCCGCATGGCCCCGCAGCGCATGGATTTCCGGCTGGAGGGGGGCGGTGGACCCCATGATCGCATCGGTGGACAATGCCGACGTCACCAGCGCGTTCTGCGTCGCCCGCCAGGCGTCAAACAAACCCGCAAGCGCAAATGCCGTGGAAAATTGCGTGCCGTTGATAAGCGCCAGACCTTCCTTGGCGCCCAGTTCGACCGGCGTCAGCCCGGCGCGCCTCAGCGCCTCAGCGCCTGAATATGTCTTGCCCTCGTACTCGGCCTCTGCGTGGCCCATCATCACCGCCGCCATATGTGCCAGCGGTGCCAGATCACCGGAGGCACCAACCGACCCCTGACGCGGGATCAGCGGGGTGACTCCACGCGCAAGCATCGCCTCGATCAGGGTTACGATGTCCATACGCACACCAGACGCGCCGCGCCCCAGCGACAAGAGTTTCAACGCCATCATCAACCGGGCGTGGGGCCGCGCAATCGGCGCACCCACGCCACAACAATGGGACAGGATCAGATTGCGTTGCAGGGTGGCGGTATCCTTTGCCGCGATCTTGACACTGGCCAGTTTACCAAAGCCGGTGTTGACCCCGTAAACGGCCGCATCGCCATTTGCGGCGGCCTCAATCCGGGCCTGTGCGCGGTCAATGCCCGCATGACAGGACGGGTCAAGCCGGACCGCGCGTTGGGCGCGGTAGATCTGTTCAAGATCGGCAAGGGTGACTGCACCGGGGGTCAGGGTCAGGGTGGTCATGTCAGCCCTCCAAAAATGCGGGAATGCAGCGAGTTGAACCCCATGCGATAGCTCAGCTCGGCAGGATGCCCGATGTCCCAAACCGCCAGATCGGCGCGGTAGCCCGGTGCAATCATACCCGTATCGGTGATCCCAAGTGCGCGGGCGGCATTGACCGTCACGCCGCGCAACGCCTCTTGCGGCGTCATGCGAAACAGCGTGCAGCCCATGTTCATCGCCATCAGCAGAGACGTCAGCGGTGACGATCCGGGGTTGGCGTCCGTGGCCAGCGCCATCGGGACACCCAGTTCCCGAAGGGTCTGGATCGGCGGGGCCTGCGTTTCATGCAGGGTATAGAACGCACCGGGCAGGATCACAGCAACGGTGCCGGCCTGTGCCAGTGCCTCGGCCCCGGCGGTGTCCAGATATTCGATGTGATCGACGGACATTGCGCCATAACGCGCGGCAAGTGAGGCACCGCCCAGATTTGACAGCTGTTCGGCATGAAGTTTCACCGGCAGACCGAGGTCGCGGGCCACGTCAAAAACCCGCGCGATCTGATCGGGGGAAAAGGCGATGCCTTCACAGAACCCATCCACCGCATCCACCAGCCCCTCGGCATGGGCAGCGCGCAGCGCCGGGATGCAGACCTCGTCGATATAGGCGTCATCGCGCCCCTTGTAGTCGGGCGGTGTGGCATGCGCCCCGAGAAAGGTTGTTTTCACCCGCACGGGCCGGTGTCTCGCAATCGCGCGTGCCACGCGCAACATGCGCAGTTCCGTGTCCTGATCCAGACCATAACCGGATTTGATCTCAAGCGTGGCAACGCCTTCACCGATCAATGTATCGACCCGGCGAAGGGCATCCTGCAACAAGTCCTGTTCGCTCGCGGTGCGGGTCGCCGTAACGGTTGAGATGATCCCTCCTCCGGCGCGGGCGACGTCTTCGTAGCTGGCCCCGTTCAGGCGCATCTCGAATTCAACCGCGCGGTTGCCGCCATGAACGATATGGGTATGGCAATCAATCAATGCGGGCGTGACCATCCTGCCGCCCAAGTCCTGCTTTTCAAAGGCGCGGAAGTCCGTCGGCAGATCCGTTTCAGCCCCCACCCAGCGGATCAACGGCCCGTCGATCACAATCGCCGCATTCGGGATCAACCCATACGGCGTATCAGTGCCGGTCAGCGTTGCAGCGGTGAGGTTGGTCAGCACGTATGCAGATTGCGCCATTGTCGGATGTCCCTGAAATTTCCACTTTTCTTGTATAAATGTATCTGTATTATGTCTATACATAAACTGTTCTAGCATGGATTTTCCAGTGATATACGCAAAACAGGCATTGCTACCCTCTGGCTGGGCTCTGGATGTGCGGTTAGAAATCGACACAGGGACCATGCGGCGCATCGAGACCGGTACATCCGCGCGGCACGGCGACACCTGTGTTGATACCTTGCTGCCTGCGCTGGGCAATCTGCACAGTCATGCGTTTCAACGGGCAATGGCAGGCATGACCGAAGTGCGGCAAGCAGGACGGGACAGCTTCTGGACCTGGCGCAGTCTGATGTACCGATTCATGAGTCAACTGACGCCAAAGCAGATGCAGGCCATTGCGGCCCTTGTTTACGTGGAGATGCAGGAGGCGGGCTTTGCCAGTGTGGGTGAATTTCATTACCTCCACCACCAGACGGGCGGCGCGCCCTACGACGATCCATCGGAATTGTCACAACGCATTTTCGCAGCAGCCGCCCAGACCGGAATTGGCCTGACGCATTTGCCGGTTCTGTATTCCTATGGCGGTGCCGGCAAAACTGCGCTGAGCGCGGGCCAGATGCGGTTCGGAAATGATATGGACAGGTTCCTGCGGCTGCATGATGCCGCCACAGAAGGTCTGCGCGCCCTGCCCCCGGATGCCCGCATTGGAATTGCCCCGCATTCACTGCGTGCAACGGCACCGGATGATCTTGCTCAGGTTCTGGCGGCGCACTCCGAAGGCCCGGTACATATCCACATTGCCGAACAACCGAAGGAAGTTGAGGACATTCAGCACTGGCTGGGCGAGCGCCCGGTTGCCTGGCTGTTGGACAACATCGGCGTCGATGCACGCTGGTGCCTGATCCATGCCACCCACATGACCGCGTCCGAGACCCGCGATATGGCCCGCTCCGGCGCCATTGCTGGCCTGTGCCCGATCACCGAGGCCAATCTGGGCGATGGTCCGTTCCACGGGCCGGAATACCTGAATGCCGGGGGCCGTTTTGGCGTGGGGTCGGATTCCAACGTCAATATCTCCCTCACGGAAGAGTTGCGCACATTGGAGTATTCACAGCGCCTGCGCGACGGCGCGCGAAACGTGATGGTGCGGGGTGAAGGATCCGTTGGGCAGGCTCTTTATACCGGGGCGGCAAGGGGTGGTGCGATGGCGCTGGCCCGCGATGCCGGAGAGATTGCCGTGGGGCGGCTTGCGGATCTGGTGGCCATAGACAGCACCGCGCCCGCATTATGCGCGCTGCGGCCCGATCAGGTTCTGGATGGGCTGGTGTTTGCCGCAAAAGACGACGTGGTCACCGATCTGTGGTCTGCCGGACGGCATATGGTGCAGGGGGGCAGGCATTTGCATCGAGAAGCGGTTCTGACGGCCTACAGGGATGCGATGACGGGGCTGCTGGCCTCGGTCTGAGGGTTTTCGGTTACTCTGATGGTATCGGGATCGTCAGCAGGTGCCTCCCACCAGCCCGGAATCAAGGCAACTTGTTGCCACCGGGC
The DNA here is from genome assembly GCA_963976125.1 of uncultured Sulfitobacter sp. GTDB lineage: Bacteria > Pseudomonadota > Alphaproteobacteria > Rhodobacterales > Rhodobacteraceae > Sulfitobacter. Next base: position 8,789 of record CAXBKL010000006.1, on the reverse strand, counting down.
GGTCTGTTTGTGGCGACGCGGTGTGCCCAGAAATCACTCAGCACCCCCCCCAAACGCAGATCGCCGGATCATCCATCCCTCGCCTTGACCCGGCCACGATGTCCATAGGGGGTCTCGCCGTATCGCGCCTTGAAATGGCGTGAAAACACAGCGCCAGAGTTGAATCCGCTGGCCATGGCCACCTCCATCACGCTGAGGTCGGTTTCCATCAACAACGTGCGCGCCCGATCAAGACGAATGTTGCGGTAGGTCTGTGCCGGGGCCTCGCCCAGCAATTGACGGAACTGCCGCTCCATCTGCCGCCGCGAAATCCGGGCCTGTTCGGCCAGCTGCTCCAGCGGCCAGGGCTCCTCGATGTTCTGATACATCGCGCGCAGCACTTCCAGAACCTTTGGATTGCGCGAACTGATGGCCTTGGCAATCGACGACCGTTGTTCGCGGCGCGGGGCAAGGTCGGTGCCGTTCAGGCACATGTCCGACACCGCAATCGCAAAGTCCTCGCCATAATCCTGCGCGATGACGGAAATCATCATTTCCGTCGCCGCCGCCCCGCCTCCGCAGGTCAACAAATCGCCGTCTGCTTCAAACCGACGCTCCGTCGGGGTCAGATCGGGGAAGGCTTCGACAAATCCCGGCTGATTTTCCCAATGCAGCGTGAACCGCTTGTCCGCCAAAAGCCCTGCCCGCGCCAGCGTTGATGCGCCGGTGCAAATGCCACCGACCTTGCCGCCAAAGCGCACATGCCGCCGCAGGGCGGCCAACACACCATCGGTCGCAATCCGCGTGCCATGATTGCCCGAGCAGACAAAAAGATGAATGCTCGGATCCAGATCATCCAACCCTGCGTGCACGCCGACATCAATCCCGGAGGAGGACGAGACCGCCGCCCCGTCCCGAGACAGCACAAGCCAGCCATACAGCGGCTTCTGAGCCAGCTGGTTGGCAATCCGCAAGGGGTCAAGCGCGGCACTGAAGGCAAGCAGGGTGAATTCCGGCAACAACAAGAACCCGAACCATCGGGTGCTCCGTGGATCGCGGACCGGATAACTGAACGCACCCGCAGGAACGAGGTCAGGTCGGTGTTGGACATCCTGTGCTTGCCTGGTCATATGCGGTGCGGGGTCAGGCCCCCTTGTCCAGAAGGATCGGGAACCAGTCTTCGCGCAGACGCTGGCCCGCCTGCATGTCGTGACCCGGAAACGGCGGGGAGGTCGGGCCGGGGCGTTCGACATAACGCGCATCGTCCCCCACAAGGCGCAGCGAAAAAGCGCGGCGGCGTGAGGTGGTGTCATTGCCGCGCGCGCCGTGCAGGGTCATGTAATTGAAGGCCACGGCATCACCCGGCTCCATCGCCCATTCGCGCACATCCATGCCTTCCGCGTCGGGGTCGGGCACGGACATGTAGTCTTCCTCATTGGGATAAAAGCTGGTTTCCGCCAGCCAGCGTGTTGGCAGCACAGGCTTGTCCCACAAATGCGAGCCTGCAACGCAGCGCAGAGACGCTTTGGTCACCGGATCAAGCGGTGACCAGAAACTGACGGTTTGCTGGCCCTGAACGAAATAATACGGGCCGTCCTGATGCCACGGGGTTGGTTTGGAGGTGCCGGGTTCCTTGACCAGCACGTGATCGTGAAACATCTGCACCGTCTGTGACCCCATCAAGTCTGCCGCAACTTCTGCTGCTGGTGAAGCGTCGATTGCGGCGCGGAATTCGGGGATGCGGGTCCAGTTACAGTAATCGTCAAAGAACCGCCCGCCTTCGCCATCCTTGAGGTTCTCGGCGGCATAGGGACCGGGATCAGACATGTTGCGTTCCACCCCTGAGCGCAGCTGATCGACCTGATCCGTGAAGAGACCTTTCACAAGGACAACGCCGTCCTTTTGGTAATCGCTGATGTGTTTTTGGGTAAGCAGGGGATGTGTCATGGATTGGATCCTTTTACGTTAGCATTTGGCTTTGATTAACTGCCTAAACACACATTTCAGGATGTTCGTTGCGGTGTCATCAGGCAGTGGAGGCTGCCGAATTCTCGCCGCGTTTCCGGACACCGATGGTATAGAAATGGCGGCACTTTGCAACGCCTTTTCCACCCCGGCCTATTCCCGTCAGATTGATCCGGTGCTGTCCGGTCCCGTCAATCCGCCTTGGCGGCCTGCACCCATGCAACGATGGCGGCACGGGCATCATTGTCCATCTGGACCGCGTTTGGCGGGGGCATCGCGGTGCTGACCCCGGCGTGCAGATAAATCTGCTCCGCATACCGTGCGACATCGCTTTGGGTTTCCAGCACCACCCCTTTGGGGGCCCAGCGCAGACCCTCCCAGACCGGTTCGCGGGCGTGGCACATGGAACAATTGCCCAACACGGTGTCAAAGGCATCCTCGAACCCTGCGGCAGAGGCGTATTTCTGCTCATAAGGCGTCAACGCACGCGTCTCTGCCTCTTCGTAGGTGTCGATGCCAGACATTGTCGACAACCAGGCGATCAGCACAAAAAGCAGCACCGTCACCGCCCAAGTCCAATGTGGACCGGTGCCGGTGGCATGCATGGTGTTGAAATAATGCCGGATTGTGACGCCGGTGAGGAAGATCAGGCTGGCAATGATCCAGCTGTATTCGGTGCCAAAGGACAGCGGATAGTGATTGGACAACATCAGGAAAATCACCGGCAGGGTCAGGTAGTTGTTGTGGGTCGACCGGAGCTTGGCGATCTTGCCGTATTTGGCGTCCGGGGTGCGCCCCGCCTTGAGGTCGGCAACCACGATACGCTGGTTCGGCATGATGATGAAAAACACATTGGCCGTCATGATGGTCGCCGTGAAGGCCCCCAAATGCAGCAGCGCCGCGCGGCCCGTGAAGATCTGGTCATAGCCCCAAGCCATCACCACCAGAATGACAAACAGCAACAGCATCAGCAGCGTCGGCGTTTCACCCAGCTTTGATTTGCACATGAAGTCATAGGCAATCCACCCGATCGTCAGCGACCCTGCTGAAATCAGGATGCCCTGCCATAGGGACAATTCCGCCTTGGTCGGGTCCAGCAGGAACAATTCCCCACCCATCCAATAGACAATCATCAACAGCGCCGCGCCCGACAACCACGTCGTATAGCTTTGCCATTTGTGCCAGGTCAGATGCGCAGGCAACCGTTCGGGAGCGACGAGATACTTTGTCGTATGGTAAAAGCCGCCGCCGTGGACCTCCCATTCTTCACCATGCGCCCCTTCGGGCATGCCGGGCGCAGGTTTCAGCATCAGGTCAAGCGCAATAAAATAGAACGACGCCCCAATCCAGGCCATCGCGGTAATGACATGGAGCCACCGGATGGCAAACGCGATCCAGTCCCAGATGATAGCTAAGTCGTACATGGCGACCTCCGAGGTTTCGAGATGTGTAGCACACTAGCTGAGTGTTGATTGTTCTGGTATTGTCGTAAAACACCAAGCAGCATCAAAAAAAGCAAAACAATGTCCTACCTCGACAATATCCGCACGTTTGTCCGCGTCTATGAGTTGGGCAGCATGTCCGCCGCCGGGCGCGATTTGCGCATTTCCCCAGCCGTGACGTCCTCGCGGATTTCTCAGTTGGAGGACCACCTGAGTGTCCGGCTTTTTCAACGCACCACCCGAAGCCTGACACCCACCGAACAAGGCAAGGCGTTTTATGGTGGCGCAAGCGCGATACTGGAGGCGGTGGACAACGCCGAGGCGCAGGTGGTCAACATCACCGAGAACCCCAAGGGGTCACTTTATGTTGCCGCTCCACTTGGGGTCGGACGCCGATTGATCGCGCCGCTGGTGCCGGGGTTTCTGGACGAATACCCGGAGGTCAAGATCCGGCTGCGCCTGACGGATCGCAAGGTTGATCTGACCACCGAGGGGCTTGATCTGGCGTTTTTTCTGGGCCAGCCCGAAGACAGCAATCTGCGCATTCGCAAGATCGCGGATGTGGAACGCATCCTCTGCGCCAGCCCCGCCTATATCGACGCCCACGGCAACCCGGCGACGGGTGCTGAATTGATGTCGGACAGCCACGAATGCCTGAACCTGCGGTTTCCCGGCGCCACCGAATTCCAATGGCGGCTGAACACGCCCGACGGCCCAAAGCGGTTCCGTATTTCGGGTCGCTATGAATCCGATGATGGCGATGTTCTGACCGACTGGGCGCTGGCCGGGAACGGGATCGCCATGAAACCCATCTTCGAGGTTGCCGATCACGTCAAGGCGGGGCGGCTGATCCCTGTTGCCACAGAAAACCCGCCTGAACCGATCCAGATGGCCTGCCTTTTCACCCATCGGCGGGGTCAGGATCCGAAATCGCGCCTGTTCATGGAATATGTGATTGCACGGATCACACAGACGGTGCGCGATATATCGCTACAGGCTCAACTGCCGCGGTAGGTGGAATAGCCAAACGGCGACAGCAACAGCGGCACGTGGTAGTGCGACGCCTCTGACATGCCAAAACGCAGCGGGATCACATCCAGAAACCGCGGGGTTTCCGGCGGGGCCCCGATGGCATCCAGATAGGCGCCCGCATGGAAAACCAGTTCATAGACGCCTGTTTCAAACCTGTCTTCGGGCAAAATCTGTTCATCAGTGCGCCCGTCGTCATTGGTTGTCAACGATCTGAGGTGGACACGTGTTTCGCCATCCAACCTGTACAGATCAATCCTGAGGCCCTGGGCCGGGCAACCCCGCGCAGTGTCAAGAACATGGGTGGTGAGATAGCCGGACATGTGAAACCTCCTGTTGGTTACTGGTGTATACAACGAGCGCGTGTTTTTCGGCAAAGCATTGCAGTCCGAACACTCCTTCGCGCTTTTTTTGAAAAACAAATCTATTATTTTGAAATATGAGTATGCGACCAGGAGGATGACACGTGAACAGATACCCCCGCGACATGACAGGGTACGGTGCGACACCACCGCAGGCAAATTGGCCCAATGGCGCGCGGATTGCCGTCCAGATTGTCCTTAATTATGAAGAAGGTGGCGAAAACAACGTCCTGCATGGGGATCCGGCCTCAGAGGCGTTTCTGTCTGAAATCACCGGGGCTTCCGCATGGCCGGGTCAACGTCATTGGAACATGGAATCAATCTATGAATACGGGTCACGCGCCGGGTTCTGGCGGCTCCACCGTATGCTGAGCGACTTGCCGATCACGGTTTACGGCGTGGCGACGGCCCTTGCCCGCGCGCCCCAACAGGTGGCCGCGATGCAGGCGTCCGACTGGGAGATCGCCAGCCACGGTCTGAAATGGGTCGAACACAAGGACATGACCGAGGATGAAGAACGCGCGCAGATGGCCGAAGCCATCCGCCTGCACACCGAAGTCACAGGGCAGGCCCCGCGCGGCTGGTACACCGGCCGGTGTTCCAACAACACTGTACGGCTGGCGGCCGAAACCGGGCAATTTGCCTATGTCGCCGACAGCTATGCGGATGATCTGCCCTACTGGATGCAGTTTGACGGCAAGGATCAGCTGATCGTTCCCTATACGATGGATTGCAACGACATGCGCTTTGCCATTCAGGCGGGGTTCACCAATGGGGATCAGTTTGAAAGTTACCTCAAGGACAGCTTTGACTACCTCTATGAAGAAGGTCAGGCAGGCACGCCAAAGGTGCTGTCCATTGGGTTGCATTGTCGCCTTGCCGGGCGGCCCGGACGCGCCGCCGCCCTGCGCCGCGCGATTGAACATTTCAAATCTCACGAAGGCGTCTGGTTCGCAACCCGACTTCAGGTCGCCGACCACTGGGCCAAGGAGAACCCCCCCGTGGCCATGAACAGACCCTCCGAGATGGATCGCGCGACGTTCGTGTCCGAGTTCGGCGGCATTTTCGAGCACAGCGCCTGGATCGCCGAAGGCGCATTTCAGGGCGAGATGGGGCCGACCCACGACACGGCGCAGGGCGTACACAGCGCATTGACACGTGTGTTCCGCAGCGCCAGCGCCGAGCAGCGACTTGGCGTCCTGACCGCGCACCCCGATCTGGCGGGCAAACTGGCATCAGCCGGACGTCTGACCGCAGAAAGCACCGCCGAACAGGCCGGTGCCGGGCTTGACATGCTGACGGATGTAGAGCGGGAGACTTTCACAGGTCTGAACGAAACCTACACGACCAAATTCGGGTTTCCCTTCATCATCGCCGTCAAGGACAACACGAAGGACAGCATTGTCACCGCATTCGAGCGCCGCATCAGCAATGACCGCGACCGCGAGTTTGCAGAAGCCTGCCGACAGGTGGAACGGATTGCGGAGCTGCGCCTGATCGAGAAATTTGCAGGATGAGCAGGCATCTGAAAACCACACCCCTGACCGCAGCGGCCTTTGCGCCCTACGGTGATGTGCTGGAAGCGGCCGGAGCCCCGGACAAGATGATCAATCAGGGCAAGTGTGGCCGCTACGATGACCGGGCGCGGCTGGACTTTGGCGACGGGCGGGCGGGCATCAGTATCTTTCAGGGCGACAAACGCAGCCTGCCGCTGACCCTTGATCTGGTTGAACGGCATCCCGACGGCAGCCAGACCTTCGTGCCAATGTCCGCCGATCCGTTTCTGGTTGTCGTAGCGACAGATGATGGCGGCACGCCCACCGCCCCGCGCGCATTCATCACGCACCCCGGACAGGCGATCAATTTCCACCGCGGCACCTGGCACGGGGTTCTGACACCCCTGTCCGAACCGGGCCTTTTCGCCGTGATCGACCGGATCGGCGGCGGGGCCAACCTCGAAGAACACTGGTTCGACGAACCGTTCATCATTGACGCCTGAACAGACACGGACATCGACAAGACCGGCACCACAAAAAGCCGGCGCAACGCATCAACAGGAGGGACACTCACCATGACAGATGCATCCATCGGGACGCCGGAACAGCTCCGCGACCCAAATTACACCCCGGCGCTGCACAAGGCGATACCACTGGGGATTCAGCACGTATTGGCGATGTTTGTCTCAAACGTGACACCCGCGATCATCATTGCGGGTGCGGCTGGCTTTGGTTTTGGCTCTGATGCGGGGGCGCAAGGGTTCCCTGACATGACCTACCTGATCCAGATGTCGATGCTTTTTGCCGGTATCGCCACCCTGTTCCAGACCATCGGCCTTGGGCCGGTGGGCGCGCGTTTGCCAATTGTGCAGGGCACCTCATTTGCCTTTATCCCGATCATGATTCCGCTGGTTGCCGGTAAGGGCGTCGAAGCGCTGCCCGCGCTGTTCGGTGGCGTGGTCATCGGTGGCCTGTTCCACACCTTCATCGCAACCTTCATCGGCAAGATACGCTTTGCCCTGCCGCCGCTGGTCACGGGCCTTGTGGTGACAATGATCGGTCTGGCGCTGGTCAAGGTCGGCATTCAATATGCCGCCGGTGGTGTACCGGCAATCAACACGCCTGAGTACGGGTCGTTGTTGAACTGGTCGGCGGCGCTGGTCGTTATCGTTGTCACGCTCGGGTTGAAGTTCTATGCCAAGGGCATGTTGGCGGTCTCCGCGGTCGTGATCGGCATTATCGTTGGCTATTTCTACGCCATGGTAATGGGCATGGTCACAATCGAAGGCATCGCAACAAGCTGGGGCCGCGCGGCGCCCGTCGCCTTCCCGGTTCCGTTCAAATACGGCTTTGAGCTGAGCATCGCGGCAATTGTGGGCTTTTGTCTGATGGCGTTTGTGTCGGCGGTTGAAACCGTGGGCGACGTGTCGGGCATCACCAAAGGTGGCGCAGGTCGTGAAGCAACAGACAAGGAAATCTCCGGTGCGACCTATGCCGACGGTATTGGCTCTGCGGTTGCCGGTGTCTTTGGCGGGTTTCCAAACACCTCCTTCAGCCAGAACGTCGGCCTAATCGCCATGACCGGCGTCATGAGCCGCCATGTCGTGACAATCGGTGCAATATTCTTGATCATCTGCGGTCTGATCCCCAAGGTTGGCGCCGTGATCCGCACCATCCCGATCGAAGTGCTTGGCGGTGGTGTGATTGTGATGTTCGGCATGGTTGTCGCCGCAGGTATCTCGATGCTGTCAGACGTCAACTGGAACCGCCGCAATATGGTGATCTTTGCGATTGCCCTTTCGGTGGGTCTGGGCCTGCAACTGGACCCCAAAGCGGTTCAATACCTGCCCGATACCCTGCGCATCCTGATGACATCGGGGTTGTTGCCAGCGGCGCTGATCGCCATCGTTCTGAACCTGATTCTGCCTGAGGAGCTTTCCGGTGAGGCGACGGAGGAAGTTTCCGGCGGCATGGCGGGCCATGGCGAAGGCACGCTGAACCAAGAGTAGGTTCCCGACATGCCCCGCCGCCCGATGGGTCGGTGGGGCATTTTATCCCCTGTACCGGCACATCGTGGTTGACGGCCACACCACGGCAATGGCAACCGGACGGAACGCCCCGCCTTTCCCAGACAACACAGTGTATCCCACATGTTTGACTTGATTATCCTGACTGTCGCCGCCTTTGCCGCCGGGGCGCTGAACACGGTTGCGGGAGGTGGTACATTCCTGACCCTGCCTGCACTGATTTTCACCGGTGTGCCGCCCGTTGCGGCCAATGCCACCAGTGCGGTTGCCGTGTTTCCGGGTTACGCCAGCGGAGCCATCGGGTTTCTGCCGGAAGTGCGCCAGTTTGACCGCGCGCGCCTGCTGCGCCTGACGCTGGTGACGCTGGCGGGTGGATTGGCCGGCAGTTTGTTGCTGCTGGTATCCAGCGACGACGCATTCACCGTGGTTGTGCCCTTCCTTCTGCTGGCGGCAACGCTGGTGTTTCTGTTCGGGGACCGGATACGCACC
>CAXBKL010000005.1:0-54425 GCA_963976125.1 uncultured Sulfitobacter sp. | reverse complement strand
TTGAATACGCAGGCAGCGCGGTTGAGACGCTCACAATGGAAGGGCGGATGACGCTGTGCAACCTCAGCATCGAGGGCGGCGCGCGGTTTGGCTTGATTGCCCCGGATACGATAACTTTCGACTATTGCAAAGGGCGCCGATTTGCCCCAGCCGGCCCGGACTATGACAAAGCCGTCCGGAACTGGCGGTCTTTGCCCACCGATGAGGGGGCGGAATTTGACCGGGAGGTACGCTTTGACGCGGCGGCCATCGCGCCGACAGTGACCTGGGGCACCTCCCCCGAAGAGGCGCTGCCGATCACCGGCACCATACCGGACCCGGACGATCTGGGCGACCGTTCGGCACAGGCAAGGGCATCGCTGGATTACATGGCGCTTGAGGTTGGCACGCCGCTGGAACAGGTTGCGGTCGATGAGGTGTTCATCGGGTCGTGCACAAATGGCCGCATCGAAGACCTGCGCATGGCGGCCCGTGTTCTGGCCGGGCGCAGGGCGCGGGTGCCCGGTCTTGTGTCCCCCGGTTCCGCCGCCGTCAAGCGACAGGCAGAAAACGAAGGGTTGGCGCAGATATTCACCGAGGCCGGTCTGGAATGGGCCGCATCGGGCTGTTCGATGTGTGTCGGCATGAACGGTGATCAGGTTGCCCCCGGCAAGCGCTGCGCGTCCTCCACCAATCGGAATTTCAGAGGTCGTCAGGGGCGCGGAGCGCGGACCCACCTGATGAGCCCTGCAATGGTTGCCGCCGCCGCACTCACCGGACACCTGACCGATGTGCGCCCCCTGTTGGAGGGGCGATCATGAGCGGCTGGACCCGGATAGACGGTGAGGCCGTCGCCCTTGCACAGGCCAATGTGGATACCGATCAACTGATCCCCGCGCGGTTCATGTCGCAACCGCGCAGCGCAGGCTACGGTGATTTCCTGTTGCATGACGCGCGCAGTGATACGCCGGATCACACTCTGAACCGTCACCGCCCCCAGGTGCTGATCGCCCGCCGCAATTTCGGCAGCGGATCAAGCCGGGAGGCGGCAGTCTATGCGCTTGTCGATTTTGGCATTCGGGCGGTGTTCGCCCCAAGTTTTGGTGATATTTTCAGCAGCAATGCGGTGAACAACGGCCTCCTGCCAGCGCAGCTTGCCGAGGGTGAAATCGAGCAGTTGATCGGTCAATTGGGACATGACGCCAAGAGCGCCAGCATTGACCTGACAACAGGTATCGCCGTGATCGGCGGCACAAGGGTCACCTTTGATCTTGATCCGGTGTGGCAACAGAAACTCATCAATGGCTGGGACGACATCGACCTGACGGCCCAGCACACAGACCCGATCAAATCCTTTCGTGCCGCCCGCGTGGCGGCGCATCCGTGGGCCTTGCCCGCATGACCAAGACCGGGCCGGACAGGCCCGACCAAACCGACGCTGCGGCGTCACAAAAGGGAGAGTAACCAAATGAGACATACGATTTTTGCAGGGATCATCGCCACAACCGCAATGGCGACATCCGCCTACGCCCAGGAAACGATTACCGCCGTCCACGCCTTTCCGGAATCGCTGATCTATACCAAGTCGTTCCTTGAATTTGTCGACAAGGTGAACACCGCTGGTGAAGGTGTCGTACAGATCGAAGTGCGCGGCGGACCGGAAGCCATCGGCATGTTCCAGCAGCCCGACGCCGTGCGCGCGGGTGTTGTTGATATGGTTTACACCCCCGGTTCCTTCTATGCTGGTGCGCTGCCGGAAAAAGACGCGCTGGTGTCGTCCAACCTGACAGCGGTGGAAACCCGCGCAAACGGCGGCATTGAGCTGATTGACCAGATCCATCAGGAAAAGATGGATGTGAAATATCTTGGCTGGTTCGATTCCGGGGTTTGCTACAACCTATGGACCCGTGAAGCGCCGACATTGGACGCCGACGGCAATCTGGACGTGTCGGGTCTGAAGCTGCGCGGCAACGCGGTCTACAACGCCTTCTTTACGGAATATCTGGGCGCGCAGGTGATCGACCTGCCCACCACGGAAGTCTATTCCGCGCTGGAACGGGGCGTGGTGGACGCGACGGGCTGGACCCAGATTGGTCTGATAAACCTGAAGTGGAACGAGTTCCTGAACTATCGTATTGAGCCGTGCTTTTTCTCAACGGACCTTGGCACGATCGTGAACCTCGACAAGTGGAATTCCCTGTCCGAAGAGGCCCGGACAATCGTGCAGGAAGTCGCCATCCAGCATGAAGCGGAATCCTCGGCCAAGCTGGGCGCTGTACGCGACGAGGACTTTGCCGCCCTCGAAGCCGCGGGCATGAAGGTCGTCACCCTCGAAGGGGCCGCCGCTGAAGCCTACCTTGCCGCCGCTGTGGAAAAAACCCAGGGCCGTATGAAAAAGCTGATGGAAGAAAGCCCACAGGGGGCCGGGAACTATGACAAGCTGATCGAACTGTTCTACGACAGTTCCAAGAACTGATCCTGAAACTGGGCGCGCCGGCACACCTGGCGCGCCTTTTGCCATGAGGGGCAGCACATGGAGATGATCGGCAAAGCCTATCGGGGCGTGCTCTATGCGATGGCCGGTATCGCGGGGGCGATGCTGGTCTGGCTGATGATTTCGGTCATCACCTCGGTGGTGATGCGCAACGCCGGAATGCAGCCCTTTGCCTGGCTGTTTACCTCCTCTGAATATGCGATCCTTTATATGACGATGCTCGGCGCGCCGTGGCTGGTGCGCGAAAAGGGGCATGTGCATATTGAACTGGTCACCGCCGCCCTTCCCGCGCCCGCACGCCGTGTGGTCAGCCGCATGGTGGCGGTCAGCTGCGTGGCGGTCTGTGCCTTGCTGGCATGGAAAGGTGCGGAATTATTAGTCACCAACATTCAGCGCAACGATCTGGATGTGCGCGCCTATTACTTTCCCAAATGGATCCTTACACTGGCCTTCCCGATCAGTTTTGGCCTGATGGCAATTGAATTTTCCCGGTATGTGTTCGGCACTGAACTGATGCACTCCGGCGAAGCGGGGATTCACGAATAATGGAATGGTTCGAGGCCCTTGGCCTGCTAATTGGTGCAATCCTTGTTCTGATGGCCATCGGGATGCCGGTTGCGCTGGCGTTTCTGGCGGCAAACATCATCGGTGCATGGCTGTTCATGGGGGGTGCGCGCGGTGTCACGCTGATGTTGAACAACGGGTTCGGCAGCCTCACCAACTTTGCACTGGTACCGATCCCGCTGTTTCTGTTGATGGGCGAGATTTTCTTTCATACCGGACTGGGCGCACGGATGTTCAATGCGATTGACCGTCTGCTGGGACGTCTGCCGGGGCGGTTGTCTTATGTGACCGTACTGGGCGGAACTGCGTTTTCCACGCTGTCTGGATCGTCGATGGGATCCACTGCACTGCTCGGGTCGCTGATGGTGCCGGAGATGACCCAACGCGGCTACAAGAAACACATGTCCATCGGTCCGATCCTGGGCACCGGCGGCCTTGCCATCATCATCCCGCCTTCTGCACTTGCCGTTCTGCTGGCGACGCTGGCACGTATTGATGTGGGGGCTTTGCTGATCGCGGGGATCATTCCGGGGCTGATTCTGGCCAGTTTTTACATCGCCACAATCTTTATCCAGACAAAAATCGACCCGACCGCCGCGCCGGCCTATGATGTGGAGCCGATGGCGCTGAAGCAAAAGATCACCCTGCTGTTCCGCGACATCCTGCCAATGCTGTCGGTAATGGTGCTGATCGTGATCGGCATGGTCGGCGGGCTGATCACTCCGTCCGAAGCGGCCGCCTTTGGCGCGTTGGGTGTTCTGTTGCTGGGCATCGTGTTCCGGTGCCTAAACTGGGAGGCGGTCAAGAAATCCATCGTCGGTGCGCTGCGCGTGACGCTGATGGCCTATCTCATCGTCTTTGGCTCCGCCACTTTCAGCCAACTTCTGGCCTTTTCCGGTGCCTCGAGCGGGTTGATCCGCTGGGCAACCTCCTTTGATCTGGCCCCGATTGCGATGTTGTTGGTGATGTTCGCGGTCTTGTTGGTGCTGGGCATGTTCATGGAACAAATCTCGATGATGCTCCTGACCGTGCCGATCTTTTTCCCGCTGGCCACAACGCTGGGCTTCGATCCGATCTGGTTCGGGCTTATCATCCTTCTGGCGCTTGAGATCAGCTTTACCACCCCGCCCTTTGGTCTATTGCTGTTCGTGATGAAGGGGGTCGCCCCGAAAGACACGACAATGCGCGACATTTACGGATCCGCTATTCCTTACATGGCCTGCTCCATGCTTCTAGTCGCACTTTTGATCCTGTTTCCGGGTCTCGCACTCTGGCTACCGGGGCTTTAGCGGTCTATCAAAACAACCATTGGCACAGGCGGATTGCTCCGCCTTGACCCGACCGAACATGCAACCCATCACTTCAAGGAAGACACATGGACCTGACCGAAGCCATGCAAAGCCGCCGCAGCATCCGCGGCTTTACCAAAGACCCCGTGCCGCGCGCATTGCTCGAAGAGATCATCGAACTGGCCAACCGCGCGCCGTCGTCGATGAACACCCAGCCGTGGCATCTGCACGTGCTGACCGGTGCGCCACTGGAACGTGTGCGCGAGGGTAATTCAACACGGATGCTGTCCGGCGTACCCCCGGTGCGCGAAATCGTTGATCACGGGGCCTATCAGGGACCGCACCGCGACCGTCAGGTCGAGATCGCCAAACAGCTGTTCGCAGCTATGGGCATCGCCCGTGATGACAAGGACATGCGTCAGGATTGGGTCATGCGCGGGTTCCGTCAATTCGACGCACCGGTGTCCATCGTGGTGACCTTCGACAAATCGCTTGAGGGCGGCACGATTGCGCATTTCGATCTTGGCGCTGTGACTTATGGTCTGGTGCTGGCGGCGTGGTCCAAGGGATTGGGCACCGTGGTAAACGGACAAGGTATCATGCAATCCCCCGTGGTGCGCGAACATGCGGGCATCCCCGATGATGAGGTAATCCTGACCTGCGTGGCGCTGGGATGGCCGGACGAGGAATTCGCCGCCAACAGCGTTGTATCGCGCCGCCGCGAGGTCGATCAGGTTGCGCGATTTGTAGGGTTTGACGAATAGGGGCGCGGGGCGATTGATGGGGCGGCTCTGGATCAACCCACAAAATTGCGCCTTGTGACGTCGGCTGTTTCAGCGCCTAATAGTTTCCGAATGAGAGGGCTCGCTAGGAACGAAAACTAACAGCGATACTTGCTGCGGACGTTGTTGGCTATTCCACGATGATGGCTGTTGACGAGGAGGCCGCACTCGCCGACTTGAGAGAACACCGCGAAACCATTTTTAATCCGAATATCGCAGCGCACAACGGTCGGATCGTCAAGCTAATCGGGGATGGTACCCTTGTGGAATTTCCGTCTGTCGTGGACGCCGTTCAATTCGGGATGAGCGTTCAGAATGCGATGGCTGACCTCCGCTCCCGAGTGCAGTTGCGCATCGGAATCCATCTTGGTGATATTATGCTGGATGGCGAAGATATTTACGGGCACGGCGTGAATGTTGCTGCCCGCCTCGAAACATTGTCTCCGGCTGGTGGGATTTGCATCTCTTCCATCGTTTACGAAAGCATTGGGCACCGTATTGCTGAAAGTTTTTCGGAAATGGGCGAGCACAGCCTGAAAAATATTTCCAAGCCTGTACGGCTCTATTCATGGCCCACCGACATCAAGCCGCCGCCGCAGCGTATCCAGAAGGACAGCGAGAAACCTACGATTGCTGTCTTGCCCTTCGAGAACATGAGCGGCGATCCCGACCAACAGTATTTCAGTGATGGAATCTCAGAGGACATCATCACCGGATTGTCCAGGTTTAGAACGATGCTTGTTGTTGCCCGCAATTCGTCCTTCAAATTCAGAAATTCGGAGCTGAACGACAGTGAAATTGCAAGCCAGCTTGGCGTGCAATATCTGGTCGGTGGCAGTGTTCGAAAAGCTGGGAATAGAGTTAGAATCTCTGCTCAACTCATTGCGGCAGATACCGGAAAACACCTTTGGGCCGAGCGGTTTGACCGCAACCTGGAGGATATTTTCGAGGTGCAGGATCAGGTCGCACAGAACATAATCGCAGTCCTTCCGGGGCGGATTCAACATGATGTCGTAGTAAGGGGTTTCGACAAACCAACAGAAAACATGATGGCCTACGAACTTCTGCTGAAGGGAAAATCTCTGCGGGATGGGCTGAATCCCGAGGACACGGCGCGCGCCAAGCATTGTTTTGAAAGAGTCCTCGAACTGGACCCAAACTATGCGCGGGCCTATATGTACCTGGCCGATACCTACGTCGTCGATATGTGGCTTGGCCTTGCTGATGCGGATGCGCCCAAACAAACACTGGAAATCGCCCGGAAGGGCGCAGCACTCGACAACAATGATGTCTTTATTCAGGACCAACTCGGATTTGCCTACCTGAGCGCGCAATTGTGGGAACAAGCAGACACGCAATTCGAGAAAACGCTTTCAAGAATTGTCAACGAAGCGGAGTCGATGGCCTGGTGCGGCTATGGCTTCTTGCTGCTTTCACGTCACGAAAAAGCATACGAGGTTCTTGTCGAAGCAATGCGCCTTGATCCCCTCCATCCCCCGGCTTTGGATTGGATTCTCGGACAAGTATATTTTTTCCTTGGCCGGTTTGAAGATGCTATTGGTCTGCTGATCGGTGAGGCTCATTTGAATTCGCTTGCGGACGCATTTCTTGTGGCTGCTTATGCCCATTCTGGGCGGCAAGATGAGGCCGAAGCCGCGTTGCACATCTTCATCCAACGCCGACGCGGTGAGCTTGAAAGTCGCGGGATAATTGCCAGCAACGATATTGCTGGGCTTGCTTTTGGTTTTAGACCGATGTGGCGAAACCCCGAAGATTGGGAACGTCTCGCCTCTGGATTGCGTATGGCTGGCCTGCCTGACTAGGTTCATTTGTTGCAGTCAGCCTTTGCCTGAAAAGTCCAAAACCTGCGATCGTTCCCCGGTCTGGCTTAAACCGGCTGGTATGGCATATGCAGCAAAGGCCCACTGCATCTGACCTTCCGCTGCGGCATTTGCCTGCCAACCGCACCCGTCTGCAAAGTCACCTTACGTCATTCCGCATTTTGCGAAACGAAGTTCCGACCTGCGGGATTGGCAGCGGCAAGATTACTGCCTAGTCTTTCCAAAAAGCAGAGTCGCCCCTCGTGTCGCAGGTGCACAGGGTGGCAAACTGTTCAGGGAGGATCGTGATGCCAATTCAAAGACCAGACCGTGACCGCGCGCAGGGGGCCGCATGACCGCAATGACCCCCGAACAGGCCGCGCAGCACGTTGTCACCAACGAACCCGCCTTCGAAGTGCACGAGACCGAGATCCGGGGCGTGACATACAAAGCGTTCAAGAACATCCCACCAACCGTACCGGCCCTGATGGCCGCCGGATGGGAGCGGCAGGGCAATGGCACGCTGGAGTATCTCGTTTACGAAGATGAAACCCTGACCTACGCGCAATTTTGCGAGGTCGTTCACCGGATGGCCCACGCCCTGCGCGATGAACTGGGGCTGCAACAGGGCGACCGGATCGCCATCGCGATGCGCAACTATCCCGAACTGCTGATCATGGTGCAGGCAATTTCGCATATTGGCGGGGTTGTGGTGTTTGTGAATGCCTGGTGGACCACCGAGGAACTTGATTATGCGCTGCGCGACAGCGCGGCCAGGGTTGTTTTCGCCGATGGCGCACGCCTTGAGCGGCTTCGCCCGCTCAAGGATGACCTGGGTCTGACCCTGATCGGGGTGCGCGACGGCGAAGGGCAAGGTGATCACGATTTCACCACCCTGCGTGACGGTACCAGACACAGCGACGCGCCTAAGGTCACTATCGACACAGATGACGATTTTGCGGTGATGTATTCATCCGGCACCACCGGCCACCCCAAAGGCGTGGTGCAAACCCATCGCAGTGCGGTCAACGCGGTCTTTAGCTGGCTGATGCAATCCGTGATGGCCCCCCTGATCGACCCGCCCGACCCCGATGCGCCCGACCCGCCACGCCCGTCGGCATTGGTGGTGACGCCGCTCTTTCACGTGACGGCAACGCATCCTCTGTTCCTGCTCAGCCTGCCTGCGGGGGCCAAGATCACGCTGATGCACAAGTGGGACGCGGAGAGGGCGGTGCGCCTGATGCGGGACAACGACATCACGCGGTTCCTTGGGGTGCCGACGCAATCGGCCGAATTGATGGAGGCGGCCCGTCGCATGGGCGAAACCCTGCCATTGATGGATTACCTTGGGTCGGGGGGCGCGAAACGCCCCGCCGCGCAGGTTGCACAACTGGCCGAGACCTTTCCGAATGCGGGCGTTGCAACCGGGTGGGGGATGACCGAAACCAATGCGCTGGGCATCGGGATGATCGGCGACGACTATGTGCAACGCCCCGAAAGCGCAGGCAGGCTGCACCCGCCCGTACAGGAACTGCGCATGCTCGACGACAACGGCAATGATGTACCGCTGGGCGAGTTGGGTGAGATCACCGTAAAAAGTCCCGCCAACATGCGCTGTTACCTGAATCAGCCGGAAGCCACCGCCGAAACCATGCAGGACGGCTGGCTGCGCACCGGTGATCTCGGCGTGATCGACGCCGACGGCTATGTCACCATTCTGGACCGCAAGAAGAACATCATCATCCGGGGCGGCGAAAACATCGCCTGTCTGGATGTCGAAGGGGCGCTGCACAAACTGCCTCAGGTGTTGGAGGCTTGCGCGTTTTCCGTCCCCGACGAACGATTGGGCGAGGCCGTCGGGGCCGTTGTCCAACTGCGGGAAGGCACCACCCTGACCCGGACCGAGATGACCGCCGCACTGGACGGGCATCTGGCGAAGTTCAAGATACCACAGCATCTGTGGTGCCAGCAGGAGACGCTCCTGCGTGGTGCCACTGACAAGATTGACCGTCGTGGTTTGCGCACGGCCTGTCTGGACAAAATGGAGGCAAGATGATGAGCAGGAACATGACAGAAGAACAGATCGGCGCCTATATCGCCAACGCCGGTGCCAGGGCTTGGGAGGTGCCGGGGCTGTCGGCGGACACACCCAAGCGCCCCGTGAAATCAGTCGGCATTATCGGTGCCGGCACCATGGGCGGTGGCATCGCGATGAATTTTGCGACCGTTGGCATCCCGGTCACCATCGTTGAAACAGCCCAAGAGGCGCTGGACCGTGGCCTTGGCGTTGTGCGCGGCAACTACCAGCGCTCTGCCGACAAGGGGCGTTTTCCGCAAGAAGAAGTCGAGGCGCGCATGGGTCGCTTTGACGGGCGTCTGTCGATCGCTGATCTGGCCGATTGTGATCTTGTTATCGAAGCCGTGTTTGAAAACATGGAGCTGAAGCGCAAGATCTTTTCCGAGTTGGACCGCGTGATGAAGCCCGGTGCGATCCTTGCCACCAACACATCGGCGCTGAACATCGACGAGATTGCCGCGATGACGGAGCGTCCGCAAGATGTGATCGGATTGCATTTCTTTTCGCCAGCCAATGTGATGAAGTTGCTTGAGATCGTGCGCGCAAAACACACGGCGGACGATGTGGTTGCGACCTGCATGACGCTGGCCCGCGACATCAACAAGGTCGCCGCGCTGGTGGGCGTTTGTCCCGGTTTCGTGGGCAACCGCATCCTGTTTGCACGCCAGAAACAGGCGAACAAGCTGGTCTATCAGGGTGTCATGCCCTGGGATGTGGACGCTGCATTGAACCAGTTTGGGTTCAAGATGGGTCCGTTCCAGATGAGCGACCTTGCGGGCCTCGACATCGGCTGGTCCAAAGGGGCCAAGACCGACAACCCGATCCGCGACGCGCTTTGCGAGCTGGATCGGCGCGGACAGAAAACCCAGGCAGGTTTCTATGACTACGATGAAAGCCGCCGCCCGATCCCATCGGAAGTCACGGCTGGCATCATCCGCGACATCACCGGGGCACAACCAAGCACGATGAGCGCCGAAGAGATCATCGAGGTGTGTATTTACCCGATGATAAACGAGGCGGTGAAGATCCTGGAGGAAAACAAGGCCCAGCGCCCGTCGGATGTGGATGTGGTATGGCTGAACGGCTACGGGTTTCCGCCCGACAAGGGTGGTCCGATGCTGTATGGCGATATGGTCGGCGCTCAGGCTGTTCTTGATGTCATGGAACGGCTGGGCGCGGACGACGCCGATTTCATGCCAGCGGATACATTGCGCAAACTGGCCGCGACCGGCGGCAAATTCACCGATATTGATACCGGAGGGCTAAAGGTATGAGCTACGAATACATCACGGCGGAAAAGAAAGGTCACATCCTGCTGGTCACAATGAACCGGCCGGACGTCTACAACGCCGTGCACGTGGACATGCATAATGAAATGGCCGCCTGCTGGGATGATTTTGCGGCGGATCGCGACTTGTGGGTCGCCGTCCTGACCGGGGCCGGAGACAAGGCGTTTTGTGCAGGCAATGACCTCAAGGCGACGGCGATGGGCGGATCCAAGGCAAAAATGACAGACACCGGATTTGCCGGGCTGTCCTCGCGGTTTGATCTGGAAAAGCCGATCATCGCCGCCGTGAACGGTTTTGCCATGGGCGGCGGATTTGAAACGGCCCTGTCCTGCGACATCATCCTTGCCTCCGAGAATGCCAAATTCGCCCTGCCCGAAGTCAAGGTAGGCTTTTTTGCCGCCGCCTCGGGTGTGCAACGGCTGTCGCGGTATATCGGGCGGCTTGCGGCGCAGGAAATGATGTACACGGGCCGCACCATCATGGCGCAAGAGGCGCTGGCGATGGGGTGCGTGAATGAGGTGCATCCGCATGATGCGCTGATGGATGCCGCGATGGCGAAAGCGGAGCAATTGTGCAGCGTGTCGCCATCCGCCGTCAAAGCGACAAAGCGGGTGCTGAACGACATGTACGCCCGTGACGGAATGCAGGCCAGCATTGCCTATTCCCGCGAGGTGATTGGCGATCTGTCCAAGACCGAAGATTTCAAGGAAGGCGTCAACGCCTTTGTCGAAAAACGCGCACCCAACTGGGTGAACAAATAATCAAGGAGACCACCGATGTCCGATCCAAACTCCCCTCTCAGCCTCAACAATCTGGAAATGTCCGACAAGGCCAAGCCACTGCTGAACGCGGTAATCAAGCATATCCGCGACAACGTCGATCCGATCAGCGATGAGTTTCACGCACTGGGCGAAGCCAACGAGGACCGCTGGTCCTATCACCCCCGGCAGTTGGAATTGCTGGAAGGTGCCAAGCAGAAAGCCCGTGACAGCGGGTTGTGGAACTTCTTTTTGCCGAACTCCGAAACCGGCGAGGGCCTGTCGAATCTCGATTATGCCTATATCGCCGCTGAACTGGGCAAGAACCCCCTGGCGTCCGAAACGCTGAATTGTTCCGCGCCCGACACCGGCAATATGGAAGTGCTGGAACGGGTCGGTACCCAGGCGCAAAAAGACAAATGGCTCAAGCCGCTGCTGGCCGGTGAAATCCGCTCTGCCTTTGCGATGACAGAACCCGATGTAGCGTCATCCGACGCCAAGAATATCTCGACCTCGGCCGTTCTGGAAAACGGTGAATGGGTGATTAACGGCGAAAAATACTATATATCGGGCGCAGGCGATCCGCGCTGCAAGATCATGATCGTGATGGTCAAGACATCACCAGATGCTGAATCTTTCCGCCAGCAATCGCAGATCCTTGTCCCGATGGACCACCCCGGCGTGGAAATCATCGGGCCAATGCATGTCTTTGGCCATGACGACGCGCCGCACGGACATATGCACATCAAATTCACCAACGTCCGCGTCCCCGAAGAAAACATCCTGTGGGGGGAGGGCCGTGGCTTTGAGATTTCCCAGGTACGCCTTGGACCGGGCCGCATCCACCACTGTATGCGCTCCATCGGGCAGGCGGAAAAGGCGCTTGATCTGCTGATCGAACGGGGTTTGTCCCGCGTGGCCTTTGGCAAGAAGATCGTCGATCTGGGCAAGAACATGGAAACCATCAGCCGTGCCAAGATCGAGATTGAATCCATGCGCCTGCTGGTGCTCAAGGCGGCCAAGGCGATGGACGTTCTGGGCAACAAGGAAGCCCGGATCTGGGTGTCGATGATCAAGGCAAAAGTACCGGAACAGGTCTGTGACATCATTGATCAGGCAATGCAGGTGCATGGTGCGACAGGCATCAGCCAATGGTCACCTCTGTCGAATATGTATGCGCAACAACGCACGTTGCGCTATGCGGATGGTCCCGATGAGGTGCATCATCACGTCATCGCACGCCACGAGGTCAAAACCTATCAGGACAGCAACGAACGTCAGGCGGTAGCCAAGGCTCACGCGCCTGAACGTGGATCGTCGGGGTTCGTTGGATGAGCCTTTTTGACCTGACAGGAAAGGTGGCCCTGTTGAGCGGGGCCTCCAAGGGCATGGGGTTGGCAATGGCTACGGCGCTGGCGGATCATGGTGCAACGGTCGTGATCTCCGCCCGCAAGCAGGATCAGCTGGACGCCGCCGCCGCCGGGATCAACGCACGTGGCAAGGGCACCGCACATGCGGTGTCCTGCAATGTGGGCCACAAGGATCAGTTGCAGGCGCTGGTCGACAAGACGCACGAATTGGCCGGGCCAATTGACGTGGTGATCGGCAATGCGGGGGTGAACCCCTATTATGGCAAGACCTCTGAAATCCCGGACGATGCCTATCAGAAAACCATGAACGCCAACGTACAGTCCAACCTTTGGCTGGCCCAGATGGTCGCGCCGGATATGGTTGCCAAAGGGTCCGGGTCAATGGCATTCACATCATCCATCGGGGCATTCAAACCGTCGGTGATGCTGGGTACCTATGGCATGTCCAAATTGGCGTTGATCGGTCTGGTGCGCAATCTGGCGGCTGAGTTTGGGCCCAAGGGCCTGCGGTTCAACGCAATTTGCCCCGGTCTGGTGAAAACCGAGTTTGCCCGCGAATTGTGGGACAACCCCGACGTCGCCAAACGCATCGAAAGCGAAATCCCCCTGCGGCGCCTGGGCGAACCAGAAGACTTTGCAGGTCTGGCGGTTTTCCTTGCTTCTGACGCCAGCAAATACATGACCGGACAGGCGTTGACCGTCTGTGGCGGCTCAAACATGTGGACGTGATATGGAACTGAAAGACAAGATTTGTGTCGTGACAGGTGCCGCCAGCGGCATTGGCCGCGCGCTTTGCCATGCTTTTGCCGCTGAGGGGGCACGCCATGTGGTTTGCGTCGATCGTAATGGCGCAGGGGCGGCAGAAACGGCAAAGGCAGTGGGCGGCACCGCCTTTACCGTCGATGTGTCGCATGAGGATCAGATCAAGGACATGATCGACGCTGTCGAACGGGACATTGGCCCGATTGACCTGTTTTGGTCGAATGCCGGTATCGCCGTTGGTGGCGGCATGGACACGCCAAACGACGAATGGCAACGGGTGTGGGACATTAACGTGATGTCCCATGTCTGGGCCGCGCGCCATCTGGTGCCGTTGATGGCGGCGCGGGGCGGTGGCTATCTGCTGAACACCTCATCTGCGGCGGGTCTGCTCAATCAGGTTGGGTCAGCGTCCTATGGTGTGACCAAGCACGCCGCTGTTGGATTGGCGGAATGGATCGCCATGACCCATGGGGATGACGGCATCAAGGTATCGGTGCTTTGCCCGCAGGCGGTGCGCACCGAAATGACCCGCGGCCACGAGGACCACGTCGCCGCAATCGACGGCATGATGGAGCCCGAGCCGGTTGCGCAGGCTTGTGTCGATGCAATCCGGGCGGAGACCTTTTTGATCCTGCCACACGAAGAGGTTCGGGAGTATATGAAAAACAAGACGGCGGACTATGACCGCTGGATCGGCGGGATGCGCAAGCTGAACCGCAAATTCGGTACGCTGAATTGACGAAACACACGTCCCGGACTTGATCCGGGACCACTCCCTCAAACAACGAGGCCCCGGATCAAGTCCGGGGCGCGATGACAACCTAAGGAACCAGACCTATGATCGGTTATGTAACCCTCGGCGTGAACGACATGGAGCGCGCCAAAGAATTCTATGCAAACCTCTTTGCCGACAAGGGCGGCAAGGTGGTGATAGATCAAGGCCGCATCGCCTTTATCAGTGTCGCACGCGGCCAGCCGATGGTGGCGGTCTGCAAACCCTATGACAAGGGCGATCCGACGCCGGGCAACGGCACGATGGTGGCCTTTACCGCAGACAGCAAGGCAGAGGCCGACGAAATGCACAAACGCGCGCTGGAATTGGGTGCGACGGATGATGGCGAACCGGGCCAGCGCATCCCGGACCGGTTTTACGGGGCCTATGTGCGTGACCCGGACGGGAACAAACTTTGCTTCTTTGTCTTTGGCTAGGCCCGGTTCAGCGACAAATTACCCGTTTCCGCAAATGGCCGGTGTCGATTGCGGGACGGCATCACTCTATCTGGCAAACGGTGCCGCTGAGCCCCAAAGCTGTTTGACCCGCTTATCTCGGCCGCACCCTTTGCGATACCTCTTGTAGGCGGTCGATTTCTTGACGCCGATCCCGACCGATGTCACGGCCAGCCGGTCGTTGCTCTTGTAATAATCCTGATGATAGGCATCTGCGGGGAAAAATCTGCCTGCTCCGAAAATCGGGGTCACAATTGTCTGACCCAACGCCCTTTGCGCATCTTCTTTTGCCTTTTTCGCAGCGGCCTGTTGTGCCGTTCCATCGGCAAAAATCGCCGTGCGGTAGCTGGGACCGCGATCACAGAACTGACCCCCCGCGTCCGTTGGGTCGACTGACCGGAAAAACAACGACAGGATCGTGTCGCGGCTGATCACATCGGGGTCGAACCGGATTTGCACGACCTCGTAATGCCCTGTCCGCCCTGCCGTGACCTGTTTGTAGGTTGGATTTACCGTCGTGCCGCCCGCAAAGCCGGAAACAGCTTCCTTCACGCCCCGGACAGATTCAAAATCGGCCTCTACACACCAGAAACACCCGCCCGCGACGGTCAGCGTTTCGGTTCCGGCGGCGCGAACGTAGGTGGATTGTGCGATCAGCCCAATGGCGATCAGCGCCCCAAGGGCAAAGGTCTTGAATGTTCTCAGAGGTGTCATGGCGCACTCCTTTGCATACAGGCTGCATTTCGATGCGACGTAACGCAATATCCCGTCGGGCCAAATCACGGAGCGGTGACATCACTTTACCACTTGGCACCGGACCGTAACATTTCTAGCGTCGGGTCAGGGAGAAACGTCCATGCGCATTGCAATGTGGTCCGGGCCGCGCAACCTGAGCACGGCGATGATGTACAGTTTTGGCGCCCGAAGGGATTTCGCGGTGATGGATGAGCCGTTCTATGCGGCCTATCTGGCGGCAAGCGGTGCGCAGCATCCAATGGGGGATGAGATCCTTGCGGCCCACGAAACAGACCCTGTGAAGGTAGATACGGCTTGTCGGGCGCCCGGCACGCCGCATCTCTATATGAAACATATGCCGCATCACATGGTCGACGGGTTTCCATTGGACTGGGCCAGGGATTGCGTGCACGTACATCTGATCCGCCACCCAGCGCGCGTCATCGCAAGCTATGCCGCAAAACGCGAGGCACCATCGCTGGAGGACATCGGCTTTGTCCAGCAGGCTGCGCTTTTTGATGAAATCGGGGGCGTTGTGATCGACAGTACCGACATTCGCGCCAACCCGGAAGGGATGTTGCGGGCGCTGTGTGCGGATTGATCTGCCTTTTGATCCTGCCATGTTGAAGTGGCCCTCGGGACCGCGCGCGCAGGACGGGATATGGGCCGCGCATTGGTATGGGGCCGTGCATCGCAGTACGGGTTTTGCCGGCGCAGAGGGTGAAATGCCCGTGTTAGAGCCTGAAATGGCAGCATTGGCGGCGCAGGCGTTACCGTTTTATGAGCGCTTGGCGGCGCGTAGATTGACGTAGGTTTTATGCAACAAAGAGATCCCGGCTCAGGGCCGGGACGCTCGTTCAAGATCATCGCGCCCCCGGGCTTGACCCCGGGGCCTCATGGTCAAAGTGTTTACTTCAACCGCTTGTCGCGCGCCGCCAACAGCTTGAGCCGGAGCGCGTTCAACTGGATGAAACCAGCGGCATCTGTCTGGTCATAGGCCCCTGCGTCATCCTCGAATGTCACATGTGCCTCGGAATAGAGTGAATGCTCCGACCACCGGCCCACGGTGCGCGCACTACCCTTGTAAAGCTTCAGGCGAACGGTGCCGGTCACATGGGTCTGGCTGGCATCAATGGCCGCCTGCAACATGGTGCGTTCGGGGCTGTACCAGAAACCGTTGTAGATCAGTTCCGCGTAGCGCGGCATCAACTCGTCCTTGAGATGCATCGCGCCCCGGTCAAGCGTGATCGATTCAATCCCCCGGTGCGCCTCAAGCAGCAAGGTACCGCCAGGTGTTTCATAGATACCGCGTGATTTCATGCCGACAAACCGACCTTCGACCAAATCAAGACGCCCGCACCCATGTTTGCCGCCCAACTCGTTGAGTTTGGTCAGAATCGTGGCGGGCGACAAGGCTTCGCCGTTGATGCTGACCGCATCGCCACGCTCAAACCCGATCTCGACATATTCCGGCTCATTTGGCGCATCTTCGGGGTTCACCGTGCGCTGGTACACGTAGTCGGGCGCGTCAACGGCTGGATCTT
Source organism: uncultured Sulfitobacter sp. (assembly GCA_963976125.1). Classification (GTDB taxonomy): domain Bacteria; phylum Pseudomonadota; class Alphaproteobacteria; order Rhodobacterales; family Rhodobacteraceae; genus Sulfitobacter. The sequence goes on along the minus strand of CAXBKL010000005.1, from coordinate 37,735 downwards.
CGAGAACCTTACCCTCGGAGGAGGTATGCAAGAGGTTGGCATCCACGCTGAACGGCGCTTCGCCGCGTTTGTCCTTGGCAATCGGGATCTGGTTCTTTTCAGCAAAGTCGATCAGTTTGGTCCGGCTGGACAAATCCCATTCCCGCCAGGGCGCAATCACCTTGATGTCGGGGTTCAGCGCATAGGCGGCCAATTCAAACCGCACCTGATCGTTGCCTTTGCCGGTAGCGCCATGCGCCACGGCATCTGCCCCGGTTTCTTCGGCAATCTCGACCAGACGTTTGGAAATCAACGGCCGGGCGATGGATGTTCCCAGCAGATAGAGCCCCTCATAGACCGCATTGGCCCGGAACATCGGAAAGACAAAGTCGCGGACGAATTCCTCGCGGACGTCTTCGATGTAAATCTCCGACGCACCCATCATTTCCGCTTTCTTGCGGGCTGGCTCCAGTTCCTCGCCCTGTCCCAGATCGGCGGTGAAGGTCACAACCTCACAGCCGTATTCGGTCTGAAGCCATTTGAGGATGATGGAGGTATCAAGACCCCCGGAATAGGCGAGCACAACTTTTTTGGGTGCGGACATGGCGGGATTCCTTTTCGAGTTGGCACGCGAGGTATCCGGTTTTTGGGGGCTGGGCAAGGCGAGCCGCGCGTTGACCTGCCCCACCTGCACCCCTATCGAAAGAAAAGGCAAACCGGAGTGGCACAATGACAGAGAATTTTCAGGCAATGGCGACGCTCGCGGCGTCCAAGATGCGGCCTGTGTTTCCGGCCACGCCGTTATTGCGAAACGAATTGCTGTCGGACCGCTACGGGGCCGACATCTGGCTCAAGCGAGAGGATCTGACGCCAGTACGATCCTACAAACTGCGCGGGGCATTCAATGCAATGCGCAAGGTGATCCCCGATCAATCGCTTTTTGTCTGTGCCTCTGCGGGGAACCATGCACAGGGCGTTGCCTTCATGTGCAAATATTTTGGCGTTCGCGGCGTGATTTTCATGCCCGTCACCACCCCGGAACAAAAAATCCTGAAAACCCGAATGTTTGGCGGGGACAACGTCGAGGTCCGGCTTGTCGGGGACTATTTCGACGAAACTCTCGTCGCCGCCCAGAGGTTTTGCACCGATGAGGGCGCACATTTTCTCTCTCCCTTTGACAATGACGACGTGATTGAAGGGCAATCATCGGTGGCCGTCGAAATCGAACAGGCGCTGGGCCGCGCACCCGATCATATCATCATGCCTGTCGGTGGTGGCGGTCTGTCGGCTGGCGTTGTGGGGTATTTTGGCGATGAATGCCGCTACACCTTTGTTGAGCCCTCCGGCGCAATGAGCCTTGCGGCGGCCATTGAAAATGGTGCGCCGGTTGATGTGTCCCCCATCGATTCCTTTGTTGATGGTGCCGCCGTGGCCAAGATCGGTGCGCGGCCGTTTGAGAAACTCAAGGGCGTGGACCGGGCGGACATCATCGACCTGCCGGAAGACCGCATTTGCGGCACGATGGTCGAGATGCTGAATGTCGAAGGGATTGTTCTGGAACCCGCAGGGGCCATGTCCATCGACGCGCTGGATGACGTCGCAGACCAGATCAAAGGCAAGACGGTTGTCTGCGTCGTCACCGGCGGAAATTTTGACTTTGAGCGCCTGCCAGAGGTCAAGGAACGCGCCCAGCGTTACGCCGGGCTCAAGAAATACTTTATCCTGCGTCTGCCTCAACGTCCCGGCGCGCTGCGCGATTTTCTTGATTTACTGGGACCGCACGACAACATCACGCGGTTTGAGTACATGAAGAAATCGGCGCGCAACTTTGGATCGGTGCTGATCGGGATCGAAACGGACGTACCGGGCAACTTTCCCGAGATGTTCGGGCGGTTGGATGACGCCGGGTTTACCTATACCGACATCACCAATGATGAAACACTGGCCCAGTTCGTGATTTGAGCGGGAAAGGCTGGCTATGCAGTTCGACGGAAAATCGGTGGTCATTACCGGCGCAGGTAGCGGCATCGGCGCGGCGATGGCACTCGCGATGGCGGCCAAGGGGGCGCGGGTCTGTGTGTCGGACCTGGATCCGGACAAGGCCACTATGGTTGCCGATGAGGTTGGTGGCATTGCTGTTCAGTGTGATGTTCGGGACGAAGCGGCCATTCAACGGCTGGTGACGCAAGCGTCGCAGTCGCATGGCGATGTGGAAATCTACGTGTCAAATGCGGGGTTGGGCAAAGGTGATCCATCCCATGCAGCGTCACAGCCGAACGATCATTGGGAATTGAACTGGCAGGTGCACGTGATGAGCCACGTCTATGCATCCCGTGCGCTTTTGCCGAAAATGATCGAACGCGGGTCTGGGTATCTGGTCAATGTTGCCTCGGCCGCCGGGTTGTTGAACCAGATCGGCGATGCCGCTTATTCAGCGACAAAACATGCCGCGGTCAGCTTTGCGGAATCGCTGGCGATTACACATGGTGCCGATGGGATCGGGGTATCGGTGGTGTGCCCACAATATGTGGCGACCCCGCTTTTGGGTCTGTCGGATGCGGATGCGGGGGCGAACCTGCTGACCGCAAAAGACGTTGCCGATGCGGTTGTGGCGGGGGTTGAGGCGGATCGCTTCCTGATCCTGTCACACCCCGAAGCCGCGACATACGCCGCCCTTCGCGGCGCGGATCACGATCGCTGGATCACGGGAATGCAGATGCTGCGCGCCAGAGCGATTTCTGAATTTGGCGAAATATCTGTCGAAAATTTCTACAAGCTGGTTTGACCAACCGGGCAAGACGGCCCTCAGAAGTCGAAGTCCTGAATGTCTTTCAGATCGGGGATCACATCCGCCGTACCGTGCCGCGTGACCATCAGGGCACCGGCGCGCATCGCCAGATCAAGTGCGTCGTCCATCATCAGACCCCGATCCAAACCGGCCACCAGGTATCCGGTGAATGTATCACCCGCCCCGGTCGTGTCGACCGGAACAACAGGGTAGGCTTTGAAATCTTGCGCCGTTTTCGCCTTGTTAGAGACCCATTTGCAGCCATCACCCCCCAAGGTGACAACAATATCGGCAACCGGCAAATCATTCAACGAATGGCCGGTGTCGGTCAAAAGCTGTGCTGCCTCGACCGCGTTCAGGACCAGCAGATCAACTTGATCCAGCACCGCCATGACCGCATCAGCAGAAAAAGGGGCAGCCGCATAGGCGACCTTCAGGCCAAGTGTTCTTGCGGTTTGCGCGGCAAACTCCTGACCTGTGGTTTCATTCTGCATCAACAGCACATCACCGGGGGACGCCTCGGTCAGGGCGGCACCGATTATCTGTTCCGTAACCGCATGATTGGCGCCGGGCAGCAAAACAATGTTGTTCTCTCCCTTTGCATCGACACAGATATTGGCATGGCCTGTCGGCGCATCCACGGTCCTGATGTGCGAGGTTTCAACCCCGTATTCCAGCAACCTGTCACGTGCCCAGATACCATCGGAGCCGACCGCGCCGATGTGCTGAACCCGCGCGGCGGCGCGGGCGGCAGCAACGGACATGTTAGCGCCCTTACCGCCCAGCCCCTGATGAAAACGGGTCGCGGCAAGCGTTTCCCCCGGCGCGGGCAGATGCGGCACCTGGTAAAAGTTGTCCGCATTGATCGAGCCGAGGTTCCAGATCATTCGCCAACCTTGCAGGCGGCAAGAATTGCCATGTTCAGGATGTCATTGGCCGTGGAGGTGGAGGAACATATCTGGATCGACTTGTCCAACCCGGTCAGGATCGGACCAATCACCGTCGCGCCGGCCATTTCCTGCATCAGCTTCACGGAAATGCTTGCCGAATGTCGGGCCGGCACCACCAGAATGTTCGCAGGTCCAGTAAGCCGCGAGAAGGGGTATTGCGCCTGCGCTGCCGGGTTCAGCGCGACATCCACCGTCATCTCGCCTTCGTATTCGAAGTCGACACCACGTTCATCTAGCACTCTGGGGGCTTCATGCATTTTTTCCGCCCGTTCGGACACAGGATAGCCAAAGGTGGAAAAGCTGACAAAGGCCACGCGCGGTTCAAGTCCCAGATGCCGTGCCACGCGCGCGCCGCTTTGCGCGATATTGGCAAGGTCATATTGATCGGGCCATTCATGCACCAGCGTATCGGCAATGAACACGATCCGCCCCTTGTGCATCAGCGCCGTGAACCCTGCCGCGCCATGTTCGGCGTTGGCCTCGAACACATGGTTCAGCCGTTCCAGAACATGCGCCGATTTTCGGGTCGCCCCGGTCACCAGCCCATCGCCATGACCATGCTGCAACATCAGCGCACCAAACACGTGACGGTCGCGTGCGGCAAGACGATGGATGTCCTTGCTGTCAAAGCCGCGCCGCTGCAACCGGCCATAGAGATAGTCCTTATACGTCTCTAAATGGGTGGTATTTGCCGCATTTACAATTTCCAGCTCGCGGACCGCATCGCCCAATCCCGTGACTTCGAGCTTTTCCCTGACGTCTTCGGGTCGCCCGACAACCAATGCCTTGCCCAGACCCGAGCGTTGATACAGCACCGCCGCCCGCAACACCCGCGGATCGTCGCCTTCGGCAAAGATCATCCGCGCCTGATTGTTTCGCGCGCGGGCATTGATACCGCGCAGGATGTTTGCCGTTGGGTCCATCCGGGATTTCAACGTCAGCTCATAGGCGTCCATATCAATGATCGGACGCCGCGCGGCACCGGTGTTCATGCCCGCCCGAGCCACGGCAGGTGGAATGCGCCAGATCAGGCGCGGATCGAACGGTGTCGGAATGATGTAGTCCCGGCCAAAGCTGAGCGTCTTGCCATAGGCCAGAGCCACCTCATCCGGCACGTCCTCGCGGGCGAGATTGGCAAGCGCATGGGCGCAGGCGATCTTCATTTCGTCGTTGATGGCGCGGGCGTGAATGTCCAATGCGCCCCGGAAAAGATAAGGAAAGCCGAGAACATTGTTCACCTGATTGGGATAATCGGACCGCCCCGTGGCAACGATGGCGTCCATGCGGACCTCGTGCGCCTCTTCCGGGGTGATTTCCGGATCGGGATTCGCCATGGCAAAGATCACCGGGTTGTCCGCCATGCTGGCAACCATGTCTTGTGTGACCGCGCCCTTGACCGACACCCCAAGGAAAACATCCGCGCCGATCATTGCGTCTTCGAGGCTGCGCAGCTTGGTGTTGGCCGCATGGGCCGACTTCCACTGGTTCATGCCTTCTGTGCGGCCCTGATAGATCACGCCCTTGGTGTCGCACATGATGCAATTGTCGTGTTTGGCCCCCATCGCCTTGAGCAGCTCAAGACAGGCAATGCCCGCAGCCCCCGCTCCATTGAGAACAATGCGGACATCTTCGATCTTTTTGCCGGAAATATGCAGCGCATTAATCAACCCCGCAGCACAGATAACCGCCGTCCCGTGCTGATCGTCATGAAAGACGGGGATGTCCATCTCTTCTTTAAGCCGTTGTTCAATAATGAAACATTCCGGCGCCTTGATGTCTTCAAGGTTGATGCCGCCAAAGGTTGGCCCCATCAGTTTGCACGCGTTGATGAATGCCTCCGTGTCTTCGGTATCCAGTTCGATGTCGATGGAATTGACGTCCGCAAATCGTTTGAACAGAACCGCCTTTCCCTCCATCACAGGCTTGGACGCCAACGCCCCGAGATTGCCCAGACCAAGGACCGCCGTTCCGTTGGAAATGACTGCCACAAGGTTGCCCTTGTTGGTATAATCATACGCTGTTTCGGGGGATGCCGCGATCGCCTCGCAGGGGACCGCAACGCCGGGCGAATAGGCCAGCGACAAATCACGCTGCGTTGTCATCGGCACGGTGGCGGTGATCTCGAACTTGCCGGGGCTGGGCTCAAGATGGAAGGCTAGCGCCTCTTCATCGGTAACTCTGTTCTTGGACACGGGGAGTGGACTCTCTTTTTGTTTGAGCCGTCATAGCCAAGGATGCCGCCGCGCACAATCACAGGCATGGCTAAGCAACATATCGAAGCCATTCATGGTTGCTGACAAAGGCAGTATGGCGGTCAGGAAATTCAAGTTTCAATCGCGACAAGGCCCAGCGGATCACCTGCGGTCGCTCGACCCGGTGCGCGCACCAGACGATGCGGATGAGGGTCTGCCATCGGTTCGGGTCCGCCTTGACAGCAAGGTCAAGGGCCACCAACTCTTGCTTGGGTAAGTCCATTTTCTTGTAGTAATCTGCCGCCTGCAGACACAAATCGAAATTGCCAGGCAACAGATCCTTGTGCGCTTCCAATACCTCGCCTGCCCTGTCTGTCTCCTGCGCAAGCATCAGCGCCCCAATCAGTTCGGCAACCCGGCCCGCCGATTTCAATTCCGGCTGATGGCCAAGAATCGTCACGACAAAGGCCATGACCTGTGCAACGGCCCTGTCTGAAATGGACACCGGGACGATACCGTCTTTCTTGAAATCAGGCTCTAGTAAAGGTGTTTCAGAGAAATAATCGCAAAAGAAGTTGATGTATTTACACTGCGCCGCATGGGCCAGCGGCCAGAAATCCTCCCACCGATACTGTGCAGTTTGCAAGGTACCCAACTCAATCACATAGGTATCAGGACTGGCAAAGAGCATGTTGGTAAACCCGGCCCCATGATAAGACATCATCACCTCGGCCTGGGCCATGATGGCAATCTGCTCAAGTGGCGAAAGGTTCTCAAAAACTACATATTCAAAGCCGAACAGCTGCAGGTGTTCAAAAAGAAGATCCTCCCCCGCCATGTGCCTGACCCGGCTGACCCTGTCGTCCCGACCGACAAAGAAACGCTTGGGAAGGTAGGAAAAATCATGCCCCTCAATCGCTTTGAGCGCCCGTTTGCGCAGTGCCAGCAACGGTGTGCCATAACCATTCGCTGCAATCATCCGCCAATTGGCAATGTTGGAATTTGCACCCTTGTACAGCGTCGGCCCACCGGCGGCATCATGCAGCCCATCAAACAGGGAAGATGGCGCAAAGGGATAAGTGCTTAATAAATCGTAGCCGGTCAGGGCGAGATCGTACTCCTTTGGCGCACGTTCAAAATGAACGCGGCCCTGATATTCGGGGAACAGCGCCTCGACAAATGTGTGAATGAAGGGTCGATGCTTTTTTTCGTGGTTGGGATAGTGGAAATAGATGTCGCCCTCGAAATCCTGCCCGTCCAGCAATGTCAACTGGCACAGGGATTCAGTCACGAAGTGATAGTAATTGAATGTATTTCGACACTCGATGACAAAGGGTACGCCAGAGTCCAATCTGCCGGAATAGAGAGGAAAAAGCCGGTCGGCGTTTTCCTCCTGACACCGCTCGAAATACTGGGTCATCTCCTCTTCTGCCTCGACAACACCGGCGACTGCGTTCTCGCGCCGGTATCTGTTCACGGCGCGGGTGCCGGCCGCCCCGGACAGCAACACACGACCGCCAGCCAGCACGATGGATTTGCGGATACTTGCCGACTTCAGGATTGCAGGCACAGCTTCGAATTCTATTGCCCTGTCAAATCGTCTGTTGCGTCTTATTCCCTTGATCGTGGAGGTGATCCGGGCGTTGATCTCATCAAGAGCGCTTGCCGGGATACCCTCGATGATTGCGGGTTCTACAGCGCGCCAGAAAAAATCCGGCTCTGCCAACAGCCTAAAACCCTCATCCTGCCACGGATTCAGGAAAGTATCTTCGGGTGCCAGTGACATGTCGATTTTGTTGCGCACGGTTTTCTGCGTCTCTTGATCTGCTCGGCGGTGGCACAGTTTAACACGATGTTCCAACCCGTCCAGCGACAAGCGGTGCTTTCCCTGTCGGCTGTAGTTTAGTACAGAACCCTACGGTGACCGGGGGGCTGTGAGTGACTGCCGAAAAAATCACGCCGATGATGGCGCAGTACCTTGAGATCAAGGCGGGGCATTCCGATGCGCTGCTGTTTTATCGAATGGGCGACTTTTACGAGATGTTCTTTGATGATGCCGTAGCCGCAGCCGAAGCGTTGGACATCGCGCTGACCAAACGCGGCAAACATGGCGGCGAGGACATTCCGATGTGCGGTGTGCCGGTTCATTCGGCAGAGGGGTACCTTCTGACGCTGATCCGCAAGGGGTTCCGTGTCGCGGTCTGTGAACAAATGGAAAGCCCGGCGGAAGCCAAGAAGCGCGGCTACAAGTCTGTTGTTCGGCGAGAGGTCGTGCGGCTTGTTACCCCCGGTACCCTGACCGAAGAAGCCTTGCTAGAGGCGCGGCGGCATAACTATCTGGCCGCCTACGCCGAGATCAGAGATGGGGCGGCCCTGGCCTGGGTCGATATTTCCACCGGCGCGTTTCATGTCATGGCCCTGCCGATGGTCCGGTTGGCGCCGGAGTTGGCACGTTTGTCCCCATCAGAGTTGATTGTCTCAGAAACGAATGAGAGAGAATTGCGCCATTTAGTCTCTGATTTCGATCTGTCGCTTACGGGTCTGGCGCGATCAGCATTTGACAGCACCGGCGCAGAAACCCGGATTTGCGACCTTTTCAAGATTGCCACGCTGGATGCCTTTGGCAGCTTTTCGCGGGCCGAAGTGTCAGCGATGGGCGCGTTGATCGAATACCTTGAGATCACCCAAAAGGGCAAGCTGCCCCTGCTCAGACCACCGCAGAGGGAAAGTGAAAACCGAACCGTCCAGATCGACGCAGCGACTCGCCGTAATCTGGAGTTGACGCAAGGGTTGACCGGGGGCCGGACGGGTTCCTTGCTGGCCATTTTGGACCGCACCTGCACCGCTGCGGGTGCACGGTTGATGGAGCGGCGGATTTCCAGCCCCTCGCGGGTTCTCGATGTGGTTCTTGATCGCCTTGATGCGGTGTCTTTCGGGTATTCCGATGTGCGTCTGACCCAGAATGTCCGCAACGCGCTGCGAAAGGTGCCGGATCTGGACCGTGCGCTGTCCCGATTGTCACTGGATCGCGGCGGGCCCCGTGATCTGGCCGCCATTCGCAACGGACTTGCCCAGGCGGAGCAACTGGCAGTGGCATTTGCAGACACGGACCTGCCGGCGCTGTTGAAAAATGCGGTTTCCGGGCTGACGGGACATGATGATTTGATGGATCGGCTGGATCAGGCGCTGGTGGCGGAGCCTCCGCTTTTGACGCGGGATGGCGGGTTCATTGCGCCGGGCCATGCCGATGATCTTGATGAGGCCCGGACGTTGCGGGATGAAGGGCGCTCAATCATCGCTCAAATGCAACAGCAATATGTTTCTGATACCGGCATCTCAAGCCTTAAGATCAAACATAACAATGTGCTTGGATACTTCATCGAAACCACGGCCACGCACGCCGAAAAGATGCTGTCTGTACCCTTGTCAGAGACCTTTATTCACCGTCAGACCACGGCAAATCAGGTCCGGTTCACAACAGTCCCATTGTCCGAAATGGAAACGAAGATCCTGAATTCGGGAAACCGTGCGTTAGAGATCGAAAAGCGGCTCTATGAAGGGTTGAGGGACGCTGTTTTGGCATCAGCCGCCGGGATTGGCGTGACCTCTGCGGGCCTTGCAGAGTTGGATCTGACCTTTGCGCTTGCTGATCTGGCGCAGGCCGAAAACTGGGTGCGGCCAACCGTAGACAACAGCAGGGCCTTTTCGATTGAGGCGGGGAGACACCCGGTTGTAGAGCGCGCATTGGCGCAGCAATCCAGCGAGCCGTTCATCGCCAATGACTGTGATCTGAGTGCTGACGGAGACAGCGCGAACATCTGGTTGCTTACCGGCCCGAACATGGCCGGTAAATCGACCTTTCTGCGCCAGAACGCGCTGATTGCCCTAATGGCCCAGATGGGCAGCTTTGTTCCCGCCGCCAGGGCACATATTGGCCTTGTCAGTCAGTTGTTCAGCCGGGTGGGTGCATCCGACGATCTGGCAAGGGGACGGTCGACTTTTATGGTCGAAATGGTCGAAACCGCTGCGATTCTCAATCAGGCGGACGACCGGGCCTTGGTGATCTTGGACGAAATCGGGCGCGGCACCGCCACTTATGACGGGTTGTCCATCGCCTGGGCCACTCTGGAACATCTACATGACGCAAACAGGTCGCGCGCACTCTTTGCCACGCATTACCACGAGATGACCGCGCTTTCTGCGAAACTGTCCGGGGTCGAAAACGCCACCGTTGCCGTGAAGGAATGGGATGGAGAGGTGATTTTCCTGCATGAGGTACACAAGGGCGCGGCAGATCGGTCTTATGGGGTGCAGGTGGCGCAACTAGCGGGGCTGCCCGACAGCGTGATTGCCCGTGCTCGCGTGGTGCTGGACGCATTGGAAAAAGGTGAACGCCAAGGGGGCGGTGGCAAAAAGGCGCTGATTGATGACCTGCCGCTGTTTTCGGTGAATCCGGCGCCCGCGCCGCAACCGACAAAACCATCCAAGATCGAAGAACAATTGCGCGACGTGATGCCGGATGAGCTTACCCCGCGCGAGGCGCTTGATCTGGTATACAGGTTGAAGGACGCAGCGCGGGAGTAGTGGAAAACGTCCCGGCGGCGAACCGGGATTGTTGGCCAAGGCGTGACGCCCCGGAACCGGGCCGGGGCGGTAGTATTTTAGCCCGCCGGCATCGACGACACGCCAACCTGCGCAGGCCGCAGCAGGCGATCATGCAACATGAAGCCTTCGGCGGCAACCTGAATGATCTCGCCTGTTTTGGTGCCGGGAACAGGTGCTTCAAACATGGCCTGATGATGCTGTGGATCAAAGCGGTCGCCAATCTCTGGTGCAATGACCTCGATCCCGTGTTTCTTGAAAACGCTCAGCAGCTCGCGCATCGTCAACTCGACGCCCTCAAGCAGCGGGCCGGAAACGGCGCGCTGTTCTTCTGTTGCCGCCTCAAGGGCGCGCTTCATGTTGTCGTAGACCGGAAGCATGTCGCGGGCCAATTTGGAACCGCCGTAATTCTCGGCCTCCCGGCGGTCTTTTTCGGACCGCTTGCGGGCATTTTCTGCGTCCGCCAGCGCCCGCATGAATCGATCCTTGAGCTGGTCACGCTCTGCGCGCACCTGTTCAAGTTCCAGCTCTTCTTCGTCAATCTCGGCTTCATCTGCGGCAAACTCTTCGGCCATTGCCTCTTCGAGATCGTCCAGGAATTCGTTTTCTTTTGGCTCTGCCATTTTACCCTCTAGTTCCGATCGGACACCAGTTTTCCGACCAGTTGCGCAGTGTAATTCACAATTGGTACGATGCGCCCATAATTGAGCCGCGTGGGTCCAATGACACCTACCGCACCAATCACCTTACGGTCTGCGTTCATATAAGGGGAAACGACCAGAGAGGAACCCGAAAGTGAGAAAAGTTTGTTCTCTGAGCCGATAAAAATGCGAACACCTTCACCGCTTTCGGCCAAATCGAGGAATTCCGCGATGTCGCGCTTGCGTTCGAGGTCATCAAACAGCGATTTGATGCGGGCCAAATCCGCTTCTTCCGCCTCTTCGCCCAGCAGATTCGACCGTCCCCGCACGATCAACCGCTCCGAGCTTTCATCGCCAGCCTGCCACAGTGCCAGCCCGCTTTCGACAAGTTGCTGCGCGAGAATATCAATTTCCTGACGACGTTCCTGTATCGCATGGGCGATCGAACGTTGCAGTTCGCTGATGGTTTTGCCTTCGACCAGCGCGTTCAGGAAATTCGCTGCCTCCCGCATGGAGCTTGGCGTTTGTCCGGGGGGCGGCGTAAACAGGCGGTTTTCAACATGGCCGTCCGAAAACACCAGCACAACCAGCGCACGTTCGGGGGACAGGGAAACAAATTCGATATGCTTGATCGGGGCCTCGTGTTTGGGTGTCAGAACAAGCGAAGCGCCCTGTGTCACACCAGAAAGAGCCGACCCAACGCGGTCGAGCAAGCCGCTGACATCAGCCGCAGTATCCCCCATTGTCGCGTCAATGCGTTCCCGATCCGTATCCGTGGGGTCGCCGATTTCGATCATGCCATCCACGAACATTCGCAGGCCCAGCTGCGTGGGAATGCGCCCCGCGCTGACATGGGGGGAACCAAGCACACCCATATACTCAAGATCCTGCATGACATTACGGATCGTAGCCGCAGACACCTTTTCGCTGAAATCACGTGTCAGTGTACGAGACCCGACCGGATCACCGCTGGCCAAATAGCCTTCAACGACGCGACGAAACACCTCGCGCGAGCGGTCGTTCAAGTCCTTCAGCATTGCGGAAGTTTCTGTCACCGGCTTGTTCATCATACCTGTAATAAAGGGACGCGAGGGGGAAACGTCAATCGGGGTTGCATCCCGTATCGACGCAGCGGTATCCCCTTGGCAAATCAAAAAGGAAAATCCATGCGTCCCTCTGGCCGAAATCTCGATGAAATGCGCTCTGTCTCTGTTGAGGTGGGCTTTACCAAACATGCCGAAGGATCTGCGTTGATCAAGGTCGGGGACACCCACGTGCTGTGCACCGCTACGATAGAGGATCGCGTGCCGCCTTTTATCAAGGGATCCGGGCTTGGCTGGGTCACGGCGGAATACGGGATGTTGCCACGAGCGACAAACACCCGGATGCGGCGCGAAGCCACGGCGGGCAAGCAAGGTGGCCGTACGGTGGAAATCCAGCGGTTGATTGGTCGATCGCTGCGTGCTGGGGTTGATCGGGTTGCGCTGGGTGAACGCCAGATCAGCATTGACTGTGATGTGCTACAGGCCGATGGCGGCACGCGCTGTGCCTCGATCACCGGCGGCTGGATCGCGCTGCGTCTTGCGGTGAACAAACTGATAAAGGCCGGGGATGTGATCAGCGATCCGCTGGTGGATCCGGTTGCGGCAGTCAGCTGTGGCATCTACGCCGGTCAGCCGGTGCTGGATCTGGATTACCCCGAGGATTCCGAAGCGGGCGTTGACGGGAATTTCATCATGACCGGATCGGGCCAGTTGATCGAAGTCCAGATGAGCGCCGAAGGGTCAACTTATTCGCGGGATCAGATGAACAACCTGATGGATCTGGCGGAAAAGGGTGTGGCCGAATTGGTCGCGATCCAGAAAGACGTGACTGCGTGACGCGCCAATTCATCTCTGACCGCATTCTGATTGCGACCCACAACGCCGGCAAGCTCGAGGAAATGCAGCAATTGTTCGCGCCGCGTGGTGTTGCGGTTGTTGGTGCCGCAGAAATGAAGTTGCCGGAACCGGAAGAAACCGAGCCAACCTTTGTCGGCAATGCACGGATCAAGGCACATGCGGCGGCGCAGGCGACCGGCATGCCCGCGCTCGCCGACGATTCCGGGATTGAGGTTGAGGCGCTCGACAATGCGCCGGGTGTCTACACGGCCGATTGGGCCGAATCCGCCGGAGGGCGTGATTTCGTGATGGCGATGACCAAAACGCACACCCTGCTTGAGGAACGCAGCGCTCCGCACCCTCGCCGCGCACGGTTTTGTGCAACGCTTGTGCTGGCCTGGCCAGACGGTCATGACGAAGTTTTTGTCGGCAAGGTCAATGGCACCCTGGTCTGGCCGATGCGCGGCAAGCTGGGTCATGGCTATGACCCGATGTTTCAGCCGGACGGGTTTGACACCACCTTTGCCGAAATGGATGCAGAACAGAAAAACGCCATCAGCCACCGCGCCGATGCGTTTGGCAAGTTGATCGTGGGATGTTTTGACTGAGGATTGGCAGCAAGGCGGCTTTGGGCTTTATATCCATTGGCCGTTCTGCGAGGCGAAATGCCCCTATTGTGATTTCAACAGCCATGTAAGCCGTCAGATAGATCAACGGGCCTGGCGGGATGCCTACTTGGCCGAGCTTGAACGCGGCGCTGCTGAAACAACGGGACGCACGTTGAACGCGGTCTTTTTTGGCGGCGGGACGCCCAGCTTGATGGACCCGGAGGTTGTTGCCGACGTCATCACCGCAATCCGGAGGCACTGGCCTACGGCAAATGATCTCGAAGTTACCCTTGAGGCAAACCCCGGATCCGTTGAGGCGGGGCGGTTTGGGGCCTATCGGCAGGCGGGGGTCAGCCGCGTTTCGATGGGCATTCAGGCGCTGAACGATGCCGATCTGAAGCGACTAGGCCGGATCCACACGTCCAAAGAGGCGCTTGCGGCCTTTGACGTGGCAAGAACACATTTTGATCGAGTCAGCTTTGATCTGATCTATGGCCGACAGACTCAAACGCTGGGCGCGTGGAAAGAGGAGCTGAAACAGGCTCTAACATTGGCCATAGACCACATTTCTCTCTATCAGCTCACAGTTGAACAAGGGACCGCCTTTGGCGATCGGTATAACCGTGGGATGTTACGGGGGCTTCCCGATGACGACCTTGGGGCCGACATGTATGAGGCGACCCAGGACATCTGCGGTGCCGCAGGTTTTCCGCGGTATGAAGTGTCAAACCACGCGCGCATTGGCTCAGAATCCCGTCACAATTTGATCTATTGGCGGTATGGGGACTACTTGGGCGTTGGTCCCGGCGCGCACGGCCGAATGACCCAAAGCGGATCAAAGTACGCAACAGAGTGTTTCAGCAACCCGGCGCGGTGGCTGAACGCCGCAAAGGCCGGGAAGACCGAAAAACCCCGAAGCCTGTTGCCGAGAAGTGAGCAGGCAACCGAGTTCCTGCTTATGGGGTTGCGGTTAAAGGAAGGCATAGACCTGATCCGGTATGAAACGATAGCCGGCAGAGCACTAGATGCCGAGAAGATGGTCCATCTACAGGAGATTGGCATGATCGAGGTGAACCGGTCCAGATTATGTGTGACAGATCAGGGATTTATCGTTCTAAACGCGATTATTGAAACACTTCTGACCGATCCCTGTCTATAGCATCACCGCGCCTCAGCTACCGCCGAGCAGCCGACACAATTCATCCAGTTCTTCCAGCGATTTGTACCGAATTGTTAACGCACCGGCCTCATCGCCGGGCGCATGGTCCAGTTGCACTTTCATGCCCAATGAAGCAGAAAGATCGCCTTCCAACGCCTTGGTATCTGCATCCTTTTCCTGCCTCGCGGGGTTCCTCTGCGACTTCGGAACGGTGCCATCGCCGCCAGATTGTTCTTTTTTAACAAGCGCTTCGGCAGCGCGAACCGACAATCCTCCGGTGATGATCTGTCGCGCCAGCGCCAGGGGGTTCTGTGCCGGGATCAACGCCCGTGCATGCCCCGCGCTCAAGTCTCCGCCGCGCACCATATCCAAAACGGCATCGGGCAGGTTAAGCAACCGCAGCAGGTTTGCGATATGGCTTCGGCTCTTGCCGAGAGCTTCGGCCATCTTTTCCTGTGTGTGGCCAAACCGGTCCATCAATTGCCGATAGCCTGCCGCCTCTTCGATCGGGTTTAGATCCGCGCGCTGGATGTTTTCGATAATCGCTACTTCCAGAACTTCTATATCGGTGAATTCCCGAACAATAACCGGAAGTTTATGCAGTTGCGCCTGTTGCGCTGCCCGCCAGCGACGCTCCCCCGCGACAATTTCATAGGTGTCATTGGCCTTTTCTCGCACAATCAGCGGCTGAATCACGCCCTTTTCCCGAATCGACGCCGCCAGATCGGATAAATCATCCTTTTCGAACCGTTTGCGCGGCTGGTCGGGATTCGGCACAATCCGCTCGATTGGGATCACCCGCTCCATCGCGGCAAGACTTTCGGAGGTAGCCGTTTCCGTTTCCGCAACATCCGCCATAAGCGCAGACAAACCACGCCCCAAACCGCGTTTACGTTCCCTTTTGTCTGCCATCTATTCGCCCCCTTGGCTGTTGTTCTGAATCAATTCCCTCGAAAGCGCGCGATAGGCCTCCGCGCCCTTCGACTGGCTGTCATATGCCAGCACCGGCATCGCAAAACTTGGCGCCTCGCTGACCCGGACGTTCCGGGGGATCATTGTTTTGAAAACCAGTTCACCCAAATTGCTGCGTGCGTCACTTTCGACCTGTTGCGACAAGTTGTTGCGTTTGTCCACCATCGTCAGCACAACACCTTCGATCCGCAAATCCTTGTTTCCGGTCTGACGGACCTCTCTGATTGTCATCATCAACTGCGACAGCCCTTCCAAGGCAAAAAATTCGCTTTGCAGCGGCACAAGAACAGAATGCGCTGCAATCATCGCGTTAACCGTGAGCAGATTCAGTGAGGGCGGGCAATCAATGAGGATATAGTCAAATGAAAACGTGTCCATCTGGGTTTGCCGCAAAGCGTCGTGCAGCAGGAAGCTGCGCTTTTCATTTGAGATCAACTCAATATCCGCCGAGCTCAGATCAACGGTGGCTGGCACAACTTTCAAGCCATCAAAATCGGTATCCTGGATCAATTTGTCGAGGTCGAGGTCTTCCAACAGCAATTCGTAAGTGGTGAATTCACGATCATCGAGCGCGATCCCAAGTCCGGTTGACGCATTTCCTTGCGGGTCGAGATCAACAACAAGTACTCTCTTACCCTGCTCCACCATTGCCGCAGCAAGGTTAATCGTGGTTGTTGTTTTCCCGACACCCCCCTTTTGATTGGCAACTGCAACGATTTTTGGCCCTCTGGGGCGCGATAGATCAGACACGCTTGATTTCCTTGATCTTCAGAATAGCCGCTTCGGGATTTGTTTTACTCGTAACCGCTTCGCAATCATAAGACCACAACCTGCGCGCGGCCGCATCCTCCTGTTGCCACTGCGCGCCTTTTGGAAACAAGGCGGTGCCCTGAGGGCTCAGATGCCGTTCGGTATGGTTCAGAAGTTTCTCAAGATCTGCCAATGCGCGGGCTGACAGAATATCCGCATGTAATGGATCGCATTTTTCGATCCGATCCGAGATCACCCTGGCCTGCAACTCCAACTCCCGAATGGCGGCGCGCAGGAATGTACCTTTGCGAAGATCACTCTCAACCAGCGTGACCTGGTGCGGTATGTCCGTATCCTGGGTCAGGATCGCAATGACAATCCCAGGAAAACCGCCTCCGCTGCCCAGATCAACCCAGTGTCCGCCTGCGGGGGCAAGATCAAATATCTGGACGGAATCAAGGATATGCCGCTGCCAAATCTCCGGAATGCTGGACTTTGAAATCAAATTAATCTTCGCGGTCCATTTTACCACCAGCGCGACAAACCCCGACAACTTGTCCATTGTTTCACGTGAAACATTAATGTTCTCCATTGTCATCATGCTGATTTCTTTGAAGATTCCCGCTTCAATCGGCCAAGAATCAATGTCAGTGCCGCCGGAGTCATCCCATCAATCCGCGCCGCCTGTGCCAGGTTTTCAGGGCGGGCGGCAATCAACTTGACCTTCAATTCATTCGACAACCCTTCGAGCACCCCGAAATCAAATCCCAACGGTATCTTGTGCGCTTCATCCCTTTCCAGAACGTCAATTTCCTTTTGCTGCCGCGCAAGATAATTGGAGTAAAGCGCATCCCGTTCAACTTGCCGACGGCTCTCAACGTCAACCGCTTCCAGATCGGGAATCAAGGGTATTACGTCCTCAAAATTCACATCCGGGAATGCCAACAACTGAAAACCCGTGCGCCGACTACCGTCTTGACTGATCCGAATACCAACGGAAGATGCCTCCTTTGGAGAAAAGCTTTGTTCCGTCAAGAGCGCCTTCGCTGTTTCCAAAGCTGCCATCTTTGACATGAATACGTCTTTACGCGCTACACCGACGCAACCAAGCTCGAGCCCCAGCGGCGTCAAACGCTGATCCGCATTGTCAGCCCGAAGCGAAAGGCGGAACTCAGCCCTTGAGGTAAACATCCGATAGGGCTCCGACACACCCCTCGTTGTCAGATCATCAATCATCACGCCAATATAGCTTTGTGCCCTGCTAAAGGTGATCGGCGGCTTTTCCTGCACAGCAAGCGCGGCATTCAAACCGGCAACAAGCCCCTGCGCCGCAGCTTCCTCATAGCCGGTAGTCCCGTTGATCTGGCCGGCCAGATACAGCCCTTGTACGTCCCGCAATTCCAGCGTCCCACGCAATGCGCGCGGATCGACATAATCGTACTCTATCGCATAACCCGGTTGTAAGATCTTAGCGTTTTCAAGGCCCTTAATGGACTGGACGTATTGTTCCTGCACCGACTCCGGCAATGAAGTCGAAATGCCATTTGGATAGATGGTGTAATCATCAGCCCCTTCCGGCTCAAGAAAGATCTGATGGCTTTCCTTATCCGCGAACCGAACAACTTTGTCTTCGATGGACGGACAATACCGCGGGCCAATTCCGTCAATATGTCCCCCATACATCGCCGAACGGTTCAGATTGTCGCGTATGATCTTATGTGTTTCTGCGTTCGTATGGGTGATCCCGCAAGAGATTTGCGGCGCTGACGGAGCCTGGGACATGAACGAAAACAGCACCGGGCGGTCATCACCCGGCTGGCTTTCCAAAACGCTCCAATCAATTGTACGGCCATCAAGCCGCGGTGGCGTTCCGGTTTTGAGTCGCCCCATTGGCAAACCAAAGCTATCCATTCGCTCAGCAAGCAGCTCCGATGCCTTATCACCAATCCGGCCACCGGACCGCGAAACGTCGCCGATGTGAATGACCCCCCTGAGAAAGGTGCCTGTGGTCAAAATGGTCGAACCGGCCACAATAGTGCGTCCGTCACTCAGCATAACGCCGGTAACACACGACCCGTCCAGCACGAAATCGACCACCTCGCCTTCGATAACTTGAAGGTTTGGCTGCGCGAGGGTCTCAGCGAGAATTTCCCGGCGGTAGATTTTTCTGTCTGCCTGCGCACGTGGTCCCTGCACGGCGGGGCCTTTGCGCCGGTTCAAAAGTCGGAACTGAATTCCGGCCTTGTCCGCAACTCGCCCCATCACGCCATCCATCGCGTCGATCTCGCGGACCAGATGCCCCTTACCCAACCCGCCAATGGCCGGGTTGCATGACATCACTCCGATACCCTCGCGTGTCATGCTGATAAGGGCGGTCTCTGCCCCCATCCGTGCAGCAGCATGGGCCGCCTCTACACCGGCATGGCCCCCACCAATCACAACAACTTCAAAATGTTTCACGTGAAACACTCCATGCTATTTGCCCACGCAGAAGCTAGAAAAAATCTCGTCCAGCAGATTTTCAACATCAACACGGCCCACCAGGACTTCCAGTGCACGAATCGCAGACCGCAGCTCTGCAGCAGCTATATCATATTGATCCGGTCCACCCAGAAGGATCAACTCAACTTCGTTCAGATTCCGCCGCGCCGATTCCATCGCCGCACGATGCCGAGCATGTGTCGCGAGGCCAACGGCAAGACTGCGTTCCAAAAGAACCTTCTCGATCCTTTCAACAAGCACATCAACCCCGGCGCCGGTCGTACCCGAAACCGCGTTAACAGCTTCCGGAAAAAGGTCCGCTTTTGGGTGTACGACAATATCGCCCGGCGCAGGCGCTATCATCAACTCGCTGTTCGCCTCTGCAAGAAATACCCGCAAGTCCGCCTGCCTGGCCCGTTGGATCGCCCGATCAACACCCAACGCTTCAATCCGGTCGTCCGTTTCCCGCAATCCCGCCGTATCAAGCAAGGTCACCGGCAGCCCAGCCAGTTCCATCCTGACCTCGATCACGTCGCGGGTGGTTCCGGCAATCTCGGATGTGATGGCGGCGTCCCTGCCCGACAGCGTGTTCAACAAGGTCGACTTGCCCGCATTTGGCGCCCCGACGATGGCAACCTCAAAACCCGACTTTATCCGCTCCGCGATTCGGGTGCCCTCAATCTCAGCATCCAGATCACCGCGCACCTTCGCCAACAAACCGCCGACTTCCGGCGTGACATCAACAGGGACTTCTTCATCCGCGAAATCTATCGTCGCCTCCAACAATGCCGCCGCACGAATCAGATCCACGCGCCACCCTTCCACCAGCTGCCCAAGATCGCCGGAAAGCACTCTAAACGCCTGCTTTCGTTGCGCCTCCGTTTCGGCTTCGATCAGATCAGCAAGCCCTTCGACCTGGGCCAGATCGAGCTTTTCGTTTTCCATTGCACGCCGGGTGAATTCGCCAGGTTCGGCCAGCCGCGCACCGGGAAAAGACCCCAACAGATCAAGACAGGACCGCACAACCGCGATGCTGCCATGCAGATGCAATTCTACTACGTCTTCGCCGGTAAAACTGTTCGGTGCAGCGAAATTCAGGACCAGCGCCTGATCCACTAAGGCCCCTGACCGATCCCGGACCAGACGCACCGCAGAGCTGCGCGGCTCAACCCGAGGCCCCACAACGCTGTCGGCAATTTCATGCGCCAGGGGACCGGAAAGGCGCACCACAGAAACCCCTGCCCGACCGGGCGCGCTTGCCAGGGCGAAAATCGTGTCCATTTCATTTAACCTGTTGTTATTTATAAATAACTTAGGTGTTCATTGAGTCGAAGAAGTCTGAGTTGGTCTTGGTCTGTTTCAACTTCCCGATCAGGAATTCAATCGCATCTGTTGTGCCCATAGGGTTCAGAATACGCCGCAAAACAAAGGTTTTCTGCAGATCGACCTTGTCCACCAGAAGATCCTCTTTGCGGGTACCGGATTTCAGGATGTCGATGGCCGGGAACACACGTTTGTCCGCAATCTTGCGATCCAGCACAATTTCCGAGTTACCCGTGCCCTTGAATTCTTCAAAGATCACTTCGTCCATGCGCGACCCGGTATCAATCAACGCCGTGGCAATAATCGTCAACGACCCGCCCTCTTCGATGTTCCGTGCGGCACCAAAGAAACGCTTGGGACGTTGCAGGGCGTTGGCGTCCACACCCCCCGTCAGAACCTTACCGGAAGACGGCACAACCGTGTTGAAGGCGCGACCAAGGCGGGTAATGGAATCAAGCAAGATCACAACATCGCGCTTGTGTTCAACAAGCCGCTTTGCCTTTTCGATGACCATGTCCGACACGGCAACGTGGCGCGTTGCGGGCTCATCAAAGGTCGATGACACGACCTCACCCTTTACGGATCTCTGCATGTCGGTGACCTCTTCGGGGCGCTCGTCGATCAGCAGAACGATCAGATAACATTCCGGGTGGTTCTTTTCGATGGAATTGGCAATGTTTTGCAGCAGAACCGTCTTACCCGTCCGCGGCGGTGCCACAATCAGACAACGCTGCCCCTTGCCGATGGGCGTCACCAGATCAATGATCCGTGCCGACCGGTCCTTGACCGTGGGGTCATCAACTTCCATCGTCAGGCGCTCATCTGGATAAAGCGGCGTCAGGTTCTCAAAGGCAACCTTGTGGCGGGCCTTTTCAGGCGCTTCAAAATTGATCTTGGTGACTTCGGTCAGAGCAAAATACCGTTCACTGTCGTCCGGGGCCTTAATCAGTCCCTCGATGGTATCCCCTGTCCGCAGCGACCATTTGCGGATCATGTCAGGCGAGACATAGATGTCATCCGGACCGGGCAGATAGTTTGCCTCGGGCGAGCGCAGGAAGCCAAACCCATCCTGCAAGACCTCAAGCACGCCATCGCCAGAGATTTCCCAACCCTCATCCGCGCGTTCGCGCAGGATCTGGAACATCATCTCGCCCTTGCGCATGGTAGAGGCGTTTTCGATCTCAAGCTCTTCGGCCATCGCCAGAAGGTTCTTGGGCGTCTGGGCCTTCAGATCGGCAAGGTTCAGCGTATCAGTTGTCATGGAAATATTCCGTTCAGCCACGGCAACGCGCGCCGGCTGGATCAGTTCAGATTGTAAAAGCTAACATTCCCCTCGGACGAGAGGTTGCGCAGATATAGAAAGCGGTCAGGTCGCTGTCAACTGTGTCAGAATTTCACCACCACAGAGAACACGATGATAATCATCAGAACAGTCGGTACTTCGTTCATCATCCGGTACTGTCGACCAGTCAGATGGTTTTCGCCGCGCTGAAACGCCTTCATCCGGATCACCAGCCAAGTATGAAAGGCAGTCATCGCAATGACGCTCACGCCCTTTGTCCAGGGCCACAGGGCACTCCAGTCCACAATTCCGGGGGTGAACACCAGCAAAAGCCCAAACGTCCACGTGGCGTGCATTCCGGGACGCATGATGACATTGCACAGTTTGTATTCCATCATCGCAAAAAGAGCGTGCGTCTCACCTTTGGTGCCTGCCTGTTCGGTATGATGGACCATCAACCGGGGAAGATAAAAAAGCGCCGCCATCCACGAAATGACGGAAACGATATGAAGCGACTTGACCCAAGGATAGGCAATGGCGAGTAATTCAGACATGTCCACTCCGATTATTGTCCCTTTCTTAATCAATATAAAGAAAGAAGAAAGATGATGATGTTAGTAGGGATCGGGTTTGCTGTGGATTAAATGGTTATGCTCAGAGTTATCCCCGGTTGACAGTCTTTGGATTGAACTTGGGCATAACTGGCCGTCAATCATAAAAATATTAAATAGAAACAATAAGTTAGTAGTCAATTTCAAGATTCTATCTGTGGGTAAACCCCTGAACAGACCGATCTTTGGCCGAGTCCCCCCACACGATAAGTTTTCCCTGTCCACCGGTGATGGAATCGCTGGGAACCTGGTAAAAGATCGGATGAATCTGCTCTGGCTGCGGTTAAGCTGGATTCCGGGCAAAAAGTCCTTAAAAAGTCCTTAAGAAAACACACAGGTTATCCACATGGCTCAACCCTTCATCCTTGCGTCCGGCTCTGACATCCGGGCGCAGTTGCTGCGGCAGGCGGGGATACAGTTTGAGGTGATCCGCCCCCGCGTCGACGAGGACTTGATAAAAGACGCCATGATTGCCGAAGCAGCGCCACCGCGCGATATTGCCGATGCACTGGCCGAATTGAAAGCCCGCAAGATCAGCGAAAAAAACCCCGGCGCTTTGGTTCTGGGATCCGATCAGGTTCTGGATTTTCATGGAGCACTGCTGTCGAAACCCGATACGCCCGAAGATGCAGCACAACAATTGCGCAAATTGCGCAATAATCGGCATTCCCTGCTGTCGGCTGCGGTGATCTGTGAGGACGGTCAGCCGATCTGGCGGCACGTTGGACAGGTACGCCTGTACATGCGCGACATCAGCGATGACTATCTTGACGCCTATATTGCCCGCAACTGGGACAGCATCCGCCACGCCGTCGGGTGTTATAAGCTTGAAGAGGAAGGTGTCCGCCTGTTTTCCAATATTCAGGGTGACTACTTTCATGTTCTCGGCCTGCCGCTTATTGAATTGTTGAATTATCTTACCCTGCGTGGAGACCTCCCCACATGAGTTTACCAAGAATCCCACTGGCTGGCGTGATCGGGTCGCCCATCGCCCATTCCAAGTCCCCTCAGGTGCATGGCCATTGGCTCAGGACGAACAACATCGCGGGACATTACATCCCCATGGACGTCGCACGGGAAGACCTTGAACGTGTCATTCGGACGCTGCCAAAAATGGGGTTTGTCGGGGTCAACGTCACGATCCCGCACAAGGAGGCTGTCATGTCGATTGCCGATCTGATTACGGATCGGGCGATCCTGATCGGGGCCGCGAACACGTTGATTTTCCGCAAGGATGGTAAAATCCACGCCGATAACACCGATGGCTATGGCTTTATTGAAAACCTCAAGACCGGCGCGCCCGGCTGGAACCCAAAGGCGGGACCGGCGGCGGTGCTGGGCGCAGGCGGATCGTCGCGGGCGGTGATTGCATCGCTTTTGGATGCCGGGGTGCCGGAGATCAGGGTATCCAACCGAACACGTGTGCGCGCCGAGAAACTGAAGGATGATTTCGGAAGCCGCCTGCGCATCTATGACTGGGTTCAGGCGGGCAATATGATTGACGCCGCAAACCTGCTGGTTAACACCACGTCCCTTGGCATGTTGGGCAAGGGCGAACTGCGTGTGCCGCTGGATGGGCTCGGTCCAAAGACGGTCGTGACCGATCTCGTTTATGCGCCGCTCAAGACAAAGCTGCTGGAAACCGCAGAAGAAATCGGCTGCGTTACCGTCGATGGGTTGGGTATGCTGCTGCATCAGGCCGTGCCGGGATTTGAACGTTGGTTTGGCACACGCCCCGCGGTGGACCGCGCCACCCGCGCGGCGGCGTTGCGCTGATGTTCCTGCTGGGGCTGACCGGGTCCATCGGTATGGGCAAATCGACCACGGCCAAACTCTTTGCCGAGGCAGGCTGTGCGGTTTGGGATGCGGACGCTGCGGTGCATCGGCTCTATTCAAAAGGCGGCGCTGCAGTCCCCCGTTTTCTGGAAACCTTCCCGGAGGCGGTTGTTGACGGCGCGGTATCCCGGCCCAGGCTCAAGGAGATCATTCTACGCGATCCTGACGCCTTGAAAACAATCGAAAGCATCGTTCACCCTTTGGTCGGGCTGGACCGGGCGAGTTTTCTCAAAGCAGCAGATGCGGAAATCCTTGTGCTCGATATTCCACTGTTGTTTGAAACAGGTGGTGAGGGCAAAGTGAATGCCGTTGCCTGTGTCATCGTCGACGACGAAACGCAAAAACAACGCGTGATGGAGCGCGGTACCATGACAGTGGCCCAGTTTGATGCCATTAGGGCCAAACAGATGCCTGCCGCCGAAAAGGCAGCGCGGTCTGATTATGTGATCGAGACGGACACAATTGAACATGCGCGTGCTCAGGTTCAGGCGGTGATCGAAGACATCAAGGGAAAGCAGTGCCATGCGTGAGATCGTTCTGGATACCGAAACCACGGGATTTGACCCCGAAAGCGGGGATCGGATCGTGGAAATTGGCGCGGTTGAGCTGATCAGGCACATGCCGACCGGGGTGACGTTTCACGAATATATCAACCCCGAACGCGCGATGCCGCAGGAAGCATTCGAAGTACACGGTCTGGGCGATGACTTTCTGGCTGACAAACCCCGGTTTGCATCCGTTGGCCGCGCATTCCTGGATTTCATCGGCGACGCCAAGCTGATCATTCACAACGCCTCCTTTGACATCAAATTCCTGAATGCCGAATTGAAGTGGATGGGCTTGCCGCAAATCCCATGGGAACAGGCAATTGATACACTGGCCATCGCACGCAAGCGGTTTCCGGGGTCGCCCGCGTCACTGGATGCCTTGTGCCGCCGGTTTGGCATCGACAACACCGCGCGCACCCTGCACGGCGCGTTGCTGGATAGTGAAATCCTTGCCGAGGTTTATCTTGAGCTGATCGGCGGGCGGCAGCCCGACTTTGCACTGTCCTCCGCCCCGGACCAAAGGTCGGGTACAGATGGTGCCGCCTGGGTGCCCAAACCGCGCCCCGTGCCGTTACCATCCCGGTTGTCAGAAAAGGAAACCGCTGCCCATGCGGAATTTGTCGCCAAGCTGGGCGCCGATGCGCTCTGGGGCCAAGCGTAAGGGTCAGAAAGTGAGGGGGCCCGGTTCAAGACCGGGGCGTGAGAGCAGATACTCCCGTCACGGCCTGGAGCCGGGACGGGGGTCTTAAGCGCCTGTCCCCCGAAGCATCCCGAAAAACATACCCTAGTTGTTCAGGCGTCCATCTTTGGCGCGCCTTCGTCAGCTTGACGGCGGGCAATTTCGTTCCGGTAAAGCGACAGAAAGTCGATGTTTTCCAAGTTTAGCGGCGGGAAGCCGCCGTCGCGGGTCACGTCGCTGACCACACGGCGCAGGAACGGAAAGATCATCCGGGGACATTCGATCAACAGGAACGGATGGATCTGGTCCTCTGGCACGTTTTCGATGTGGAAAATGCCAACATAGTCCACTTCGAGCACAAACAGCGTCGCGTCGCCGTCTTTCGCGGTCGAGGTGACATTCAGCTTGATGGAGCTTTCGTACTGGTTATCCGTCGCGCGCTTTTTCGCATCCAGGTTTACCTGAACCTGAACATCGGGCTGCACATCGGCGCTGGCGCCTTTTTGCGCCATGATGTTCTCAAACGACATATCTCGGATGAACTGGCCCAGCACGCGCATGACGGGCTGGACGGGGGGTGTTGCTTCTTCTGCCATGGAATTCTCCGTTGGATAAAATCAAATCCCGGCGGGCTTAGCAGGTTGGTGCGATGCCCTCAATGCTTTGTCCATCCGGACGGGCCATCGGGCCTGCCGCTCGGGTCGGATATTTCTTCGAACTCACCCTCGATCACATCGCTGGCTTCTGGCCGTTGATGGGTTTGCCGCGTGCTATGTGTCTCAAAACTCTGAATATTCACACGGGCGCGTATCGCCCTGTACGCGGCGGACCGCACACCGGGTATCAATAGCGAAAACCCGACCGCGTCGGTGAAAAACCCTGGTGTCAGGAGCAACGCACCGGCAAACAGGATCATCGCCCCGTGCACCAGCGGTTCGGTGGGGTCACGCATGTCCGAAAAAGACGATCGCAATTGCCCGACGGCCATCGCGCCCTGTGTCCGAACCAGCCACGTCCCCAGAAACGCGGTGATTACCACGATCAAAAGCGTCGGCCAAAGGCCAATCGCCCCGCCAATTTGTATGAACAGCGCAATCTCGATCAGCGGAACTGCGATAAATGCGATCAAAAGCCACATTGGGAACACCTCTTAGTGAGGGGCAGAGTGGACTCGCCCCGGTCGAGCACCTACATAAGGCCTCAACAGCCCCGTTTCCATGCTTTGCTCAAAGAGGTTTACATGCATTCACCCCTGATACAGCTTCTGGTCCTTGCCGGTATTGCCGTATTTCTGATCCTGCGTTTGCGCAATGTGCTTGGCACCCGCGAAGGTTTTGAAAAACCCCCCGCCATTGATACCGGCCCCACAACCCGCAGCAAGCCGGCGTTTGAGGTGATCGAAGGCGGTCCTGATCTCGACATCACCGATCACGTCCCCGAAGACAGCAGTGCAGGCAAGGCATTGGCCGAGATGAAGCGCCTTGAACCCACCTTTGGGGTCAATGATTTTCTGGGCGGTGCGCGCGGTGCCTACGAGATGATCGTAATGGGGTATGAGCGCGGAAATCTCGCGGAAATCCAACCGTTCCTGTCTGAAGAAATTTACGACAGCTTCGTTGATGGTGTCGCGGCCCGCGAAGATCAGGGGCTGACCATTGAAGCGAACTTCATCGGTGTGAGTGAGCTTGAACTTTCCGATGCCACACTTGACCCTGACACCAACGAGGCGGAACTGACCGTCCGGTTTGTGGCGGAATTGAACTCTGCTGTGCGTGACAAGGGCGGTGATATTGTCGAAGGCAGCCTCACTGAAATCAAGAAGCAGAAAGATAGCTGGGTTTTTGCCCGTATCATGGGCTCGGATGATCCGAATTGGTTGCTGGTCTCTACAGACGGATAGCGCGTGCCATTGGTACAGCGATATTAGCGGGGGTTGCGATGGCGGCCCCCGTTCACGCGTCTGATGTGACCTATGAGGTGCTAGAATTCAGTCAGCTGGACGGCTGGTCAAATGACAACCACGAAGCCGCGCTCAAGACCTTTCTGAACACCTGCGGTGATATGGATGACCCCGACTGGCGCGCTGTTTGCGAATATGCGCGCACCGGCCCTGACGCGCGGCAATTCTTTGAATTGTTCTTTCGGCCTGTCCTGATTTCCGACGGCCAGGATGGTCTGTTTACCGGATATTTTGAACCTGAACTCGATGGCAGCCGCGCACAGACTGGCCGCTTTCGCTACCCGGTCTACAGGATGCCCCCCGAGGCGCTGCGCAGCAATCCGTGGTTCACCCGCCGCGAGATCCTGACCAGCGGCGTGATGGCCAGTCGAGGGCTGGAAATCGCCTGGGTCGATGATCCGGTAGAGCTGTTTTTTCTGCAAATTCAGGGATCAGGCCGCATTCGCCTGCCCGATGGCGAACGGATCAGGGTCGGTTACCGGGGAGCGAATGGTCATCCCTATCGGTCAATCGGCGTCGAGTTGGTTCGCCGTGGGGTCTATGATGCGCATCAGGTCAGCGCCGAGGTAATCAAGAACTGGGTGCGCCGCAATCCGGTGGATGGTCAGGAATTGTTGTTGCACAACCCGTCCTATGTGTTTTTCCGCGAAGTCAGCAAGGTGCCTGCGGAACGCGGCCCGCTGGGCGCAATGAACAGGTCCGTGACCACCATGCGGTCGGTTGCCGTTGATCCGTCATATGTCAAACTTGGCGCGCCGGTCTGGATCGAAAAGGATGGTGAAGATCCCCTGCGCCGTCTGATGATCGCCCAGGACACCGGATCAGCGATCAAAGGCGCGCAACGGGCCGATGTTTTCTTTGGCACAGGCGACGCGGCCGGGCGCGCGGCGGGTAAGCTGCGTGACCCCGGTCGAATGCTGGTTCTGATGCCAATCCAGCGCGCCTATGCCCTGCTCCCGGAAAGCGCCATATGACCCGTGGACCAAACAAGGGGCGTCTGAACGATGATGATCTGGCTTTGTGGCGCAGGGTCACGGATCGAACCGAGCGGCTTGATCTCAAAACGCTGTTCACGCCCGATATTGATGCCTCGCGCCCCTCGCCTGCTGTGCTGCGCAAGTCAAAGGGCGCCTTGATGGGCAAGGCACATCCGGAAAAAAGAAAACACGTTTCTCATGTGGCCCCATCCTTTGCCGACCCCCTGGGGCCCGCGTCGGTTCAAATGGACAAAAAGGCATTTGGCAAACTCAAGCGCGGCAAGCTGGTCCCGGAGGGCAAGCTCGACTTGCATGGCATGACCCTGGCGCACGCCCACCCGGCGCTGAACCGGTTTATTCTGGCCGCCCATGCCAATCAAAAAAGGTTGGTTTTGGTGGTCACGGGCAAGGGAAAGATCCGCGATGACGGTGGCCCGATCCCTACCCGCTATGGCGTGTTGCGCCATCAGGTGTTGCACTGGCTGGACACGCCGCCACTGGCACAGGTGGTGATGCAGGTCGCACAAGCCCACCTAAGTCATGGCGGCGGCGGGGCCTATTATGTCTATCTGCGCCGACATCGGTGAATTTTTCAGGCGTTTGTTTCGCCCGGCCCGTTATCTGCCCAGCGTTGGCCGATACCGGATGATGCCAACTGTCGCCAATCCGGCGGCCAGGGCGTAGTAGATCGCAATCGGCAGCATCTGATCGGGGAAATCCACGCCGTAATCAATGAACGCGCCGGTGATTCCCGGCCCAATCGCCGACCCGAACACCATCAACGCCGCCGCAACCGATTTGATCGACCCGATATGCCGGGTGCCGTAATATTCTGGCCAGAAACTGGATGATCCGGTGGATTGCAATCCCTGCCCCACGCCAAAAATCACCAAACCGACGCCAGCCATTAAAATGGTGTCCGCGTAGGCCAGCACCGAAAAGGAAAGCGCAAAAGGCAGCATCTGAATGGGAACAATCCGGCTGACTCCGAACCGATCAATGGCCCAGCCGGAAACAAATGTCGCAATGACCGAAGACACCGTATAGATCGGCATCAAGGCGACATAGGCCACCAATTCCCAGCCCTTGACCTGGGTCAGATGCACCTGCTGAAAAAACAGTGCCGTTCCCCAGGCCGATGGCCCTACGATCATCGGGATCATCAGCAAAAACAGACCCGATCGCAGCATTTCACCGCGCGCCCAGTGCCGGCCGTGCATACCGGCGATCTGCGCTTCGTCGGCCATGCTTTGCGGGGTGCGTTCGCGGCGCAGCAGGATCACGATCAACGGAATGGTCAGCACGACCAATCCGGCCGCCAGCAGCCATAGGCTGCGCCACTGAAACACCGCAAACAACGCCACAAAAACCACGGGCAAAACCGCCTGCCCCACAGCAA
The DNA here is from genome assembly GCA_963976125.1 of uncultured Sulfitobacter sp. Classification (GTDB taxonomy): domain Bacteria; phylum Pseudomonadota; class Alphaproteobacteria; order Rhodobacterales; family Rhodobacteraceae; genus Sulfitobacter. The sequence goes on along the minus strand of CAXBKL010000005.1, from coordinate 8,118 downwards.
ACCCCATCGAGGCCAGCGAAAGCGCCTTGCCCCGTGTCGCTTCGAACCATCGTACCATCGCCACCACGCCGAGCTGCGACATCATTCCCTGACCCGTCAGGCGCAAGGCAAAGATCACAAGGACCAGCAGGATCCAGGAGGTGTTCACCGCCATCGCAACACAAGCCAGGGCCAGACCGATCATCACAGCAACCGCAAGCGCGCGCACCCGGAACCGATCCGTCAAGACGCCAGCCCAGACCATCGCAATGGCCGACATCGTGGTGCCTATTGTGTAAATCCCGCCCCATTGACCATCGCTCAGACCAAAATCGGTTTTGATTTCACCCGCAAACAACGAGATGAAATAGGTTTGCCCGTAAGAGGATGTGAGAGTCAGGACAAAGCCAGCCAGCAGGAAAAGCCAGTTTGTGCGGATGAAGCGGAGGTAGCCCATCTGTGTTTCATCTGCCTGAATGCGGCAAATGGGAAGAGGGAAAGTGACCGAGACAGGCCTCACGCCCCGGCCTTGCGCCGGGGCGTGAGTTTCAGGCTACAGGACGTACCGGCTCAGATCAGCCGAACGGGTCAACTCACCAAGGTTCTTCTCGACAAAATCGGCGTTCACCTCAATTGCTTCACCTGCCCGATCCGGTGCGGTGAACGACAATTCCTCAAACACCCGTTCCATCACCGTATAAAGCCTGCGCGCACCGATGTTTTCGATCGACTGGTTCACGTCCGCCGCAATCTTGGCCAGCGCCTTGATACCCTCTTCGGTGAAGGTCACGACAACTTCCTCGGTGCCCATCAACGCGGTGTATTGCAAGGTCAGCGCATTGTCGGTCTCTGTCAGGATGCGCACAAAATCCTCTTCGGTCAGTGCGCGCAACTCGACCCGGATGGGCAGACGTCCCTGCAATTCCGGCAACAGGTCCGATGGTTTGGCAATATGAAAAGCACCCGATGCGATAAACAATACATGATCGGTTTTTACCGGCCCATGCTTGGTACTGACGGTTGTCCCTTCGATCAGGGGCAGCAAATCGCGCTGCACGCCTTCGCGGCTGACGTCTCCGCCGCGGGCATCGGATCGCGCACACACCTTGTCGATTTCATCCAGAAACACGATGCCGTTTTGCTCAACCGCTTCGATAGCGGCACGGGTCACGGTTTCATCATCCAGAAGCTTGTCCGCCTCCTCACCGATCAACAGCTCATAGCTTTCCGCAACTGACAGGCGTTTTTTGGTGGTGCGTCCGCCCATCGCCTTACCGAACAGATCGCCGAGGTTCATCATGCCCATACCCGGCTGGCCGGGGATGTCCATCATCGGAAAGGGGCTTGAGGTGTCGGCAACCTCCAGTTCGATCATCGTATCGTCAAGATCGCCTGCTTTCAGTTTCTTGCGAAACATTTCGCGTGTACCTTCGCGCGCATCTTCGCCAGCAATGGCCTCGATCACGCGCTCTTCTGCGGCGGCATGGGCGTTGGCCTTGACGTCCTCGCGCATGTGCTCGCGGGTCATGGCAATCGCGGCGTCCACCAGATCGCGCAGGATTTGTTCCACGTCCCGACCGACATAGCCGACCTCGGTGAACTTTGTTGCTTCAACCTTGAGGAACGGAGCGCGTGCCAGCTTGGCCAAACGGCGGCTGATCTCGGTTTTGCCGACGCCGGTGGGACCAATCATCAGAATGTTTTTTGGATAGACCTCATCGCGCAGGTCATCATCCAACTGCTTGCGCCGCCAGCGGTTGCGCAGGGCCACGGCAACGGCGCGTTTTGCGTCGTTTTGGCCGATGATGTACCGGTCAAGCTCGGAAACGATTTCACGGGGGGTCAGGTCGGTCATTTGGAAATACTCTCTACCGTCAGATTGCCATTGGTATAGACGCAAATATCAGCGGCAATCGCCATCGCATTGCGCGCGACAGTTTCGGCATCGCGGTCGCCATCCATCATGGCGCGTGCCGCAGCCAACGCATAGTTGCCACCCGATCCGATAGCCGCAACATTGTGCTCGGGCTCCAGAACATCACCCGCCCCGGTGATTACCAAAAGATCATCACCATCGGTCACGATCAGCATCGCTTCGAGCTTTTGCAGGTATTTGTCGGTGCGCCAATCCTTGGCCAATTCGACACTTGCGCGGGCCAGTTGGCCCGGCGTTGCCTCCAGCTTGGTTTCAAGCCGCTCCAGCAAAGTGAACGCGTCCGCCGTTGATCCGGCAAAACCTGCAACCACGTCAAATCCGCCGGGGCTGAGTCTGCGCACCTTGCGCGCGGTGCCCTTTATCACGGTCTGACCCAGGCTCACTTGCCCGTCTCCTGCAATCACAACCTGACCGTCTTTCTTGACGCCGATGATCGTGGTGCCGTGCCAGCCGGGAAACTCTTGTTTTGCCATTTTCGGCCTCCATTGCTTGCAAGGGTATATGGCGGCGTTGGCCGGGGCGCACAAGGGTTGGTCCGCTTGTGAGATGCGGCGCGCCGAAGTAGCCTGCCGCAATGGCTGATCGTGAAACGGTATCTATCTATCTGGAAGAACCTCTGCACCAAAGCGCGGTGGCGGGGACTCATAACTTCATCAATCTTGTCGTCGAAGTGTTGGAGACTGCCCGGTTTAGGGTCGAATTTCATGCTCTCCCAATCACGGGAAACCCACCGGCGGGTAGATCGCTTAGCCATATGGTCAGTCCCCCGAATGAACGGGGGTTGGTGTTTCGCCGGGTCTATCATTACCCGTTTTGGCAAATTGACGCGGTGGCGCAGCGGTGGCATTGGGATACCGCGCGCGCACCCTATGATCCGGGGCAGACCGCTCCGGATGCTGCGCGGTTCTACCAGTTCTGGCAAAAGCGGCTGTTTGGCGACGCGCCCCATCAGGCCCGCCGCGGTGGTTTTGTCTATGTGCCGCTACAAGGACATTTGCGGCGTCAGCGCTTGTTTCAATCCTGCACCCCGCTTGAGATGGTCGGCCATGTGGTCGCCCATTCAGATCGCAAGGTCATCGCCACCCTGCACCCCAAGGAAAGCTATGGCCGTGGCGATCTCGCGGCGCTTGAGGCGTTGGAGAACCAGCACGTCAACCTGACCGTCGCCAGCGGTAACATGGAACGGTATCTGCAAACCTGTGATTATGTCGTTACCCAGAATTCCGGCGTTGCGTTCTCGGGGTATTTCTTTGGCAAGGCCGCGATGTTGTTTGCTCCGATTGATTTTCACCACATCGCCGTGCGGGCGGATCTGACCTGTTTGGCGGAAGGTTTCGCCGCCGTTGATACGCTGACACCCGATTATGCGCATTATATCTGGTGGTTTTGGCAGGATCAGTCGATCAATGCCGGCCGCGATGATGCGGGGGCAAAGATTGCCGCACGTTTGCGGAGATTTGGGTGGGATGTGTAGCAAGGGTTTGCCGGACCTGCTCCGGAACCGCACCATCCAACATAAAAGAGCGCCCCGGATGGGACGCCCTTTGACTTTTGGTCAGCAGATCGCAATTACAGCGATTCTTCGATCCAGCTTTGCAGGGCCGCCTTGGGCCGCGCGCCTGCCATGTTGGATACAACTTCACCGCCCTTGAACATGAACAGAGCCGGAATGCCGCGCACACCCATCTGGGCGGGGGAATTCGGGTTTTCGTCCACATTCACTTTGACGATCTTTACCTTGCCGTCCATTTCGGCGGAAAGCTCTTCAAGGGAAGGGCCAATTTGTTTGCAAGGGCCACACCATTCTGCCCAAAAGTCGACAACAACAGGGATTTCGGAATTTTTGACTTCGGCGTCGAATGTGGCGTCGGTGACAGCGACAGTGGCCATGGTATTCTCCTGGCTAGGTTTTCGGTTCGTTTGGAACCTAGGTAGGCCGACCCCCGGCGTCAAGATGGGGCGAGCGCCGGAACGCCGCTGTCACAAGATCGTGCGGCAAGGCCATCAATTGCCGTTGCGCAGTCCAAAGGACAGCGGTGCGGATGGTGTGATCCGGGTAAACCTGTGCCAGCATCAGCGCATAGGCTCCCATTTGCCGTAAAATACCTTCGGGGCATTTCTCCGATTTGTCAGGAACAATCCGGTTGGTCTTGAAATCAACCGCAAGGACATCGTGCTCAGTGACCAGCAGTTTGTCGATCAACCCGTAAAACCGCGCGTTTGCGATGTGTGCGCTGATCGGCACCTCGGTCAATGCATGGCCTGAGAAAACTTCCGCAAGGTGCGGGTCGTTTGCCACGGCATATGCTTCCTTTTGCGCCGCTTCCCTGAGCTCGGATGGAACGCTTGCATATTTCGCGGCGATCAATCGGGATTGTTCATCGGGGTCAGCCCCGGACATGGTCTCCAGGATGTGATGGACCAATGACCCGTAGGTCAGCGCCGTTTCCTTGTCCTCGCCAAGCTCACCCGGCAGGGCCTTGGCCCCGCCCAGATCGGAAGGCGAAAGGTGCAGCATCTCATGACAATAAATCTCCGCCTGCTTCTCGAAAACAGCGTCCAATACAGCCGCATCAGTCTCTATTTCCCCACCTTGTGCGATGGGCAAGTCATCCCAGGAGCCTTCTTCAAACCTTTTGACACCATCGGCATCAATCGGGACGGCATTCATATGCGCCATCGCCTGTTCCGCGATCTGATACCACGCGCTGCCGTCCTCGGGGAGCCGCCCGGCGGCGGCAATGATCAACCACTTTTCGGCGCGCGTCATCGCAACATACAAGAGCCGAAGGCGCTCTTTGAGCTGGGCGTCCTTGATGTCGTCAATCGCCTCTTGCATCGCGCTGGGCATCTCGGCTGAAGCGACCTTCCAGACCGGGGTTTCGCCCTGTTTGATGATCTCGTCCATGACCCGTATCTCGCGTTGTCCTGCATCCGGCAGGATCACGATAGGTGCTTCCAGCCCCTTGGCCCCATGCACCGTCATGACGCGGACCTGATCTGATGCGCTGTCGATCTGGCGTTTTATTTCCAGATCGTCGGTCTGCATCCATTCGATGAAACCTGTAAGGCTAGGCACATTGCCGCGCTCATAGGCGAGGGCCTGGCTCAACATCGCGTTGATGCCGTCCTCTGCTTCGGGGCCGAGTCTGGACAATAGTTTCCCGCGCCCAAGATGCCGCGTCAGGATGCGTTCAATCAGGTCGTAAGGACGCAGAAAATCGACCTGTCGGCGTAAGTCCTGCAAAATTTCAACCGTATCCGGGTGCGTTTCGCTGATCCTCAGTGCCTCCCAAAGATGTTTGGCGGTGCGTCGGTGTGCCAGATCAAACAACGCCTGTTCGTCCCATCCAAACAACGGCGATTTCAGCGCGGCCGCCAGTGACAGGCTGTCATCCGGTGTCGCCAGGAAAGACAAGAGCGCAGCCAGATCCTTGACCGCCAGCTCCGCGCCAACCTTCAACCTGTCGGCCCCGGCAATCGGCAATTCCCTGGCCTTGCAGGCGCGGATGATCTCGGAGAACAGGGTTGAGCGTCGTTGCACAAGGATCAGGAAATCACCCGCCCGAATACGGCGCCTGATTGTGGTGCCGTCCGGGCCGTCATCGGGAATATAATGCTCACCGCGAGACATCTCTGCGATCTTGTCGGCAATCTGTTCGGCCAGCAGGACATCGTGATGGGTCGCGTTGATGCGGTCCAGTGGTTCGGTCCAGTGCGGCGGCGTTTCCGGTTCGTCCTTTGCGATAAAGGGCCAAAGATCGACCCGGCCGGGCAGCGCCTCCTTGAAGGCGATATGTTGGGTTTCCTTATCAAGACCCAGTTGCCAACGCGGATCAAAAGCAGTGTCTACAAGCCGCAAAATGGCGCTTGAGGATCGGAAAGAATAGTCAAGGCTGCGGTTCTGGAAGGGCTGGTCCGCGGCTTCGATCTTGGTTCGGAACATTGCCGCCTTGCGGTCGAACTCCAACGGGTCGGCGCCTTGAAAGGAATAGATCGACTGTTTCTTGTCACCGACCACGAACAGCGTCCGGTCGACTTCCGGGTGCACCCCCTGGCCACTGAAAAACTCATCCGTCAGCCGTTCGATCACGTCCCACTGTCGTGGCGATGTATCCTGTGCCTCGTCGACCAGAATGTGATCAATACCGCCATCAATCCGATACAAGACCCAGGCCGCCAGGGCATTGTCAGTCAGCAGGGCGCGGGCCTTGAGGATCAGATCGTCGAAATCAAGCCAGCCGCGTTGCGCCTTTGCGGTCTCATAGCGGTGCAGAAACCGGCGGGCAAACTGATGCAGCGCCCATGTCTTTTCAGCCGCGTTCAGGCACAACCGCGTGTCCCGCGTGGCTTCGACCCGCGCCATCAGGCCGTCAAGCTGCGGCATCACATCGGACAGGACCGTCTGGGTCGGCTTGGTCGGAAAGCTGCCGATCTTGGCTGAAAACGGTGACTTGGCCTTTGGACCTGTCAAAAAGATGCCCTCAAGAACGGGAAGGGCATGGATGTCATACACCCCCAACTGACGGAGCTTTTCTCCGGCCTTGCCGTCATTGGCCCCCTTTGCAAGCAAATGCGGGATCATTCCCGCAATCATTTCCGCCTCACCGCCCAGAAACACCTGTTTTTCGATGTCCTGCGCGGTCATCCCGGCGGGTTGCCCAAACAACGCCAGCGCGGCATCGCGATCCATTTCGGCACCAAATGTCTCGCGCATGCGGACGATGGTGCGGGTCAGGCTTGCGAAGTCATTTCCGGTGTAGAATGCCGCAATGGCTTCGATCAGCGGCGCATCGGGACCGGCCGCCATGTCATCGACAATGTCCGCCCGCAAAAGATCGGCGGCGCGATCTTCTATCTCGGTGAATTGCGGGCTGACTTCGGCTTCCAGCGGGAAGCGGCGCAGCAAAGAGGCACAGAACGAGTGGATGGTCTGGATCTTCAACCCGCCCGGGCTTTCGATGGCCAGCGCAAACAGCGTGCGCGCATCACGCAGCGCGTCCGCCGCCAGGTCGCCTTCAATGCCTAGCTCGGCCATCTGCTTGCGCAGTGTGCAGTCGTCCAGCATCGACCAGGCGCCGAGCCGCTTGAAAAGCCGGTTCTGCATCTCCGACGCGGCCGCCTTGGTGTAGGTCAGGCACAAAATGTGCTGTGGCTCGACCCCGCTCAGCAACAATCGGGCAACCCGGTCCGTCAGCACCCGTGTCTTGCCCGACCCGGCGTTCGCCGCCAACCAGGTCGAGGTGTCGGGACGGGCGGCGTCAATCTGTGCGCGTGTGGCGTCGTCAAATTTCATTTCAGGCGCCTCGCGTCCGCAGCCCTGGTGCCGTCCCATTCGCCAAAACGGGCAAGCTGATCGTAATTTCCGGCCTCGGCGTCGGTCTTGACCATACGGCGTGCGGTATACCCTTGGCTGACCTGCATGTATTTGCTGATTAGGGCGTGCAGCCCCGCAAGCACCTTGTGCGGCGGTTCCTCGTCCAGCGGCGCGGAAACCTCTGCCGGGTTGGACCCCAGCCCGATAAAGGCGGCGTGCGCGACCGGCACCGCGCCGATCTGGTCAAAACCGCCTTGCTCCAGAATGGCCGCCTCCAACAGCAGTTGTTTGTCAAAATGCTCTTGCTCACGGCGGCTTGGCGGCGTTCCGGTCTTGTAATCGTAGATCAACGCATCGCCTTTGTCGGACTGGTCGATGCGGTCGGCATAACATGACAGGGTAAAGCCCAGATCCTCGAATGTGATGTGCCCCTTTGCCTCAAAACCAGCAGGGTGCGAATATCCCTGACGATCCGCTTCGCGGGCAATGAACCAATCCGCGACACGTTCAATCCGCGCCAGCCACATCACACGGGCCGCTGGCCACGGCGCATCGCCTTCAAGCACTGACCGTGCGGTTGCCAACAGATGCGCCCTGGTCATCAGCGTGGGGTCAGACAGGGTGGATTTGACAAATTGTTCCATGATCTTGTGCAGGATGATCCCGCGCATCGGGGCATCAGGCGATTGAACCAGCGGATCAATCGGGCGCAGACGCAGGATATGTTTGGCATAGATCGCATAGGGATCGCGGATCAGGTGTTTTATATCGGTCACGAAAAGAGCGGCGGGCCGTGCGGCGACCGGTGGTTGCGGCGATGGACGCGGGGCAAGGTCGCGCCGCGTGGTCGCCTCCAGTGCTGTGGTCTGGTCAATCCAGTAAGCGC
>CAXBKL010000004.1:0-55720 GCA_963976125.1 uncultured Sulfitobacter sp. | reverse complement strand
GGTGGCGAGGTGGCGCGCGCCACAACAATCGTGCGCTATGCGCAGGCCAGCCATTTTTCCGCGCACACCCATTCAGGTGGTGAGGAATTCATCGTGCTGGAGGGGGTGTTTCAGGATGAGCATGGCGATTACCCGGCAGGTACCTACGTGCGCAACCCGCCAACAACCAGCCATACACCGGGATCGGCCCCCGGCTGCACGATTTTTGTGAAGCTGTGGCAGTTTGATCCCGAAGACCGCAACCAGTTCCGCAAGGATATGGCGGAGGAGTTGGGCGCGGCGGTGGATGGTCTGGCGCAGGCCGTGTTACACCACGATGCGCGTGAAACGGTGCGGTATCTGGTGGCGGATGCACAGACGCCTGTGGCGCTGAACGAGGTAGGTGGCACAGAGGTTCTGATGATTGACGGGACGCTTGACGTGGCGGGGGAAACGCTGCGCAAGGGGTCATGGCTGCGCTTGCCCGAAGGCGAGCCGTTGCGGGGCATTGCGGGTGCGGATGGTGCCAAGATCTGGATCAAGACGGGGCACCTGCCCTTTGCTGTGCCGCCAGCCGGGTAACTGAAAAAAGCTATGAAAACGGACATTTTGATTGTTGGCGGCGGTCTGGCAGGCCTTTCACTGGCCGCCGCATTGCAGCGCGCGGGGCGGGATTACCTGCTGCTCGAGGCGCGCCACCGCTTTGGTGGGCGGGTTGAAACGGCGCATCTTGAGGGCGGGGCCTTCGATCTTGGACCTGCGTGGTTCTGGCCGCAACAGCCGCGCATGGCGGCCCTGGTTGCGCAGCTTGGCCTGCGAGCGTTTGAACAATACGTGCAAGGCAGCATGAACGACGAGGACGAACGCGGTCAGGTTATTGGCCGGCCCGGATTTGCACCGATGGCGGGCTCGCTTCGGGTTGAGGGCGGACTGGACCGTTTGACCGAGGGCCTTGCCGCGCAGATACCTGCGGGCCGAAAACGGACCGGCGCCGCCGTCACGGCGATGACGCAGGTGGATCAGGCGATAACCGCGACGCTTTTGGACGGGACGTGCGTGACAGCCCGGAAGGTTGTGCTCTGTGTGCCCCCACGTGTGATCGCGCATCGCATCACCTTTGACCCGGCCTTGCCCGACGATGCGACAACGGCGATGGAAAACCTGCCCACCTGGATGGCGGGACAGGCCAAGGCGGTTGCGGTCTACGATCGTCCCTTCTGGCGTGAAAACGGGATGTCTGGTACCGCGATGAGCCGCTTCGGACCGATGGTGGAAATACACGACGCCTCAACCGCTCAGGGCGGGCCATATGCGTTGTTCGGATTTGTTGGCGTGCCGCCGCAGGGGCGGCTGGACGAGTCGCCATTGCGGGCAGCGGTTCTGGCACAGTTGCAACGGCTGTTTGGACCGCAGGCCGCCAAGCCCATGCGGCTTGTTGTGAAAGACTGGGCGCGGGATGAGTATGCAGCCACGCTGTTGGATCAGGCTCCGATGTATGCCCATCCGGAGTATGGGATGCCGCCCCGTCTTGCGGAGCTGTGGCAGGGTGCCGTGGTTTTTGGCGCAACAGAGGTTGCGCCGGAATTTGGCGGATACCTGGAAGGCGCACTTGCAGCAGCCGAGGCGGCCTTTGACAAGCTCTGACCCCAGTGGCAGGGGTCAGGACGCCTTGGGCAGCAACAGGGTTTCCAACGCCGCGCCCATAACCTTGGCGCTGTCTATCATGTCATCAATGCCGATGTATTCGTCCGGCTTGTGCGCCAGATCAAGGATACCCGGCCCATAGGCGATGCAGTTCTTGAGCTTGCCGATCCGGTCGATGTGTTTCTGATCGTAGCTGCCCGGTGAGGCGACATAGGTGGGCTCTTTGCCCATCACGGCTTCAATGGCGTTGGCCACGGTGCGGACAATCGGGGCCTGTTTGTCGGTCATCGAGGGCAGCACGCTGTTGCGCTCTGTCAGTTCGTATTCAAAGTTTGGCCGGGTTGCGCGCAGCCCTTCAAGCAGGTCGGTGACTTCGCCCTTGACCTGATCCAGCGGTTCTTCGACCAGAAAACGCCGGTCGATCACAATGCGGCAACTGTCGGGAACGCAATGCGCCTGCAATCCGGTGAAACCCGGTTCCGGTTCATTTTCGCCGCCGTGGATGGAATTGATGTTCATGGTAGATTGCCGCGCCCCTTCGGGCACCACGGGCATGTCGGTGTATCGTGCCGCCATGGCGGGAAACAGCTTGTCCTCGAACTCCTGCAACACGGCCCCCATATGCCGCACTGCGCAGTCGCCAAGGAACGGCATCGCGCCGTGGGCGATTTCGCCCTTTGTTTCGATCTCGGCCCACCAGCCACCACGATGGCCCAGACAGATGCGGTCCTTGTTCAGCGGTTCGGGGATGATCACGTGCTGCACACGGGTGGGGTTGAAATACCCCTGTTCCGCCAGATAGGCGACCCCGCCATAGCCGCCCGATTCCTCGTCCGCCGTGCCGGATATTTCGATGGCCCCGGCCCAGTCGGGATGTGTTTCAATAAACGCCTCCGCCGCGATGATGGAGGCGGCAAGACCGCCTTTCATGTCGCAGGTGCCGCGGCCATAAATCTTGCCGTCTGAGATTTCAGCGCCAAAAGGATCGAATGTCCAGCCGGCCCCGACCTCAACCACATCCGTGTGGCTGTTAAAATGCACACATTCGCCGGGTTGAGTCCCCTCGCGCCGGGCGACGATGTTCCATCGCGGGTATTTGTCGCTGTCGCCGGGGGTGCCGAATGCGCGGATCAACTCGGTCGTGAAACCATGCGCCCTGAGCCGCCTGTCCAGATATTCGCAGATCAGCAGATAGTCCTGTCCTGGCGGGTTGAGGGTCGGCATGCGGATCAGATCCTGGGTCAGTGCAATCAGATCGTCCCGCTTGGCGGTGATGGCGTCGGCAAGTAGTGTTTCCATGACACCACGATTGAACGGTTCGGAGGCATTGGCAAGAGCCAAGGCCGGAATGAGCGGTGATGCAAGCATCTCGGAGCGTGCGCCTGTTGGCATGTCATGGGCATTCACGCTAGGGATTGAGGTGAACTGATGTTGTGGCGTGCCCCATGACAAACCTATGCGCCGCAAGGGACCAAAGTGCAGGATCAAGGAAAATCTGTCGGTGTTGCTCTGTACTGGCGGGCCGTCAGAGGCAGCATATCGCATGTGTCGGAAAACAATCTGGCGCTGGTGTCCGCAGGGGTCGCCTTTTTTGCGATGCTGTCGCTGTTTCCAGCGTTGGCCGCATTGATAGCCGTACTGGGGCTGATTTCGGATCCGGCCGTGGTCATCGTTCAACTGGAAGAACTACGCGATCTGCTGCCCAATGATGTCTATGAGATCATCAATGCACAGGTGGTTGCATTGGTGACGGCCCGTTCGGAGACCTTGGGGTGGGCGGGTCTTTTGTCGGTGTTCTTTGCGCTCTGGTCAGCCCGTGCCGGTGTGGGGGCGATGATTATCGGGCTGAACAGTGTATGCGGCGAACGTAATCGCAACGTGGCCCACCATTATGTTCGCGCGCTGCTCATTACCTTGGTTCTGGTGGCAGTTGGTATCGTCGCCCTGCTCAGCCTTGTTGTTGCACCGGTGATTTTGGCGTTCTTTCCGTTGGGCGGCATGGGCGCCGTTGCCGTCGATCTGGTGCGGTGGGTCGTCGGCGTTGCGGTGATCGTGATCGGTGTGGGGGTGTTGTATCGGTTTGGACCCAACCGGTCTGCACGCCCACGCGTCAGATGGCTTTCGGCGGGGGCGGTGCTGGCTGTTGTGTCGTGGGTGATCCTGTCGGTCGGATTTTCATACTACGTCACCAATTTTGGCAACTACAATCAGGTCTACGGCTCCATTGGGGCCGTCATCGCCATGCTGGTCTGGCTGTGGATCAGCAGTTTTCTGGTGCTTTTTGGTGCCGCCTTGAACGTGCAGATAGAAGCCGTCAGGCAACCCATGCAACGCGCGGACAGGCGCAAGGGCGAAGCCGCGCCCCCGACCTGATCCGCCCTTGCATCGGGGTCAGGCGTTCAGGGTCTCGGTTGATGAAAAGAACATCGCCTGTGACACCGCTGAGACCACCTGATCTACCGTATATGGCTTGGAAATCAGGAAGGCCGGCTCCGGCTTGTCCCCGCTCAGCAGCCTCTCGGGGAAGGCCGTGATGAATATGACCGGGGTGCTGCCGAGGTCTGACAACAAGTCGTTCACCGCGTCGATGCCAGAGGAATTATCCGCCAACTGGATGTCTGCGAGGATCAGGTCCGGGGGGTCGGCCTTGCCCAGATCGACGGCCTCGGCGCGGGTGCGGGCGATGCCCGTGATCCGGTGTCCCATGTCCCCCACGATAGATTCGATGTCCATCGCGATGATGGCTTCGTCCTCGATTATCATCACCGACCCTGCGGTGCTGTCGGCCATTTCGCGGCGGGCAATGGCAATCAATTCTTCGGCTTCCGCCTGATCGGTTCCGATGATGGCGGCGATGTTGGAAAAGGAAAACCCTTCAATGGTGTGCAGCAACAATGCCTCGCGGCTGTTGTTGGTCAGGCTGGCAAGGCGTCGCTGTGCGGCTGCGCGGGCCCCGTCTTCGCTTTCCTCCACCGGCGCACCGGCACTGGCCCAGATGCCGAACAACACCTTGAACAACGCGGTCTTGCTATCATGCCCATCCAGAACCGACCGGTCCGTCAGGATTGCTTCGAGTGTTGCAGCGGCAAAACGGTCGCCGCTTTCCTGACTGCCGGTCATTGCCCGAGAGAACCTGCGCAGATAGGGGATATGTGTGCCCAGTTGCGCACTGACGCTTTGATCCTGTGGTGCATCGCTCATCGGGTCTGTCCTTTTTGATCTTTCTTGGAACCTAACGCCGCACCTATGCGTTAGGTTCCGAAAAAGTAAGTGTCATAAACAGATTTAGGTAAAAAGGGTTTTGCAGTGAACGCTGAAAACAAAGACAACAAGCAGCGCGTCATTGATGACAACCTCAAGCGGGTTTTCGACGAGACGCTTGAGGCCGGTATTCCGGACCGGTTCAAGGCCCTTCTGGATCAGCTCAAGCAACAGGAAGCCGATCAGGACAGCAGCAGATGACAGACAAGGCCCCAAGGGATGAGCTCGTTGAGCATCTCCCTGCCATGCGCGCCTTTGCCATCAGCCTGACCCGAAATACTGCGGTGGCGGATGACATGGTGCAGGATACGTTGATCAAGGCGTGGACCAACATCGACAAATTCCAGGAGGGCACCAACATGCGCGCCTGGCTTTTCACCATATTGCGGAATACCTATTATTCCAACCGTCGCAAGACCGGGCGGGAGGTGGCGGATGTGGATGGGGTTCTGACCGAGAACCTTGCCCAAAAACCCGCGCATGACGGGCATATGCAGTTGAACGATTTCCGCAAGGCGCTGGCGCTGTTGAGTGACGAACAACGTGAAGCACTGCTTTTGGTCGGGGCGTCCGGCTTTTCCTATGAGGAGGCCGCAAAGATGTGCGGAGTAGCCGTCGGAACCATCAAGAGCCGGACCAATCGCGCACGGGCGCGGTTGGCCGACATTCTCGGGTTCAATGACGAAGAGGCGCTGGAGATGACGGATGACGCGACCATGTCGGTCATTTCGGCATCAAAGGTTTCAAGTTTTTAACGATGACATCGGGCTTTTTCACCGGAGACATCGTACGCGGGCTTGCGGTGCGGGTGCTGTTCTTTTTGTCACTGGCCTTATTGCCCATTGGTCTGATCGCCATTGCCCAGACCCGCGAGATCGCCTTGCAAAACCAGACCAACGCGGAATTGGGCCTGCTTGCCATCACCGAACAGGCAGCAACCGCAGAGCGGCGCATCCTGCAAGAGGCATTCGGCGCAGCCGAGGCGCTTGCCTCGATCGTGCGGTTGCACCGGGACAAGCCCCAGGAATGTTCTGACTTCTTCAGGGCCTACCGGGAGTCCACCGAAATTTACGGTGTTGTCGGATTCATCCCGAAAAATGGCTTCATGACCTGTTCATCTTCGGCCAACATCTACGATTTCAACGAAGACCCGATTTTCAAGGAGAACATCAAGGCGCCGGCGCGAAGTGCGGCCTCGCTGCGGGTTGGTCAGGACAAGGACCGACAGATCACGATTGTGACCTTTCCGGTTTTTGAACATGATGAATTTGAGGGCTTCATTGCGATCTCAATTCCGCAGTCAACGTTTGATGCAATTGAAGAGCCACCATTGCGCTTCACTCCGCTGACTTTCTTTACCTTCAACAAGAAGACCGAAGTGCTCACGTCGGATACCTCCACCCGAATATCCCTCGCCGAGATGCCGCAGGGTGCCGATCTGATGGTGGGTGGCGGCAATAAGAACCATATTTTCCGGGCCCGCAATCAGCAGGGGATCGAACGTGTATACGCAGTGCACCCGGTGGTTCGGGACGTGGTCTATGCGGTCAGTGTCTGGCCCGCCGATGCAGCGTTTCTGACGCCCGGCATCGCGACGAGACTGTCCAGTTTCCTGCCGATCCTGATGTGGGCGGCAAGCCTGATTGTCGCCTTCTGGGCGCTTAACCGTTTGGCGCTGCGCCATATTCGAAAGCTGGGACGCCAGATGCGGCGCTTTGCGCTGAACCGCAAATTGCCACGTGTTGCCCTAGGGCAGGGCGTGCCGACGGAGCTGCGGGAAATGGAGGCGGCCTTTGTTCAGATGGGGGAATCCATCTTGCACGATGAAGCCCAGCTGGAAGACAGTCTCCGCGAGAAGAACATTCTTCTCAAGGAGGTGCATCACCGGGTGAAGAATAATCTGCAATTGATCTCTTCGATCATGAACATGCAGATCCGGCAGGCCTCGTCGGAGGACGCAAGCCGTGTGCTGCGGCGATTGCAGGAGCGTATTCTCGGGCTCGCCACAGTGCACAAGAATCTTTACCAGACGGACAACCTTGGGCGTGTCTACGCCAGGGATCTGCTGAGCGAGGTGGTCAATCAACTTGTCGGTGTTGGGTTGGCACCGGGGTCAAATGTGAAAGTGACCCAGGATTATGCCGACATCAGCCTGGATGCAGACGACGCCGCACCGCTGACGCTGTTGCTGTCTGAGGCGATGACCAACGCAATCAAACATGTCGTTCAGGAAGGGGCCTCCGGCAGCGAAATTTCCGTTTCACTGGCGCAGGTGGGACCGGATCGGGCCGAATTGGTCATATCCAACACGGTGGGCAACACCCCCGACCAGGAAGGCACCGGCCTTGGGTCCAGTCTGATAACTGCGTTTGCGCGACAGTTGAATGGCCGTGTGAACATCACCCAGACCGAGGCCCGCTATACCATGACAATCAGCTTCCCGGTGCCTCAGGTGGCCAAGCAGGTTTATGATTACTGACCGGATGTGACCGGAGAGCACGCCCGGTTCCAACTGTTTTTTGCCCGCGCGGGAACTTTATCGGTACCCGGTGTGTTGAAGTAACGAACAGGCAATTGAAAGGGTGCAGGATGACGAGTGAACTGTTTATCGCTGGCCTGGTGTTGTTGTGCATTGCCGCGCTGATCATTGTAGCATTGACGTCAAACAAGGACCAGCAGACTTCCCGGCGCAACAGGGGCCGGTCGTCGGGTGCTGACGCTCAGGTCAAGAAACCGGATCCGAAAGCCGTGTGAATTTCGCCGACCCGACGCCCTGAGCGGAGCGGAGGGCTGCGGACGCTTTGGAAGGTGCGCGGGAGGTCCGCGAGAACCGCAAAGACCGGGGACGCCTTTGCCCGATTTGTCCTATTTGGCAGAATGTGCATGAAACACTGGAAAGCACGGATGCGTTGTTCTATGTTTTCAATAGGAACAAAAAGTGAACATATGGAGAGATGCATGCCAACCGATTCCCCCCTGGGGCAGGTGATTTCCCTATCTGCCAAACGTCTGGTTCAGGACGTACCCGCCCCGAACGGCGGGGATGCGGTGTTGCGCGATGTGCTGGCCGGGGGGCCGTTCGATGCGGCCGTTACCGGGTTTGTGCTGGCTTGCCTGCCAGACAGCGCAAACCCGGTTCTATGGGTCAGCGACCGGATGGCGCGGCGCGAGAACGGACGTCTTTATGGGCCTGCACTGACAGCATTCGGGGTCAAGGCTCCGGTGCTGCGGGTCGAGGTCAGCCACCCGCGCGATGTTCTTTGGGCGATGGAGGAAGGCGCGGGATGTGCTGGCTTGTCTGCGGTTGTGGGCGAAATCCATGGCGCACCGGAGGTGTTGAGCTTTACCGCGACCAAACGGCTGGCGTTGCGCGCGGAAGCGTCGCAGGTGCCGATCTGGCTTATTCGATCGGGCGATCACGGGGCCTTGTCGGCGGCGCGCGAACGTTGGCGGCTGTCCTCGCTGCCCTCGGCACACAACCGCTGGAATGCACAGGCCCCCGGCGTGCCACACTGGGAGGCGGATCTGTTCCGGGCCCGTGGGCAGGCACCGGGAGTGTGGAGCGCATCCCATGACCCAACAGCCCCCCGGCACGCGGATCGTTTGCGTCTGCTTTCCCGATCTGGCGATGGACCGATGGCGGCGGATCACGACGCAGCAGCGGACGCTGCCGGGCGATGACGTGCCTGTGGTGCTGGCCGCGCAGGGATCACATGGTCCGGCGATCCATGCACTCAGCGCCGAGGCCGCGCGGCGTGGCATCGTGACAGGTGCGCGGATTGTCGATGTGCAGGCGATCCACCCCGATCTGCATGTGGAACAGGCGGATGTGCGCGGCGATGGCGCACTGCTGGACCGGGTGGCGCATTGGGCGCGGCGATGGTGCCCGTGGACGGTGCGCGATGGCGGCGATGGCATTGTGATGGACATCAGCGGGGCCGCGCATCTGTTTGGAGGAGAGACGGCGATGCTGCGTGATATGGGTATAAGATTCAAGATGCAGGGATTGACCGCCCGGCTGGCGGTGGCACCGACACGCGGCGCGGCGCAGATGCTGGCGCGATTTGGCGCGGGGGGCCTGATCTGTGGACCTGAGGATACCGAGGTGGCGATTGCACCGCTGCCCGTGGCGGCCCTTGGGATCAATGTGGACACGGACCGATTGTTGCAGCGGCTGGGTCTCATGACATTGGGCAAGCTGATGGAGGTGCCGCGCGTGGCGCTGATGCGGCGGTTTGACCGGATGGCGGCGGATATGAACCCGCTGGTCCTGCTGGACCGCGCGCTGGGGCGGCTGGGTGATCCGCTGAATGCGCCTGCGGATGCGGTGCGGTGGCTGGCGCGGACGCGACTGGCCGAACCGGTGATTGACCCGGTGCCGCATCTGGAAGGGCTGGCGGCGGACCTGTGCCGCCAGTTGGCGCGCGCCGAGCAGGGTGCGCGCAGGGTGCGGTTGACGATCTACCGGGTCGACGGCGAATGGCGCAGCCGTGATGTGGCGTTGGCACAGGCAAGCCGGGAACCTGCGCATCTGCTGCGGTTGCTGACGGGCAAGCTGGAAGGGATCGACCCCGGTTTCGGTTTTGACCTGCTCACGCTTGAGGCGCTGCGGGCGGAACCGTTGGCGCTGCATCAGGATCATCTGGATGGACAGCGTGACGCGGGGCGTGATGTGGCCGCGTTGCTGGATCGGCTGACGGCGCGGCTGGGACCGGACAAGATCACGTGGTCAGCATGGCTGCAAAGCCATGTGCCCGAACGGGTGGAAGGGCGTATGCCGGCGCTGACCGCGTTGCCGGATGCGGCCCCTGTGCTGACGCGGGCGCGGCCTTTGCGTCTGCTGGAGCCGCCTGAGGAGGTTGCGGTTCTCTATGCGGTGCCGGACGGGCCGCCCGCACGGTTTCGCTGGCGGCGGGTGTCCTATCTGACCGCGCGTTATGAGGGGCCAGAGCGGATTGCACCCGAATGGTGGCGTGACCGTCCCGGAACCCGGCTGCGGGATTACTACAAGGTTGAGGTGGGGGACGGGCGGCGGTTCTGGTTGTTCCGCGAGGGAATTCTGGGCGACGGGCGCGGCGGTGATCCACGGTGGTTTTTGCATGGAATTTTCGCGTGAGAGCCGGGACGACGCGCGTGCCAAGGCACGACGCCCCGCCCGCCATCCCATATGAAGCCATATTCTGTGTGGGGTGCTGCCCGTGGGCTGCCCTTAGCGCTTTGTGATGTCACATGCCCCAACAAGACGGACATAAACGCCGCACGCTGGAAGAACAGGACGATCCATTCAACTGGCACGCCCCCGGCCCATTTGTGGAACTGGGACTGGCCAGTTGTTTTTCATTCCTGCGCGCGGCGTCGGATGCGGTGGATCTGACGGCGACAGCCAATATGCTGGGCTATGACGCGATGGGGGTGGCAGATCACAACACGCTGGCCGGTGTTGTACGTATCCACACGGAGGCCAGGAAGGCCAAGGTCCGGCCCCTGATCGGGGTGCGGCTGGTGCTGATGTGTGGCACACAGCTGCTGGCTTATCCGACGGACCGCGCGGCCTATGCACGGCTGTCCACCTTGCTGAGCAAGGGCAAGATGGCCGATATTGATGGCGGTTGGCAGGAAAAGGGCGAGACGCATCTGACGCTGGAAATGCTGAGCACCCATGCCGAAGGGATACATATGATCGTGATGCCCCCCGAGCATCTGGATGTATTTGAGGCGGGATTGCCCCGATTGGTGCGGGCTTTGCCGGGCATGCGGTATGTCGGGGCGGCGTATCTTTATCGCGGTGATGATAGTGCGCGGATCGGGCGGCTGGACGGAATCGCGCGCAAACATGGGCTGGGGATACTGGCCACAAATGATGTATTGTACCACGCGCCGCAGCGGCGCCCGTTACAGGATGTGATGACCTGTATCCGGGAGAGCAAGACCATTGAAACAGCCGGTTTTTTGCTGGAACCCAACGCAGAGCGGCACCTGAAGTCACCGATAGAAATGTGTCGCCTCTTTGCCGACTGGCCGCAGGCCATTCGCGCCACGCGGGAGGTGGCGGATGCCTGTAGGTTTTCGCTGGATGATTTGCGATATGAGTATCCGCATGAGATCGTACCCCAGGGACGCAGCGCGCAGGAGGAACTGGAGCGATTGACCTGGAAGGGGGCGGCGTGGCGCTATCCGGGTGGCGTGTCCGAGCGGATCAGAGCCATCATCGAGAAGGAATTTGCGCTGATCCGATCCAAGAAGATCGCACGGTATTTTCTGACCATCAACGACATTGTCCGGTTCGCACGGCAAGAAGCCGACCCGCCGATCCTGTGTCAGGGGCGCGGGTCTGCGGCAAATTCTGCGGTGTGCTTCTGTCTGGGTGTCACTGCGGTGGACCCCGAAGAACATGATGTCCTGTTTGAGCGGTTTTTGTCCGAGGAACGCGACGAGCCGCCGGACATCGACGTGGATTTCGAGCACGAGCGGCGCGAGGAGGTCATTCAGTACATGTATGACAAATACGGCCGTGACCGTGCGGGGTTATGCGCAACGGTCATTCATTATCGGCCCCGGTCGGCCATCCGCGAGGTCGGCAAGGCGATGGGGCTGTCTGAGGATGTGACGTCGAAACTGGCCGGTACCGTCTGGGGCAGTTTCGAGGCGGATGTCGCGGACAAGCGGGTCAGGGAAGCAGGAATGGATATGTCCGATCCTTACCTGCGCCGGGTGATCCTGCTGGCCCGTGAGATGACCGGCATGCCCCGGCACCTGAGCCAGCACGTGGGGGGGTTTATCCTGACCGAACGGCCCCTGACCGAGATGGTACCGATTGGCAATGGCGCGATGCCGGAGCGGTCGTTTATCGAATGGGACAAGGACGACATTGATGCGCTGGGCATCTTCAAGGTGGATATTCTGGCGCTGGGGATGCTGACCTGCATTGCAAAGTGTTTTGATCTCCTGCGGGGGCATCATGGTGCGGATCATGATCTGGCCAGCGTCCCCTCCGAAGACCCGGACACATATGACATGCTTTGTGCAGGAGATTCTCTGGGAGTGTTTCAGGTCGAAAGCCGGGCACAGATGGCGATGCTGCCCAAGCTGCGGCCGCGCACCTTTTATGATCTCGTGATCGAGGTGGCGATCGTGCGGCCCGGCCCCATTCAGGGCGACATGGTGCACCCGTTTCTGCGCCGCCGTCAGGGGATTGAGGGGGTCAGCTATCCGGCACCGGGGCCGGAACATCCGCAGGACGAATTGCTGAAGATATTGGGGCGGACGCTGGGCGTGCCGATCTTTCAGGAACAGGCGATGAAAATCGCGATTGACGCGGCCAGGTTTTCGCCCAGGGAGGCCAATGAGTTGAGGAAAGCGATGGCGACATTTCGGTCGCGCGGGAC
The DNA here is from genome assembly GCA_963976125.1 of uncultured Sulfitobacter sp. Taxonomy (GTDB): domain Bacteria; phylum Pseudomonadota; class Alphaproteobacteria; order Rhodobacterales; family Rhodobacteraceae; genus Sulfitobacter. The sequence goes on along the minus strand of CAXBKL010000004.1, from coordinate 43,451 downwards.
CATCGAGACCTTGCAGAACAAGATGGTCGGGCGGATGACAGATCGGGGATATGCAGAAGATTTTGCGCGCCGGTGTTTCGAGCAGATTAAGGGGTTTGGAGATTACGGGTTTCCCGAAAGCCATGCGGCCAGCTTTGCCAAGCTGGTCTATGTGTCATCGTGGATGAAATGTCATTATCCGGCGGCCTTTGCCTGTGCCTTGCTGAATTCCCAGCCGATGGGCTTTTATGCGCCCGCCCAGATCGTGCGGGATGCGCGCGAGCATGGGGTGGAGGTGCGCGGGGTAGATGTGAATTACTCAGACTGGGACTGCACCCTGGAACCTTGCGAGACAGGTTTTGCGCTGCGCCTTGGGATGCGACAGGTGGACGGGATGCGCGAGGAAGCCGCGCATCGCATTGGGGCGGCACGTGATGCACCGTTCAAGGATGTGGCGGATTTGAAGGCGCGGGCCAAGCTGGATCGGGGTGCGGTAAGACGGCTTGCGGCAGCGGATGCAATGCGGTCTATGGGGATCGACCGCCGGCAGGCCTTGTGGCAGGCGCAGGGACTAAAAGACGCCCCTGCCTTGCCGATTTTTGAACATGTCGAAGCCGGGGATGAGGGCGCCGATCCGGTGGTGGGTCTGCCCGCAATGGCGCAAGCCGAACATGTGGTGGCGGATTACCAGACACTGCGGTTGTCCCTGAAGGCGCATCCGATGTCCTTTTTCCGCATCGGTTTGCGCCGTCAGGGTTTTGCCGCGACAGAGGATTTGCCGGGCATGCGGCATGGGCAAAAGGTGTCACTGGCCGGGTTGGTATTGGTGCGGCAAAAACCGGGATCGGCCAAGGGCGTGTGTTTCATCACGCTTGAGGATGAGGTCGGAGTGGCCAATCTGGTGATCTGGCCCAAGTTGTTCGAACATTTCCGGCCCGTTATCATGTCGGCGCGGTTGTTGGTGGTGCACGGCCGGGTGCAAAGTGATGGTAAGGTGATCCATGTGGTGGCGGATCGGTTGGAAGACCGGACCGGTCGGTTGGACACATTGGGACAGGATCCGGCGCAGGTACCCTTTGCCCATACAGATGAGGGGATCCGCCCGGTGGCAGGCCAGAACGGCGGGCGCAGGCATCCAAGGGATGTGCGGGTGATCCCCAAATCGCGGAATTTTCATTAGCGGGGCCAGTGTCGGGCTGGTAGGGGGCAGGAGCGGGCGAACCCTGAGCGCGCCCAACAACCACGCCCGCATATGCCCTCGCTTTGCCACGTCCTTGCGCTTGGCAAGCATTACGCGCGGCGGATGGATCCCGCGCAAGGCAAGCAATGCCTCAACATGCCAAAGCCCGTCCAGTTCGCCGCGTATGATCTGCTTCCTGAGCGCCAGTAGCGCGCTGTTGATTGTTCTGTCCTGCTTGGCGGTATGATGATTCACATCGCCCGACTGTTCAGCTAGCTTGTTGGTGCGCTTGATACATAAGGCCGAGTATATTTGGAAAAGTGAAAGGGAAAGAAAGAGCCATGATCGACGCGGTGCCTTTGACACGGGATCTGGTGTTTGTGGGGGGTGGGCATGCGCATGCCCTGGTGTTGCGCGCCTGGGGGATGGATCCGTTGCCCGGCGCACGGTTGACGGTGATCAACCCCGGCCCCACGGCCCCCTATACCGGCATGTTGCCTGGCGCCGTGGCGGGGCATTACGGGCGCGATGATCTGGAGATTGATCTGGTACGATTGTGTCGGCACGCCGGTGCGCGGCTGATCCTAGACAAGGCGGTGGGCATTGACCGCGCGGCGCGACAGATCGTGCTGAAAGAAGGAGGGCCGGTGGCCTATGACGTGGCCTCGATTGATGTGGGGATCACAGCGCGGATGGCGTTGCCCGGATTTGCCGCACATGGGATCGGGGCCAAGCCACTGGATCACTATGCCGCCCGCTGGCGCGGTTTTCTGGAACAGGTCCGGCAGGGTGAGGCAGACCCGCAGGTCGCTGTGATCGGGGGCGGTGTGGCGGGATGTGAATTGGCGATGGCCATGGCACATGCCCTGCGCGACGCGGGTGCGGTTCCGCAGGTTACAGTGATTGAAGCGGGGCCGGAGATTTCCGGTGTTGGACCCATGGCCCGCGCCCGGTTGATCCGGGCCATGGGGGCCATGGATGTGCAGCTGCGCTATCATGCGGAGATAGAGCAGGTGCAGGATCGCGAGGTTCGGATCAAGGGGCAGGCCCCTGTTGCGGCAAGGCTATGTGTTGGTGCGGCGGGGGCATTTGCCCATGACTGGGTCGCGCGCACGGACCTGCCGCAAAAAGATGGGTTTATCGAAGTGGGGCCTGATCTGGGAGTTGTTGGCGATGACACCCTCTTTGCTGTGGGTGATTGCGCATTCATGCCGCATGCGCTTCGGCCCAAGGCGGGGGTTTTTGCCGTGCGGGCGGCGCCGGTGTTGCGGCACAACCTGATCGCGGCATTGACCGCCGGTAAAAGGCGCAGGTTCAAGCCGCAAAAGCACTATCTCAAACTGATCTCGTTGGGTGGCAAGTCAGCAATGGCCGAGAAATTCGGGATCTCTGTTTCGGGCAGCTTCATGTGGCGGTGGAAGGATCGGATCGACCGGACATTCATGCATCGGCTGAACGATTTGCCTCCGATGAAAGTGCCTGCATTTTCCGGTGAGACGGCGCTGGGCGTGGCCGAAATGCTGGCTGACAAACCCCTGTGTGGCGGGTGCGGAGCAAAGGTCGGTGGGGGCGTATTGACCGATGCGCTTGCGCCGTTGCCTGCACGCACCGGCGATGTGGTGACCGGGGCAGGGGACGATGCAGCCGTCCTGAAACAGCCCGGCGGCGGGTTTCAGGTTATCAGCACGGATCATCTGCGCGCCATTGTCGATGATCCGATACAGATGGCGCGAATTGCGGCGGTGCATGCGTTGGGCGATGTCTGGTCGATGGGGGCGCAGCCGCAGGTCGCGCTGGCCAGTCTTGTCATCCCTCAGATGTCCCCGGCGCTTCAGGCCCGGACCCTGCGGGAGATAACCGGCGCGGCGGAAGCGGTTTTCAGGGAGGCAGGCGCGCAACTGGTGGGTGGTCATACGACGATGGGGGCCGAGCTGACCCTTGGGTTTACCGTGACCGGCACGCGGGACCGGATGCCGATCACGCAAGCCGGTGGGCGGGGCGGGGATGTCCTGATCCTGACCCGGCCCATTGGGTCGGGCGTGATAATGGCGGCGGACATGCAGGGGTTGGCCAAGGGCTGCGAGGTCACTGCGGCGCTGGCGATCATGCAGCAGGCGCAGGGCGATGCGGCAGGTATTCTCGCAGATGCCCATGCGATGACGGATGTCACGGGTTTTGGGCTGGCTGGTCATGTGCAGGCGATGGCGCGGGCGTCGGGAGTGGACGCGGTGCTGTGGCGGGATCGGATACCGTTTTATGAAGGTGCGCGCAGGCTGTCTGACCTTGGGGTGGCGTCCAGCTTGTTGCCGGCAAATCAGGTCGATGCGCCTGTGCTTGGCTTAGTCGAGCCGTTGCTGCATGATCCGCAGACGGCGGGGGGATTATTGGCCGCAGTTCCTGAGGCGCAGGCAGAGACGGTCGCTGCGGCCCTGAAGGCAAAGGGATGCCAAGGCCACATCATTGGGCAATTTCAGGTCGGATCGGGGCAGGTGTCGCTGCGCTAGGGTGGGCCGCGAAAGACCTTGCATCAGCCAGGTGCGTTGGGTCAGACGCAAAGTCCCGTACCGGCTATCGGGCAGGTGCCGGCATGTCACAATGATGTTGGGCGATGTGTTCGGCTGTGCTGACAAGCGTGGCTTCTGACAGGTCGGGCAGGGCATAGGACCGCAGCGGATGTGCGCCGTCCGCCGCAGATTTTGTGTAGCGTGGGTCATAATGCTCGGTGATCAATTCGTACGCCAGTGCCTGCCAATCTGCCCGCGCCACCAGATCGTGCCACTTGGCGATGCGATCCTTTGGGTGGTAGGGGCGCAACTGGTTGATGTGCGCCATCAGGGTTTGGGTGTCCCGCGTCAGATCACCATAAGCGTGACACAGGTAAGCTGCGCGCGCGGTCGCAGGGGCGGAAATCTGGATGCGGGGCGCGGCCTGCATGGCCGCCCAAAGCGTTGGCGGAACCAGCCGTTCGCCGATCTTGCTGCTTTCGGCTTCTACAAAGGTGATCTGTGCCGGATCCAGGTTGGCCAGCGCCGCGGCAATCCGGGTTTCAAACATCTTTTGCGAGGGTTGCCCTTGGGTCAGGGCGCCAAACAGCGACCCGCGATGGTTTGCCAGACCTTCAAGGTCGAGCATCTGTGCGCCGATGCCCGCCAATTGCCGCAACAGGTCCGTTTTCGCGGTTCCGGTTCCGCCTGCAATCAGCACCAGACGGTGCTTCAGGGGTGTGTCATAAAGCGCCCCAACCACGAGACGCCGATAGCTCTGATAGCCGCCCTGCAACAGGCTCACGCGCCAACCGACCTGATCGAGAATCGTGGCGAATGAGCCTGATCGTTGCCCGCCGCGCCAGCAGTACACCAGCGGTTGCCAGTCACCGGCCATATCGGCAAGCGGACCGTCCAGGTGTCGGGCAGCGTTGCGCGCCACCAGTGCGGCACCGATCTTGCGCGCCTTGAAGGGTGCGTCCTGAACATAGATGGTGCCAACCTCGGCCCGTTCCGCGTTCGACAGCACCGGCAGGTTGATCGCTCCGGGCAGATGGTCCTGTGTGAACTCCGCCGGTGTGCGCACGTCAATGATGGTATCCGTGCCAAGTGCTGCAAGGTCGGACAAAGAGGTGAGCGTCAGCGGTTTCATCAGGTGCCTTCGGGCCGGAACAGTGACTGTTTAGCTGGTATCACCCGAAGGTCCAGCGCATCTTGGTGCAAAGCGGGTGGAGCCTCTTGACTTCCCGCGCGCCAGACGGTGTACCGACGCAAACATTTTGCCCGCACGAAAGGGACCGTCATGCACGCCTATCGCAGCCATACTTGCGCTGATCTGACCATTGAAAACAAGGGCGATACCGTCCGTCTAGCCGGGTGGGTGCACCGCGTGCGCGATCATGGCGGCGTGTTGTTCATCGACCTGCGGGACCATTACGGAATGACGCAGGTGTTGTGCGACCCCGACAGCCCGGTGTTTGCCGAGGTGGAAAAGGCGCGGTCGGAATGGTGCATCCGCATAGATGGCGAGGTCAAGGCGCGGGATGCGGGCCTGGTCAACCCCAAGCTGCCCACTGGCGAGATCGAAGTCTATGTGCGCGACATCGAGGTATTGGGCAATGTGAATGGTGATCTGCCGTTGCAGGTGTTTGGAGATCAGGAATACCCTGAGGAAACCCGCCTGCGTTATCGCTACCTCGACCTGCGCCGTGAGAAGATGCAGGACAACATGGTGCTGCGCTCTGATGTCGTGGCGTCGATCCGCAAGCGGATGTGGGATCAGAAGTTCAAGGAATTCCAGACGCCGATCATCACGGCCTCTTCGCCTGAAGGTGCGCGTGATTTCCTCGTGCCGTCGCGGCTGCATCCGGGCAAGTTTTATGCGCTGCCGCAAGCTCCGCAGCAGTTCAAACAGCTGTTGATGGTGTCTGGTTTCGACAAGTATTTCCAGATTGCGCCCTGTTTCCGCGATGAAGACCCGCGTGCAGACCGTTCACCGACAGACTTCTACCAACTTGATTTGGAGATGTCTTTTGTCACCCAGCAGGATGTGTTCGACACGATTCAGCCGGTGATCGGCGGGATTTTCGAAGAGTTCGGCGGCGGTCGCAAGGTCGACGAGACGTGGGAGCAGATTTCCTACAAGGATGCCGCATTGTGGTATGGTTCGGACAAGCCTGACCTGCGTAACCCGATCAAGATGCAGGTTGTGAGCGACCATTTTGCCGGGTCCGGTTTTGCGATCTTTGCCAAGCTGCTGGAGCAGGAAGGCACCGAGGTACGCGCCATTCCGGCACCGACAGGTGGCAGCCGCAAGTTTTGTGACAGGATGAACGCTTTTGCGCAAAAGGAAGGCTTGCCGGGGATGGGCTATATCTTCTGGCGTGAAAAGACGGCGGATGCCGTGGCGCAAGAGATGGGTATCACTGTGAAAGAGGCCCAAGCCAAACTGAAGTCCGGTGAGGTTGAAGGTGGCATGGAGGCCGCAGGACCGCTGGCCAAGAACATCGGGCCGGAGCGCACCGAAGCGATCCGTCAGCAGTTGGACCTGAACGTGGGCGATGCGGCGTTTTTCCTTGGCGGCAAGCCAAAGGGGTTTGAAGGTGTTGCAGGGCGCGCCCGCAACGTGATTGGCGAAGAGTTGGGCCTTGTCGACAAGGACCGCTTTGCCTTTGCATGGATTGTCGATTTCCCAATCTACGAAAAGGACGAGGAAAGCGGCAAGATCGACTTTGAACACAACCCGTTCTCGATGCCTCAGGGCGGCATGGAAGCACTGCAAGGCGATCCGCTCAAGGTGTTGGGGTACCAGTATGATCTGGCCTGCAACGGCTATGAGCTGGTGTCCGGTGCCATTCGAAACCACAAGCCCGAGATCATGTTCAAGGCGTTTGAGATTGCCGGCTACGGCGAAGAAGAAGTGCGCAAGCGCTTTGGCGGCATGGTCAACGCGTTCCAATATGGCGCACCACCCCACGGCGGCTGTGCGGCAGGGATTGACCGAATCGTGATGCTGCTTGCGGATGAGGCGAACATCCGCGAGGTGATCCTGTTCCCGATGAACCAGCGTGCCGAAGATCTGATGATGAACGCGCCCAGCGATCCAACAAGCGATCAGTTGATGGAACTTGGGTTGCGGGTCATCCCACAGGATCAATAGGGCCTGATTACCGTTTCGGAGCACCCCGACCCGGATCCGATCCGGGACGGGGCAACTCAAACCGCCAGTGAAACGCGATTTGCGGTATCCGGGGTGAAATTGGCGCAAAGGTAGCTTATCTTTGCCCTGAGATACCTCCGGAGAAAGCCTTTTCGTGACCTATACCCCGCAGCTTGCCGAACACCGATTTGGCTATGGTCTGTCGCCCCGGCAGCAAGGCCCGGAATCGGCTGTGAACATGCTTGATACCTTGGCAGGGCCGGACAGGATTGCGCAGTCATTGCCGGTTCAATCCTATCGCGCCTTACAGGATGCGTTGGTTCTCAGGCGCAGGTTTCGGGGATTTGCGCGCAAGAACCCCCAGACCAGCAAGGGCAAGGAAGCAGATCAGAAACAACGCGACATCTATGGTCAGATGCAAGCGGAGTGGCGCCGCGGGTTCGTGCAAATTCAGGCACGCCGCAGCCTGACGCAGGATGCGTTTCGCGAACGGCTGGTTGCCTTTTGGGCGGACCATTTCACCGCACGCGGCAAAGGCGGTATGCTGCGGTTTGCCATGACCGCCTATGTCGAAGAAGCGATCCGCCCGCAACTGACGGGCCGTTTTGCGGACATGCTGGTGGGCTGTGTGACACATCCCTTGATGTTGCATTATCTGGATCAGGACAGTTCCGTTGGGCCTAACAGTATCATGGTCCGGCGGCGTGACGTGGACCGGGGGTTGAACGAAAACCTCGCCCGTGAGGTGCTGGAGTTACACACCTTGGGTGTGGGCGGCCCGTATTCGCAACAAGATGTACGGCAATTGGCAGAGCTGTTCACCGGCTTGACCCGTTCGCGGGACTACTCCTTTGTTTTCAGGCGCAATATCGCTGAACCGGGGCCGGAGACGGTGTTGGGCAAAACCTACGGGGCGGGGGCCAGCATGCAGTATGTCGAAGCTGCGTTGCGTGACCTGGCGGCGCATCCTGCCACGGCCCGTCACATCGCTGGCAAGCTGGCCGTGCATTTCATCTCGGACAGGCCGCCCGCCGACCTGATCGGGGCACTTGAGCAGACCTACCTCGACAGCGACGGTGACCTGATGCGGCTCTATCAGGTGTTGCTGGATCATCCGGCGGCCTGGGTATCCGAATTGCAAAACATCCGACCCCCCGATGAGTTTGTCAGCGCGTCGCTGCGCGCCCTTGGGGTCACTGCTCAGGATCTGGCGGGACTAAAGGACCGCGACCTGCGTGACTTGTTTTTTCGGCCACTCACGTTAATGGGTCAAAGCTGGCAACAGCCGCCGGGCCCTGATGGCTGGCCCGAAGAAGACACGGCATGGGTGACCCCGCAAGGAGTGGCCGCGCGGCTGGAATGGGCAATGCATGTACCGCAGCGTCTGGTTCAGGATTTGCCGCAACCGGGTGCCTTTGTGGACGCGACCCTTGGGGCAGCTGCCCCTTCCGAAATCCGTTTTGCGGCACAGGCGGCGGAAAGCAGGGCGGTTGGTATCGGGCTTGTGCTGAGCGCCCCCGCATTTCAGAGGCGATAGGAGGAGTATGGTGGCCCCGTTGTTCAATCGTCGCAGCGTCCTGACCCAGGCAGGGCTGATCGGATGCTCGCTTGCCGCCAGTCCGCTGGTGACGCCAATGGCCTTTGCAAAGGCACCCTGGGAGACCCGTTTGGTTGTCATCATTCTGCGCGGCGGCTTGGACGGGTTGGATGTGGTGCGGCCCCAGGGTGATCCGGCTTTTGCGGACCTAAGGCCCAAGCTGAACGCGGGCAATGACCCGATTGATCTGAATGGGTATTTTGCCCTGCACTCCGGCATGGCCGCGCTGATGCCGTTGTGGCACCGGGGTGAGTTGGGCTTTGTCCACGCGGTATCAACGCCTTACCGCGATAAGCGCAGCCATTTTGACGGGCAGGATCTGTTGGAGGCAGGCACTGATCGGTTGAGCGGAACGGTGCGTGACGGATGGCTGAACCGGATGTTGCAACTGGTGCCGGGGCTGGAAGCCGATACTGCCTATGCAATTGGTAACGACGCCCTGCGGGTTCTGGAAGGGCCGGCCCCGGTGGCGAACTGGGCACCGGAAGCGAACCTGCGCCTGAGCCCGCAGGCGTTGCAATTGGCGCAACTGGTGATGGAGCGCGACCCTCAGATGCACGCCGCCCTTGCCGAAGCACTGATGCTGTCACAAGACGCCGAGGGGGACCGTCGCGGTGGACGGGCGCATGAACAAATTGCACGCTTTGCCGCCAGCCGGTTGCGTCAGGACGCGCGCGTGGCGGCGTTTTCGCTGAACGGGTGGGATACCCACCGGGCGCAGGGGCGGGCGCTGCGCCGTAGTCTGGGCGTCTTGTCCGATACGATCCTGACCTTGCGGCAGGATATGGGGGCTACGATCTGGGAAAAAACGGCGGTCGTTGCGGTCACCGAATTTGGCCGGACGGCGCGAGAGAACGGCACCGGAGGGACCGATCATGGCACCGGTGGGGTGATGATCATGGCCGGCGGGGCGATTTCGGGGGGCAAGGTTCACGGACAATGGCCGGGTGTTGGGCCTTCGGCGCTTTACGATGGGCGCGACCTTATGCCGACCGGCGATGTACGCGCGGCGCTTGGGTGGATCATGCGCGGGCTGACCGGGATCGGGACACCGGACCTGACACAAACAGTGTTTCCCGGTCTTGATATGGGGTCGGACGCGGGGTTGCTGCGCTGAACCTGTTTTCAGGTGTCGGTGGGGATCACGTAGTTGGCAAGGCTGGCGGCAAGTCCGTTTTCGCCCGCCCTGATCGACGCGATGGCCACCACGACAAGGCCAATGGCCGCCGCCGTCATGACGATCCAATCAAAAGTGACTGCATCAGATGTACGGTCGTGAGTGTCCTTCTTTGGCGTCATGTTGATCTCCCTGGCACGTGTTACATGCCCCCACGCCAAAGACTTGCAGGCCATTATGGCGATTCTTTGCCCGACCCGTGCGGGCTTTGGGACATTTGCGCCAGTGGTTGCGGGCTTTCAGCCCTTGGCGGTTGGCAGACTTCCGCTTAACGTGAGGTTATGAACAATGATGTTTCCGATGCGCTTTCCTTGGGTGCGCCAGTTCCGAACTGGACGCCGCCACCTGCGCCTGCAGGTGAGGTGCTGAAGGGGCGTTATGCTGAACTGGCGCCTCTGTCTGCCGAGGACCACGCAGCGCTGCTGTTCCGCGCCTATGCCGGACAGGACCATGTTTGGGATTACATGCCCTACGGCCCATTTTCGTCCGCATCGCAGTATCATCGTTGGGTCAGGGACCATGCGGGCAAGCCTGACCCGTTTTTCTACGCGATCAGGAACCTTGAGACGGGGCATTGGGAAGGGGTGGCAAGCTATTTGCGGGTGTCACCCGATGCAGGTTCGATTGAGGTGGGGCACATCAGTTACTCACCATCACTGCAAAGAACCCGTGCCGCAACGGACGCTATGTTCCTGATGATGAAATGGGCGTTTGAGGCCGGATACCGTCGGTACGAATGGAAGTGCAACGCGCTGAACGCCGGATCGCGCCGTGCCGCACAGCGATTGGGCCTCAGCTTTGAAGGGGTGTTCCGTCAGGCGGCGGTAGTCAAGGGGCGCAATCGTGATACCGCGTGGTATGCGGCCATCGACGCGGAGTGGCCAGCGTTGAAAGAAGCGTTTCAGGCATGGTTGTCACCAGCGAATTTCGACAGCAGCGGTCAGCAATCGGAGCGCCTTGGTGATCTGACGGCGCTTGTCCGCGGGGCAAGCGATCCGGCTCTGTAGCAGCCTCGCTTGTGTTACCCACGGCGGAGACATCTGCCGCCATCCACTTGTACTTGTAGACTCGCGCCGCGGCGCAGTGGATGTCTTGTGCGGCGCGTGATCCGGCATCCGCAGGTACCCGTAAAAACCCCGCTAAATCGCAACCTTTTGCGCCAGTCGCTCTTGAAGCATCCCGGCCAGGATGGCGGTTTCCGATGTGGCGGTCTGTCCAAGGGCGCGTTTGCGCGCCAGGGCGCGTGCGGCCCGCTCAAGCCCACCGTCGTGCGCGGAATGGGCAACACCGGACAGGAATTGAGCCACGTAGTCCAGCGTATGTTCGTTTTCATCCCCTTCCAGCACATCGGCGATATGGGCGATGTCGTCATGATAGGCCAGCCGATCAGGTGTCACCGTCTCGTCGCCCAGGGTTCGCGGACCCATTGGCCGGCGGTTGATCGGAAGCAAGGCAAGAACCTGCTCCTGAAAGGATGCAATCGAGGTGATTGGTTTGCTGATGAAGGTGCCGGCCCCGGCGGAAATCGCCTCCTGTTCCAGATGGTCGTCACCTGACATCCCGATGATGCCCTCCACTTTCGGCACTGCCTCGGCCAGTTCCGCAATCAGATCGATGCCGTTACCGTCCGGCAGGCCCAGATCAACCAGAACAACCGAAGGTCTGTAGACCCGCAGATGGCGGCGCGCAGAACGCAGGCAATCGGCGCGCCGGATCCGGGCACCCGAACGCAAACACAAAAGCCGGATCGCCTCACAGGCATAGCGGCTGTCCTCGACCACCAGAACAGTCAGGCCCAGAAGCGGGCGCTTGGCCGTGGGCGCAGGAATTTGCGCGGTCAGCGGGTCAATCTCATCCATTTGCGTCTCCAATTGCCGGGATCACCTCAGAGTACGGGGGCGTTGGCTAATTCGAGGTTAACGTGACGCATTGCCCTTCCATGTAGCTGACGCCATAAGGCGGGAAACGTGAAAAACGGAGTGAACTGATGATTGGACGTCTGAACCATGTGGCCATCGCGGTGCCTGATCTTGAGGCGGCGGCAGATCAATACCGTAACGCCCTGGGTGCAAATGTCGGCGCGCCACAGGACGAGCCGGATCATGGCGTGACCGTGATTTTTATCGAGTTGCCGAACACCAAGATCGAATTGCTTTATCCCTTGGGTGATAACAGCCCGATCAATGGATTTCTGGAAAAGAACCCCTCAGGGGGCATTCATCACATCTGTTACGAAGTTGATGACATTATTGCGGCACGCGACCATCTAAAATCCACCGGTGCACGGGTTCTGGGTACCGGCGAGCCCAAGATTGGCGCGCATGGCAAGCCTGTATTGTTCCTGCACCCCAAGGATTTCAACGGCGCGCTGGTCGAGCTTGAGCAGGTCTGAGCGATGGGTATCACCTCCGGTCTTGTTCTGTTCGCGGTGATCTGGGCAGTGACCTTTCTGATCGCCTTGCCAATTCGGATACAGACCCAGGGCGATCTTGATGATGTTGTTCCGGGCACCCATGCTGGCGCGCCCGAACACCATCATCTGCGCAAAAAGGCGTTTTGGACCACGGTTGTGGCGTTGGTGATCTGGGCGATTACGGCCACCATCATCCTGTCGGAGTGGATCACTGTCGATCAGATCGAGATATGGTTTCGTGCTGGTGCCTGGTCAGGCCGTGGTACAGGTGGGTAAATGTAGCAGCCCCCAGGATCGGAATAATCAGGTTTAGCAGCGGGATCGACAAGGGAACCGCCATCAAAGTCCCGGCAATCCAGATTGTGCCCGCATACTGACGGCGCAACGCCTTGGCCGTCTTGCGTCCAACCCAACGGATTGCCACCATCGTGAAATATTCCCGGCCCAGCAGAAACCCGTTCATGCCCCAAAAGATGAAGGGTGCGGCAGGGGGAAACATCACATAAAGCACAATCGCCAAAAGGTTCGCGGCCAGCAGGACACCCAGGAAATTGATCGTGTCGCGGATTGCGTCGCCGATGGGCACGCCGTTGGTGCGCGGCAAGTCAAGGTAGTGTTTCGCTTCGACGGCATCGGCCACCTCATCAAGAAACATCGAGGTGATCGCGGAGGCGACCGGAATCATCAGGAATGTCGACAGAAACATCAGCAGGAAAGCCGCCCCCCAAGACACCAGATCGTCGATCCAGCGGACCTCCCCCAGGATCGGCAGCCAGATCTCTTCCGGGGTGATCCAGTCCATCAGCCAGACGACCCCGGCTGTAAAGCCGATCAGCAAGAACAGCGCCAGTCCGATGCCAAGCAGGAACACCCGCCGGAAACGCGGATCGCTGAGCTGGCCAATGGCAGCGAAGAACGAGTTGAAGATCAGCGAGAGATCCATGTCGTGATGCTTTCAATATCTGGGCGTGGACGTTCAGGGGGCGCGGATGTTTCGGTGCCGATATGGATAATGCCTGCCACCCGTTCGTGCTGTGCCAGTCCAAAGGCATCCTGGACAAAGCTGCGGTCATGGGAGGGCCAGCCCGACAGCCAATTTGCACCCCATCCCGAGGCAAGTGCCGCGTTCAGCAGCGACAGACAGACCGCGCCAGCCGAATAGGTCTGTTCGATGGCCGGTACTTTGGCGGCGGATTTCTGGACTTCGACGACAACAACGGCAAGGTGTCCCTGGTCAAACTGACTGCGGCCCTTGGTGATCTGTTCGGCGTCAAGATCAAGCGTGGTGCCACAAGCCTCGGCCATATCGGCGAGACTGGCCATGTCTTTCGGCTCAATGACAATGAAGCGCCAGGGTTCAAGTTTCCCGTGATCCGGCGTGCGTGCCGCAATGGTCAGCAATGGCATCAGCTCATCACGGGAGGGGACGGGCAGGCCAAGTGTCTTGGCCGGGCGCGAGCGGCGGCTCTGCAAAAATTTCAGCGCATCTGGATTGGGATCTGGCATATGTCCTCAGAATGAAAGTTCGACAGCCATTTCATCAATCGACCGGAACAGGAAGCTGTCAAAGGCAGGTGACGGTTGGCGGTACTGGAATGTTGCAAGAAGCGGGTCGGGTGCCTTGATTGTGCTACCAGCCAGAGTGGCGATGGTGGCGTGCCCACAGAAAGGGACATAGACTTCGGAATAGCCGCCTTCATGTACCAGCACCAGTTTGCCGTCACACAGATCGGCGGCAGTTTCCTTGATCCGCAGGGTCATCTCGGCGAAGGTTTGCGATGTTGCCTGCATCCGGGCCAGCGGATCGGTCATCGCGGCATCAAAGCCGCAGGCGACAATAATCATGTCAGGTTTGTAGGCTTGCAGCGCCGGGATCACGACGGTGTCGATGGCATGCAGATAGGCCCTGTGGCCGGAGCCTGCGTGCATCGGCAGGTTGATGTTGCATCCTTGGCCTGCTCCAGTGCCCCGGTCCGCCAGATTGCCAGTGTCCTGAGGATAATTACCCTGCTGATGCAGCGAAATGGTCAGCACATCGTCGCGGTCATAAAAACAGGTCTCGGTCCCATTGCCGTGGTGCACGTCCCAATCCAGAACAGCCACCCGTTTCACGGACCCCTTGGCCAGAGCGGCCTCAATCGCAATTGCGATGTTGGCCATCAGGCAAAACCCCTTGGGGCTGTCAGGTTCGCAGTGGTGGCCGGGAGGGCGGCTGAGCGCATAGGCATTGTCGAGATCACCAGATGCCACGGCGTCCACCGCCGCCAGCGCCAATCCCGCAGACAGGGCCGCAATTTCATACCCGCCTTGCGCAAAAGGCGCATGATGCCCTATCTCACCGCCACCAGCATCCGACATCGCCTTGAAGGCATCGAGGTAGCGGGCGGGATGAATGTTCTCCAACGCCTCGCGGCTGGCCATTGGCGCGGAACGCAGATCAAGATCACTGGCCAACCCGGTCACATCCATAAGGTTTTTCAAGCGCCGCTTGGTTTCGGGACTTTCCGGCAGGCCGCCTGCAGCCAGCGGCTGAACCAACCCGCCAAGGGGCAGGGTCAGCGCATAGTTCCCGCCCGCATGCCAAAGGCACTTTTCGTCGTGGAAAAACCCGGTTGCCATCTGATTGCTCTCCTTGGTGTTGGCGCGAAACTGGCAAAGCGGTCAGGGATTGTCCATGGGGGCGGACGTGTCCGCGCGGCTATTCGGCCTCCGCCAGAAGTGCAGCCACATCCAGTGGCTCGCTAACCATCTTCAGCTCACCCGCCGCACCGCGCGGCCAATCGGCTGCGGGACGGTCACGGTAAAGTTCAACCCCGTTCTGATCGGGGTCACGTAGATAGACGGCTTCGCTCACGCCATGATCCGCCGAACCATCCAGGGCAATACCCGCGTCAATCGCCCGTTTCAGAGCGCGGGCAAGGCTTGGCCGGTCCGGGTAGAGGAAAGCTGAATGGTAAAGCCCGGTGTGCCCTTTTGGCGGTGCCGTGGCTCCTGCGCTTTCCCAGGTGTTCAGCCCGATATGATGGTGATAGCCCCCAGCGCCCAGGAATGCCGCTTGCGTGCCGTACTTTGCAGTCAGATCAAAGCCCAGAATATCGCGGTAAAAGACAATTGCCCGCTCAAGGTCGGCGACCTTGAGGTGGACGTGGCCTACGGATGGATGGGCAGGGGTCATATCAGCACCTTTGGTTGTTGTGCCTGTTCATATGGGGAACAAAACTGATGATGAACAGGGCCGGCTGCGCAGATTGACTGTGCGCGGATGCAGATCAGCGCAGCATGCCCACAATATCGTAGGTCTTCTTGAGGATTGGTGCAGTGATCTCGCGGGCCTGTTCGGCACCCATGGCGAGAATCCGGTCAATCTCGGCCGGGTCGTCCATCAGGCGGGCCATTTCAGTAGAAATCGGGCTGAGCTTTGCGACGGCTAGTTCGGCCAGGGCGGGTTTGAAGGCCCCAAACTGCTGCCCCCCCACATCACGCAGCACCTCGTCAACGCTCATCTCGGCAAGGGCGGCATAGATATTGACCAGATTGCGGGCCTCTGGACGGTCGTCCAGCCCCTTGGCTTCGGACGGCAAGGCGTCAGGGTCAGTCTTGGCCTTGCGGATCTTTTTGGCAATCGCGTCGGCATCATCGGTCATGTTTATGCGGCTGGCATCCGAGGGGTCGGACTTGGACATCTTCTTGGCACCATCACGCAGGGACATGACGCGGGTGGCGGCACCTTCGATGACCGGTTCGGTGATGGGAAAGAAATCGACGCCGTAGTCATGGTTGAACTTGGCGGCGATGTCGCGGGTCAATTCGAGGTGCTGTTTCTGATCTTCGCCCACGGGAACATGCGTGGCGTGGTAGACCAGAATATCCGCAGCCATCAGTGCGGGGTAGGCAAACAGACCCAAAGACGCGGCTTCGGCGTTCTTGCCGGCCTTGTCTTTCCACTGGGTCATCCGGCTCATCCAGCCCATGCGCGCGATGCAGTTGAAGATCCATGCCAGTTGCGCATGCTCAGGCACCTGTGACTGGTTGATCAGGATGGATTTTTCCGGGCTGATGCCCGAGGCGATGAACCCGGCGGCCAATTCGCGGGTATTGCGGCGCAGGGTGTCCGGATCGAGGAGTTTTGCAGTGATCGCATGCAGATCAACCATGCAATAGACGGTCTCATACGCCTCGTCCTGCATCGAAACGAACCGTTTGATTGCACCCAGGTAGTTGCCCAGCGTCAGACCACCGGACGGCTGAATGCCGGAGAACACGCGCGGTGTGAAGTGGGTATCGGACATGGGGCACCTTGGGGCTGGATTTGATGTTGCGCACGGCTTACTTGTGAGGACCACCCCCGTCAAGGAGCGCCCATGGCCAACAATCCCGATCTTGAACCTCCGGTGAATCCGCTGCCGCCTTTGGTCGTGCTTGTGTTTCTGGCACTTGCCGGGATGGAGGCGAGTTTGTCGCTGGGCGAGGCTGGCATGATCGGCGGACCGGGTGCGGTCGGGTGGCGGCTGGGTCTGGTACGGGAATACGGGTTTTCGGGGGACATTTTCGATTGGATGGTGGCCAATGGCCGCTGGCCGCTGAGCGAGCTCAAGCGGCTGTTGAGTTATTCATTCATCCACCTCGGTTTCACCCATGCGCTCTTTGCGATGGTGCTGCTTTTGGCGCTGGGCAAGATGGTGGCGGAGGTCATGGGGCAAGTGGTGTTCTTGGCAATCTTTGTGGTTTCAGGCGCTGGCGGGGCAGCGGTTTACGCCTTGTTGCTGAACGATCCTGTCTGGCTCGCCGGGGCCTATCCGAATGTCTATGGGTTGATCGGGGGCTACTCGTTTGTGATGTGGCGGAGGCTCGCAGGGTCAGGCGCCCAGCAATACCGGGCGTTCACGCTGATCTCACTTTTGATGGGGCTACAGCTGCTCTGGGGCGTGTTGTTTGAAACGGGCACGCTTTGGGTGGCGGAACTGGCCGGGTTCTTTGTCGGGTTTGGCCTATGTTTCCTGCTGGCACCGGGAGAGTGGCGCAAGATCAGGGACCAGATCAGGCGGCAGTGACCGGAAATCCGTGTCGGATTGAGTTTATCTGGAAAGATGAAGGGGGATCAAAGGTTATCCCCGCCGCAGGACGTTTCTGAATTCGGATAGCTTGAACGCGCCGATCAGATGGCCAATGCCAAAGTACCAGACGGCGCCCGTGGCGATCAGTGTCAGCAGACCCAGGACGCGCCACCATGGCACCCCAAAGACCGGCTGCAGCACCACGTTGGTCATCCAGAGCGCCGCGCCCATCACGATGCTGGCGGCAAGAATGCGCCAGATGCGGCCGTGGAACCGGGCGTCGAATTTGGCTGCTGTGCCATAGCGGCGCGCCCCGATGGCAAGGCAAAAGAACATCGCCCACCCTGCAACGGTGGTGGCAATGGCGGGGGCGATCCAGCCGATAAAGGGCGCAAGTCCCACCGCAAGCGCGGCGTTGATGACCATGGCGACAAGGGCGAAGTAAAACGGGCGGCGGGTGTCTTCGCGGGCAAAATACACCGGTTGCAGGATTTTTTGCAGAACAAAGGCGGGCAGGCCGAGGCCATAGATCAGAACGGCAGTTGCGATGGCGGCGGTATCATCCACATCGGACGCGCCGCGTTCGAAAAGTACGGAAACCAGCGTGAAGGGGACCACCATCAGCGCCACAGCGGACGGAATGGTCAGGGCCAGCGAAATTTCCGCCGCACGGCTGAGGGTGCGGTGCGCACCATCCTCGTCACCCGCGCGCAGGCGGCGGGACAGGTCGGGCAGCAGCACCACACCAACGGCAATGCCAACAACGCCAAGGGGAAGCTGGTACAGGCGATCAGCCGCGAACAACCATGAGACGGCCTTGTCATATTGGCTGGCGACCAGTTGACCAACAACCAGATTGATCTGCATCACACCTGATGCCAGCGCGGCAGGCAGGGCAACGACAACCATTGCGCGCATGTCAGGCGTCCAGTGGGGACGCGCCGGGCGCAGTGAGAACCCGGCCCCCGCCGCTGCGCGCCATGTCAGCGCCAGTTGGGCAATGCCCGCAACGGGAATGGACCAGATCAACCAGCTGACAACCGCACCGCCGGTCAGGGCGCCGATGGTCATTGCGGCAATCACAAAGATGTTCAGCAAGACCGGCGCCGCCGCTGCGACAGCGAAGCGGCCGGTGGCATTGAGGATGCCTGAAAACAGGGCCGATAGGGACATGCAAACGATGTAGGGAAAGACAATGCGGCCATACCCCACAGTCAGGTCGAACCTGGCGTCATCCGAAAACCCTTCGGCGGTCAGCCAGACGAACCCTGGCATGAACACCATCGCAATGCCGGTGAGCGCCAGCACCACAAGCCCCAAACCATTGAACGCATCCTGCGCAAATGCCTTCGCGCCGTCCTCGCCTTCGTATTTCTTGGCGAACATCGGTACAAAGGCTGCGTTGAACGCACCCTCGGCAAAGAACCGGCGGAACATGTTGGGCAAACGAAAGGCCGCAACAAAGGCATCCATGACCGGGCCTGGGCCGATCAGCGACAGCAGCAGCACTTCGCGGACGAACCCCAACACCCGGCTGAGCAAGGTCCAGATACCTACTGTGAAAAAGCCAGCCATCAGTCGGATCGGTTTCATAGGACTGCCTTGGGGTTGATTACATTTGCTGCCTAGCCCGCACCGGCGTGCCCTGCAATGCGCAGTTTGTGCAGACCCTTGCGCCGAACCGGGCCGATCCTATTCTGTGACCCGCTTGTACAGATGCCAGGACGCATGACCCAAAACCGGCATGGCCACGAACAGGCCCAGAAAGAATGGGATCATTGCGCCAAGGGTCACAACCGCGATGATGAAGCCCCAAAACAGGTAGAGTACCGGATTGTCCCGCACCGCAGCCATCGACCGTATCATCGCGGTGATGAAATCAACATCCCGATCCAGCAGCATCGGGATACCCAAAACGCTCAGCGAAAAGATGACCAGCGCAAATACGCCGCCAATCGCGGTGCCAAAGGCGAGCATCATCAACCCGTCGGTGGTCAGGAACACACCAAGGGACGTGGACACATTGGTCATCGGAGACAGGCCCAGAAACAGGGCAAAGATCATATGACCCAGAAAGAACCAGAACAGGAACAGCACAACAATGATGGTCGCCAGCCACGGCAGTTGGCCGTTCTTTTCTGACCAGACAAGGCGTGTCACTACGGAAAACCGGACTGAATCGCCCCTGGCCCGGAGGCGGCTGGTCTCATAAAATCCAATTGACGCCAATGTTCCCACAAGAGGGAAACCCAGAACCGCAAGGACCAGCCAGAACGTGGTTCCTGTTGCATAGGTGATCCAGGCCATGACCAGCCCCGTCACGACAAAGAAACTTGCGAAAAACAGGTCAATCATCGGCGTTGCAAGGAAATCCCTGATGCCAAGAGAAATGCTGGTCTTGATGTCGTCGGCGGTCAGTGGGCGCGGGACCGGGGCTTTGATCGGTGTGGATGTTGTTGTCATACGACACAATAGTCACCGCCGACGCGGTTTGTAAATTTCGGTTTGCCGGTTATTTCGACGCAGTGACCCGATGATCAGGTTTCAGCGCGCTCAACACCTTCCGCTATGGCCTGACGCAGGCGCTTTTCCAGCACCCGTTGTTTGCTTTCGGAGTAGTATTTCAGCCCGAACATGTCTTTGACGTAGAAAGTATCAACCACCTGTTCACCATAGGTCGCAATGACCGCATTTGCGATATAGACGTTCGAGGCCGCCAGAGTCCGCGCCAGATCATAGAGCAATCCGGGACGGTCACGGGTATCCACTTCGATAATTGTATAGATCTCGGATCCATCGTTGTCGAAGGTGATATGGGTCGGCACCTTGAAAGCCTTTTCGCGTTTCTTGACCTTGTCGCGGGATTTGAGCGCATCGCTCGCCACTACTTCTCCACCGAGCGTCTTTTCAATCATCTGCCGCAGTCGGGGCAGGCGGGATGCCTCGTAGGCGTTTCCGTCCGCATCCTGAATCCAGAATGCATCCGCAACCATGCCATCCTTGGTCGTGTAACTGCGGGCATCAACGACATTTGCGCCTACCAGCGCCAGTGCCCCCGCCAGACGCGCAAAGATGCCGGGATGGTCCGCCATGACAAAACACGCGCGGGTGGCATCACGGTCCTCGTCGGGGTGCAGGTCGACGCGGATTTCGCCGTCTCCGATGTCGCGCAGAAGTTCTGCGAAAGCGACGTGGGCCGTCACATGAAGGCCCTGCCAATAGGGCGGATAGTGACGGGATGTTTCATATTGCAGGGCCTTGCGGGGCCACTCGGCAAGGGCCGCGCGCAGGGCCTTCTTGGCCTCGGTACCCCGGTTTTCGCGGTTCAGGTCTTCCAACCCGGTTTCCAGCGCGCGTTTGGTCTGGCGATACAGCGCACGGATCAGCACCGCTTTCCAGTTGTTCCAGGTGTTTGGCCCGACCCCGCGAATATCGCACACCGTCAGTACACACAGCAGATCAAGGCGTTTGACCGTCTGAACTGCCTTGGCAAAGTCGCGCACGGTGCGCGGATCGGCAATGTCGCGTTTTTGTGCCATGTCGGACATCAGCAAGTGATAGCGTACCAGCCATTCCGCGGTATCCACTTCTTCCTGCTTCAAACCCAGGCGGGGGGCTACCTTGCGCACGATCTTGGCGCCAAGGATCGAATGATCCTCTGGACGGCCCTTGCCAATGTCATGCAGCAGAAGGGCGATATAGAGAACCTTGCGGTTCACCCCGCGCTTCAGGATGGAGGAGGCAACAGGCAATTCCTCGACCAGCTCACTTTTTTCGATGCGGGCCAGATTGGCGATGCACTGGATCGTATGTTCGTCAACCGTATAGCTATGGTACATGTTGAACTGCATCATCGCGACGATGGGTTCAAATTCCGGGATGAAAGCGGACAGAATGCCAAGCTCGTTCATCCGCCGCAGGGCGCGTTCGGGATTGCCGTGTTTCAACAACAGGTCTTGAAAAATGCGCCGCGCTTCGGGTTCATTGCGCATGTCGTCGTCGATCAGATGCAGGTTCACCTTTATCAGGCGCATCGCGTTCGGGTGGATCAAAAGGCCTGTACGCAGGGCCTCCTCAAAAATCCGCAGCAGATTGAGTTTGTCTGACAGAAACGCCTGACTGTCCTTGATGTTGATGCGGTTGTGAACAACCTCATAATCGTCCTTGATCTTGGGGCGACGCCGAAAGATGCGTTCCAACAGGGGCTCGGCCTTGAGATGTACAGCTTCAAGGTTGGTCAGAAAGATGCGGGTCAGGTCTCCGACCGCCGTGGCATGCCGAAAAAAGGTCTGCATGAACACCTCGACCCCGCGTCGGCCGTTGGTGTCCTTGTATCCCATCGCGTCGGCCACCATGACCTGCATGTCAAAGGTCAGCTGTTCAGTCGCGCGTCTGGTCAACAGGTGCAGATGGCCCCGCACTGCCCATAGAAAATCCTCGGCCTCGCGGAAAGTTTCGTATTCATCGGGCAGAAAAATACCCTTGTCCACCAGATCGGAAATGTCCTCGACCTGATAGATGAACTTGGCGATCCAGAACAGCGAATGCAGATCACGCAGGCCGCCCTTTCCCTCTTTTACGTTTGGTTCGACGACATAGCGTTGGCCCTGTTTGACGTGTCGTTCGTCCCGTTCCGCCAATTTGGCTTCGATGAAATCGCGTCCGTTCCCGGCAAAAAGCTCTTTCGCCAGCCGCTCCCGCAAATCCTGCGCCAGCTTGCGATCTCCTGCGATGAACCGCTGTTCCAGCAGGGCCGTCTGGATCGTGAAATCCTCACCGCCAAGCCGGATGCATTCCTTGATCGTCCGGGATGCGTGGCCAACCTTCAGCTTCAGATCCCACAGCATGTAGAGCATGCTTTCGATGACGCTTTCTGACCATGCGGTTGCCTTGTAAGGGATCAGGAAAAGCAGATCGACATCGGAGAAAGGCGCCATTTCCCCGCGACCATACCCACCCACGCCAATCACGGAGAGCCGTTCACCTTCGGTTGGGTTGGGATTCGGGTGCAGGCAGGTTGTGGCGATCCGCAGTGCGCATTCGACCAGATGATCAGTCAGGAACGTATAGGCACGTGTCATGCCACGGGCATCAAAGGGCTGGGCGGAAAATTGCTGCGCAATTTCGGCACGGCCGACTTTCTGGGCCTCGCGCAGCACAGCAACAGCGGCGCCGCGCCGGTCCGCGCCAGTGGTTTTCCCACAGGCTTCTGACAGGGCCGCCTGCACCGCCTCGGCATCGAATATCTGTTCCGGCGGACAGATCAGCCGGGGCGCATGTCCCGGTTCAGGTTCTTTCATTACATGTTCCGTTACAGTCAAATCAGAACCCGGCACCGCCAAAGCCACGGGGGGCGGCTTCCAGGATCACAACACCCTGGTTGCGGATGGTCGCAACGGCCAGCCCACGTTCATTGGTGCCATCCCCACGCAGTCGGAAGATGCCGGTGGCACCCTGGAAACCGGCACTTTGTGTCAGCGCCGCGCCGGTCAGCGCATTCGACTTGCCCGATTTCACCAGCGCGCCGACCGCTGCAATGCCGTCAAAGGCAAGCCCGGCCAGCGGGTGCGGTGCCGCCCCATAGGCGGCGCTGTAGCGTTGCGTGAAAGCGCTTGATGCGCCAGGATCGGGCAGGGTGAACCACCCCCCCTGCACGCCCGACAGGCTCAGTGTCTGTGGCGGGATGTCCCAGCGGGTCAAGCCGATGTATTGCGTCACGGTGGTCTGGATCCCGGCTTCCGGCAGGAGCTGGGCAAAAAGCGGCAGCGCGGACGCCGAAGATGTTGTCAGGAACAGCGCATCCGCACCGGAACTGTCGATGGCGGCACGCACGCGCGGGACTGCCGCCACCACGGATTCCTGGCTAAGCGCATAGTCGACGGTTCCCGCGAGGGTGGCGCCATTTGCGGAAATGGCCTGTTGAATCGCATTGCGGCCAAGTTGTCCCGCCACATCCTGCCCATGCAGGATGACGATGCGGTTCTTGCCGTTTCTTTTGGCATATCCAACCAGCCGGTTTGCGGTATTGTTGAACGTCGGCCCAAGCACGAAAACATTGCCGCCGGCGATGGTCGGGTTGTTGGAAAAGGACAGGACGTTTACACCTTTTGCAGCCGCCGTAACGCCCGCAGCATTTGCCGCCTCGCCGTAGACGGGCCCAAGGATGATCTTGGCCCCGTCGTTCACCGCCTGCGCCGCGGCGCTCGAGGCATTTCCGGCGGTTCCAGCCGTGCCATAGACCCGCAGGTCGATCTCGACGCCATCAAGGTTCTGAATCGCCAGTCGCGCGGCATTTTCAAGGTTTTGTGCCAGCAAATTATCCGCCGACGAACCGCCGCGGGGTACCAGAAGCGCAACAGGCACAGGTGCCGAGGTGTCGACTTTTGGCCCGCCTGCGGTTCCGGCTCCGCCCAATGCTGCGGGGTCACATGCGGCCAGGGTCATTGCAAAAACGGCCAACAGCAAAAGCCGCAGCTTCTTGCGGCCCGCATCGAAAAAAGCAATCATTGTGACACACTCCCCAGTGACGTATTAGCGCCAGCGCGCCCATAAATATTGCGACAATCATAGAGGGTGCGAAAGGCGGGTCCAGCGTGAATTACCAAAAGACGTCGCTATCAGCGGGATTGTACTTTGTTGGTGTGCCTATTGGCACGGCCCGCGATATCACGCTTCGGGCTTTGGATGTACTGGCTTCGGCCGATGTGCTGGCCGCAGAGGACACCCGCAGCATGCGCCGCCTGATGGACATTCACGGTGTGCCCCTGGACGGGCGCCGTATCCTTGCTTTGCACGATCATAGCAAAGAAGGGGTTTTGGCGCGGCTGACAGACGCCATAAAGAACGGAAAATCGGTCGCCTATGCATCTGAGGCAGGTATGCCCTTGATCGCCGATCCGGGGTTTGAGCTGGCCCGCGCCTGTGCGACCGAGGGGCTGCCGGTGACCTGTGCGCCGGGGCCTTCGGCCGTATTGACCGCCCTTGCGCTCGCGGGCCTGCCAACGGATGCGTTTTATTTTGCGGGATTTCTGCCAAACTCAAAAGCGGCACGGCTGAGGGCTCTGGAAAAACTGGCCGACGTAGACGGAACGCTGGTGTTTTACGAATCCCCCAAGCGGTTGGGCGCGATGTTGCGTGACGCAAGTACGGCGCTGGGGTCGGAACGGTTGGCAGCGGTGTGCCGGGAACTGACAAAGAGATTCGAAGAGGTACGGCGCGGTACCCTTGAGACCCTGACAGATGCCTACGCCGGGCAGGCACCGAAGGGCGAAATCGTGGTGTTGATTGATCGTGGGCATTCACCTTCTGTTAGCTTGCTTGACCTAGACAAGGATCTGCGGCGGGCGCTGACGGATGCGTCGATGCGCGATGCCGTTGATCTGGTGGCGCAGGCGCACGGGCTGCCCCGTCGCCAAGTGTATCAGGCGGCGCTGGCCATTGTGAAGGACGAGGTATGACGGGATCGCGGCGACAACACAGGGGACAGATGGCCTATCAGGCCGGATTGGCCGCCGAATACAGGATCGCGCAGGATTATGAGCGGCGGGGCTTTTGTGTTGCGCAGCGGCGCTGGCGCGGGCGCAGTGGCGAAATTGACTTGATTGTGCGTGCTGGCACCGGTCTGGTTTTTGTCGAAGTCAAACAAAGCCGGGATTTCGCCCGCGCCGCTGAAAGCCTGAACGCGCGACAGATGAAGCGTATTTATACCTGTGCCGGGGAATTCCTCGATCACGAACCCAACGGAAGCCTGACTGAGGTCCGCTTTGACGTCGCTTTGATCGACGGCAGCGGCGGCATGCAGATTATCGAAAACGCCTTCGGTCACGGCTGACCCATTGCATATGACCCATTGCTGCGCCATCTAAGAGCCAAGACAGCAAGGATCAGCCATGAAAATAGCCTTTCAAATGGACCCGATCGGGGCCGTGGACATCAATGCCGACAGCAGCTTTCGGCTGGCCGAAGAAGCACAGGCGCGCGGCCACAGCCTTTTCTTTTATACGCCCGATCATCTGGCCTATCAGGAGGGGCGCATCACGGCGCGCGGACATGACCTGACGGTGCAACGGATTCAGGGCGACCATGCGACGCTTGGCCCCGAAAAAGAGGTCGATCTGGCGGAATATGATGTGGTCTGGCTTCGGCAAGATCCGCCTTTTGACATGCACTACATCACCTCAACCCACCTGCTGGATCGCCTCGGGGATACGACGTTGGTGGTCAATGACCCCTTCTGGGTCCGCAACTATCCCGAAAAACTGCTGGTGCTGGATTTTCCACAGCTGACTCCACCCACAACAATCGCGCGCGACCTGCAAACGATCAAGGCGTTCAAGCAAAAGCACGGGGATGTCATCCTGAAGCCCCTGTATGGCAACGGTGGTGCAGGGGTGTTCAGGTTGGATGCCGCCGACCGCAATCTGACGTCGCTTCACGAACTCTTTACCGGGTTTTCCCGCGAACCGCTCATTGTTCAGAAATTCCTGCCTGCGGTTTCCAAGGGTGACAAGCGTGTCATTCTTGTGGATGGCGCGCCGGTCGGCGCCATCAACCGTGTCCCCGCCGCCGGTGAAACCCGGTCAAACATGCACGTCGGCGGCCGCCCCGAGAAGATCGGATTGAGCGAGCGAGATCTGGAGATATGCGCGGCAATCGGGCCGCTGTTGAAAGAGAAGGGGCAGATATTTGTCGGGATCGACGTGATCGGAGATTATTTGACCGAAATCAACGTGACATCGCCGACGGGCATTCAGGAACTTGAACGGTTTGACGGGGTCAACATCGCCGCGCAAATCTGGGAGGCGATCGAGGCGCGGCTGGCATGAGCATCATGCGCCCCCTTTTGAATGCGTACCTGCGGTGGGTCGAAAAGCCTCGGCTGCGCCGCACGACCGATCCGGCGACGTTGCGCCGTGCCCTGGAAGTTCAGGCGAAATGGATGTTCTTTTCGCCGCGTGGGACGCAACAAAGCTGGCAGGTACTGGAGGCGGGGCAGCGCCGCATCGACGCCTTGGAAGTGGTGCCGAAAAACCTGCACAATGAGGGTGTCATTTTCTACATTCATGGCGGCGGTTTTGTTTTCGGCAGCCCGCGCACCCATGCGGCGATGGTTGCGCATTTGGCAAAACGGCTGGGGGCGCGGGCGGTTCTGCCGCAGTATCGGTTGGCCCCCGAAGCGCCCTTTCCGGCTGCTGTGAATGATGTCAGGGCTGCATGGGATGGTCTGTTGGCGTCTGGTGTCGACCCGTCCAGGGTGATCGTCGGCGGCGACAGCGCAGGCGGGACGCTTGCGCTGGGGCTGCTGTCCGCGCTTGCTGGCGAGGGCGGGGTACTTCCTGCTGGTGTATTTTGTCTGTCGCCGCTTACGGATATGACTTTCAGCGGCGAAAGTTTTCAGAAAAATAGCGACAGCGATGTCTATCTCGTGGCCGAGCGTGCAGATGAAATGACGGACATGTACCTGAACGGGCATTCCCGCACAAACCCTCGCATCAGCCCGCTGCTGGCGGATTTTACCGGGGCTGGGCCAGTCTGGATAACCGTTGGCGATACCGAAATTCTCTATGACGATTCACGGCGCATGGCCGCGCATCTGAGCGCTTCCTCGGTTGATGTAACCCTGATTGAGAAACACGATCTGCCGCATGTCTGGCCGATCATGCAGGCGCTATTGCCCGAAGGGCGACAGACGTTGGACGAAATCGCCCACTGGGTCAGGCAACTGCCGGGGTGGCCAGGCGGAAACTGACCGCTTCGGCAATGTGGGGTTTGCGGACCTCACCGGAGGCATCCAGATCGGCAATCGTGCGGGCCACGCGCATGACCCGGTGATAGCCACGCGCAGAGAGTTGAAAACGTTCGGCGATTTTTGAGAGCAATGCGCGTGCGTCAGCGTCCAGCGGCGCAATTTCCTGAAGCATGTCGCCCTCCGCATCGGCATTTACCTGCATCAACGGTTGGTGGGCAAAACGCGTTTGCTGAATCCGGCGGGCGCTGGCGACCCTTCCTGCCACCACTGATGAAGAGTCGCCGGAGGCAGGCAGGTCCAGGTCCGTATAGGCCACAGGCGGGACATCAACCCGCAGGTCGAAACGATCCAACAAAGGGCCCGAGATGCGGCCCATATAGTCCTCGCCGCAATGTGGCACGCGGGCACAGGCGCGCGCTGGGTCGCTCAGATACCCGCATTTGCAAGGGTTTGCCGCCGCGACCAACATGAACTTGCAGGGGTATTTTACGTGGGCGTTGGCCCGCGCAATCATAACCTCGCCTGTTTCGATGGGTTGGCGCAGGGTTTCCAGAACCATGCGGGGAAATTCGGGGAATTCATCCATGAACAGAACCCCATTGTGTGCAAGGCTGACCTCGCCCGGTTTGGCCTGACGCCCGCCACCGATGATCGCGGCCATGGATGCAGTATGATGCGGTTCTCGAAACGGGCGCGCCCGCGATATGCCGCCCTCGTCCAGCAATCCGGCAAGGGAATGGATCATGGAGGTGTCCAGGGCCTCGGTTGCCGACAGCGGTGGCAAAATAGTCGGAAGTCGCGCGGCGAGCATGCTCTTGCCCGATCCCGGCGTTCCCACAAACATCAGGTGATGGCGGCCAGCGGCGGCGATTTCGAGCGCCCGCTTGGCGCGTTCCTGGCCCTTGACGTCGCGCAAATCGCGGTTGTGCGGTGGGGTGGTGACCTCGCCCGGTTCAGCCGGGGCAAGCGGGCTTTGCCCGGTGAAGTGGCGGACCACGTCGCCCAGCGTCGCCGCTGCAATGACCTGCGCATTGCCAACCCATGCGGCCTCGGCCCCTGACCCGGCAGGGCATAGCAGGGTCCGGTTCTGTTCGGCGGCAGCAAGCGCGGCAGGCAGCGCGCCGACAACGGGAACGAGCGTGCCGTCAAGGGACAGCTCTCCCAGGGCCACGATGTTCTGCGTTACATCGTCGGGCAAGATGTCGAGGGCAGCAAGCAGGGCAAGGGCCACGGGCAGGTCAAAATGACTGCCTTCCTTGGGCAGGTCTGCCGGGCTGAGGTTCACGGTGATCCGCTTGGAGGGCAACGCGATGGCCATCGACGTCAGGGCGGTGCGCACCCTGTCGCGTGCTTCCGATACGGCCTTGTCCGGCAGGCCAACGATGGAAAAGGCGGGCAGGCCGGCCGTAACCGCGCACTGGACCTCGACCATGCGCGCGTCGACTCCCTGAAACGCGACCGTATAGGCGCGTGAGACCATGCCGGTTCTCCCTGTTTACCCCGAGGTTAAGGATTAGGGAGGCTTGGTTTAGGAATGGTTAACGACCTGAAGCTCGGTTTTGCGCGGGCTATTCGGACTGCAGGTCCGGCCAAGGCCGTGTCGGGACGCCCATATCGTAGGGGAACGGATCGTAGGTGGTTTTCAGACCTTCAACCCGCCATGCTTCAAGGGCGGGATCGCCGAGTGTCGTTTCACAGTAGGCCCGCGCGGCCTTGGACACTTGCAGGTCATACCCGACGATCCGGGCGCAGACCGGGGCATAAAAAGCGTCGGCAAGGGAGTATCTGCCAAACAGCCATGGACCTGTGCTATCGCTGAATCTGGCCGCATGGGACCAAAGCGTCTGAACCCGTTCAAGGTCGGCGCGCAGGGCATTGTCAGCCACAAAGCCAACATTCACATGTTGTAATTGCATGGGGCAGGTGCCGCGCAGTGCCATGAACCCGGACGCCATTTCAGCACAAAGCCAACGGGCCGTGGCGCGGGCGGCCGGATCGGCAGGCCACATGCCCGCGTCCGGGTGCCGTTCGGCCAGCGTTTCGGCAATCGCAACAGATTCGCCAATAACCGTCCCCTCAGGTGTCCGCAGCGCCGGCACCAGCCGGGCGGGCGCCAAAGACGCCAGGTCATCAGCCATTGTGCCGGTGTAAAGCCCAACCAGATGGGTGCGGAAGGGCAGGTCGAATTTTTCCAACATCAGCCAGCCGCGCAAGGACCAGCTCGAGAAGGTGCGATCACCGATATAAAGGTCATAGGTCATGGCCACAGGGTAAGCGGACGATGCTGACGGGAACAAATGCTAATTCGTGCGGCAGCGCATCACGGAAGGTGATTGATATGGGCAACCTCCCACAAACCGTCCCTGTGAGTGAGCGACGTGACGGACAGGTTGTCGATCTTGTGGCGCATGGCTTCCTGCGCCGACAGGTTCAGAGCGCGCTGAACCTGTGTCAGGATCACGCCAAAATGCGCAACCGAAATGATGTGCCTGTCGGGGTGTGCGGCATTGAGCTTGTCCACGACCGTGTTCACCCGTGCCGCGGTCTGGTTCCAGCTTTCTCCGCTGGGGGCGGCGATGTCTCCCGGCGTTTCCCAATAGGCCCTCGACAACTCGGGATCGCGGGCCGCCACATCGGAAAAGTGCATGCCATCCCACGCGCCAAAGTGAAGCTCGCGCAGGTCGGGGGCGTGGTCAAGCCGCCGGCGGTCAGGGTGGTCGAGCGCGTCGGCC
Organism: uncultured Sulfitobacter sp.; assembly: GCA_963976125.1. Classification (GTDB taxonomy): domain Bacteria; phylum Pseudomonadota; class Alphaproteobacteria; order Rhodobacterales; family Rhodobacteraceae; genus Sulfitobacter. The sequence goes on along the minus strand of CAXBKL010000004.1, from coordinate 13,928 downwards.
GTCGCGACGGAACGGATCAGATCGGAGGAAATCAGCAGCGCCTCTTGCGGCAAATGGGCATGCAGACGCGCAATTTGTTGCCTATCCGACAAGTCTGCAGGCACATCACGCCACCCGACAAAGGTTTTTTCGTGGGTCGGGCCGTGCCGGATCCAATGCCAAGTCGTCAACGGAGGGTTCCTTTCAATGCCTGCGGCAATCCGGCGGTGACCTGGACCACCAATTCCGCCTCGGTGGCCAATGCGATGTTTAACCGTCCCTGCGCCTCTCGAAAGCGTCGGGCAAGCGCATTGTCTGGCACAATCCCATGCCCCACCTCGTTCGACACGATGACCCAGGGTGCGGCGCATCCACGTAGCGCCGCCATCATGGCCAGATGCGCCGCCTCAAGGTCGGTTTCCTCCATCATCTGGTTGGTCAGCCACATGGTTGCGCAGTCGATCAGAACAACCTGATTGTTCGATACGGTTGCAAGGGCCGGACCCAGATCAAGGGGGGCATCAACCGTGGTCCAGCGCGCGTCACGGCGATTTTTATGGATTCTGACCTTTTCGGCAACTTCGGCGTCAAAAATACGGCCGGTTGCGATGTAAACCATTGGCAAGTCGTGGCTTTCCACCAGGCGCTCGGCCCACACCGATTTGCCGGATGCCGCACCCCCTAAGACGAATGTTCGTTTTGGCAACATTTTTTTACCAATGGTTGGAACCAAACTCAGCGCCCATGCGTACACAAGGTAAGAGTGCGTCACAAGTCGCACCATCAAAACAGGGGAACTGACCGATGACTTTGCAAACGGCGCGCGAATTCTCTCTCACCCGGACCGCGATGAAGGCGGAGCTTCTGGACGCGGATACAGAACTGCGTCTGGCCTATGCCTGGCGCGATCAGCGCGACGAAGCCGCCCTGCACCGATTGATTACCGCCTACATGCGGCTGGCCATTTCCATGGCGGGCAAATTCAAGCGCTACGGCGCGCCGATGAATGACCTGATTCAGGAAGCGGGGCTGGGGCTGATGAAAGCCGCTGACAAGTTTGACCCTGACCGGGGTGTGCGGTTTTCGACCTATGCGGTCTGGTGGATCAAGGCGAGCATTCAGGACCATGTGATGCGCAACTGGTCGATGGTGCGAACCGGGTCCACTTCATCGCAAAAATCGCTATTCTTCAACATGCGCCGTGTTCAGGCCCGGTTGGAGCGAGAGGCAACGCAGGCGGGTAAGAAACTGGACCAGCATCAGTTGCGCCAGATGATCTCAACGGAAATTGGCGTGCCCCTGCATGATGTCGAAATGATGGAAGGGCGGTTGTCGGGGTCCGACTATTCGCTGAACGCCACGCAATCAACCGAGGACGAAGGGCGCGAATGGATTGATGCGCTGGTTGACGACAGCGCACAAGCGGCGGAACAGGTCGAAGACAGCCATGACACGGTGCAACTGCGGGCGTGGTTGCTGGCCGCGATGAAGGATTTGAATGCGCGTGAACAATTCATCGTGCGCGAACGCAAGCTGCGCGATCAGCCGCGCACATTGGAAAGCCTAGGCGACGAACTGAAGCTGTCCAAGGAACGTATCCGCCAGCTCGAGGCGGCGGCCTTTGTCAAAATGCGCAGGCATCTTGAAGGGCAGTCTCGTGAAGTGTTGCACTTCCTGAACTGATCCGCACTGGCAGAACCGTGCACCGCCATTTATGGTCACTGCGAATGACAGGCCAAAAAGGGGCGCGGCATGTTGGCAGGTAAACATATTCTACTGATTGTCGGGGGCGGGATTGCGGCGTTCAAATCCCTTGATCTGATCCGGCGTCTGCGGGAACGCGGCGCCGAGGTCACGCCGGTTCTGACGAGGGCCGGCGAAGAGTTTGTGACTCCGCTTTCGGTATCTGCGCTGGCGGGCAACAAGCTCTATCGCGATCTGTTTGACCTCGGAGATGAGGCCGAGATGGGTCATATTCAACTCAGCCGGGTTGCCGATCTGGTTGTCGTAGCACCTGCAACGGCGGACCTGATGGCCAAGATGGCACAGGGGCTGGCAAACGATCTGGCCTCGACGGTGTTGCTTGCCACCGACACGCCCGTGGTGATTGCCCCGGCGATGAACGTGCGGATGTGGGAACATGCCGCCACACAGCGAAACCTTGCGACGCTGCGCAAGGATGGCATCATTGTACTGGGTCCAAACGACGGGGACATGGCCTGTGGTGAATTTGGACCCGGCCGGATGGCCGAGCCGCTCGAAATTGTGGCCGCGATTGAAGGCCACTTTGCCGATGGGCCCTTGAAGGGTAAACGCGTGCTGGTCACGTCTGGTCCGACCCATGAACCAATAGACCCGGTGCGTTATATCGCAAACCGCTCCTCGGGCGCGCAGGGCGCGGCCATCGCCAAGGCCCTTGCCAATCTGGGGGCACAGGTCGTTTTTGTGACCGGACCTGCAGATGTGCCGCCGCCCGCCGGGGTCGAGGTTGTCAGGGTACAGACCGCACAACAGATGCTGGAGGCCGTGCAGGCCGCCCTGCCGGTTGATGCAGGTGTTTTTGCCGCCGCCGTTGCCGACTGGCGTGTCAGCAGTGCAAGCGACCGCAAGCTGAAGAAATCAACGGACGGTTTGCCGGTGCTGGAATTTGCCGAGAATCCCGACATCCTCAAAACCGTCAGTCAGATGAAGGCGGGGCGGCCCGGCCTTGTTGTTGGATTTGCGGCCGAGACTAACGATGTGGTGGATCACGCCACCGCCAAGCGCAAACGAAAGGGGTGCGATTGGATCGTCGCAAATGACGTGTCGCCGGAAACCGGGATCATGGGGGGCACCGAAAACGCGGTGATCCTGATTTCAGATGCTGGCGCGGATGCATGGCCCCGCATGAGCAAGGACGACGTGGCAACACGTCTGGCAGGGCAAATCGCCGAGGCGCTGGAGTAACGGATCAATGACACGCATTAGACTGCAATGGGCGCTGGGCGCTGATCGGGCATTGGGGATGCCTGCCTACGAAACACCCGGCGCCGCCGGTGCCGATCTGCGCGCGAATATTCCCGATGGGCCAGTCAGGATTGAACCGGGTGACCGGACGTTGATCTCGACGGGGCTGCATATGGCGATCCCACCTGGGTTCGAGGTGCAGATCAGGCCACGGTCGGGATTGGCATTGAAACACGGCATAACCCTGCCCAACAGCCCCGGCACCATCGACAGCGATTACCGAGGTGTTGTGGGCGTTATCATGCTGAATTCAGGCGCAGTGACCTTTGATGTCACTCACGGTATGCGGATTGCGCAAATGGTGGTGGCCCCGGTTGTGCAGGCGCAGTTTGAGATGGCCGATTCGCTGGAAGACACATCTCGCGGCAAGGGCGGGTTTGGCTCAACCGGGGTCGCGTAATGCTGCTGGTTTTTGTTCTGGCGGCGGCGCTCTGGTTTGGCGGGGGCATGTTTGACGCACCCCGGCGATTGCGTCTGGTTTTGCTTGGCCTTCTGTATGTTGCTGTTCTGGTCATTCAGGTGCTGTTTCCAGACGCCCACCCTTTGCGGACCGCAACCGGCGGCAGTCCGGGGCTCTGGCTGATCCTTGGCGGATTTGTTGTGCTGTTTCTGATCTACCGGGCGGGCATTCGCATCTTGCGGCGCATGGCCAATTCCAAAGACCCTATGCCCGCCGAAAAGAAGCCAACCTTTACCCCGACCGAATTACAGCGGTATGCGCGGCATATTGTTTTGCGCGAAATTGGTGGAGCGGGGCAAAAGGCCCTGAAAGATGCCAAAGTCCTTGTTATCGGCGCCGGAGGGCTGGGTGCGCCGGCATTGCAGTATCTCGCCGCTGCCGGCGTGGGGACAATTGGCGTGATTGATGACGACATCGTTGAAAACACCAATCTCCAACGACAGGTGATCCACCCAGATTCTGCGATTGGCACCCCAAAGGTTTTCTCGGCACAGGCACAAATGGTGGCGCAGAACCCTTATGTCACGGTGCGCCCCTATCAACGCCGGTTGACCTCGGACATCGCTCCTGAATTGATCTCGGAATACGATCTGGTCCTTGATGGGACCGATAATTTTGAGACCCGGTATCTGGTCAACCGGGTATGTGTCGCAAGCAAGGTGCCGATGATTTCCGGCGCACTCAGTCAATGGGAAGGGCAGATGAGCGTCTTTGACCCAGCCCATGGCGCGCCCTGCTATCAATGCATCTTTCCGCAAGCGCCCGCCGCGCATCTGGCACCCAGCTGTGCCGAGGCGGGGGTCATTGGCCCGTTGCCGGGCGTTGTCGGGTCGATGATGGCGGTCGAGGCGATCAAGGTGATAACCGGGGCAGGGACGCCCGCGCGTGGCCAGATGCTGATTTATGACGCGCTATATGGCGAACATCGCACGATTCTGATTGGACCGCGCGCCGATTGTCCGGTTTGCGGCGATCTGCAAAACACCTGATTTCGACCCCCGGTCGATTGTAACCCGATCACCCGCGCCCTAGCTTGACGTCAAAGGAGACACCTATGACAAACCCTCTGCTGCAAGACTGGGACACGCCATTCGGCCTTGCCCCGTTTGACCGGATTTCGGATGATGATTTTGCACCGGCGCTGGACGCTGCGCTGTCTGTGCACAACGTCGAAATCGACGCGGTTGCCCATGACGCCAGCCCGCCCACGTTTGCCAATACCGTCGAAGCTCTCGAAGCTGCCGGTGAGAAGCTGGATCAGGTTCTTGGTACATATTTCACCGTAGCAGGTGCCGACAGCACACCGGCGCGCGAAGATTTGCAGCGGGCGTTTTCGCCCAGGCTGGCTGCGCATTTCTCCGAAATTTCGGGGAACAAGGCGTTGTTCGCAAGGGTAGCGGCGGTCTGGGACATGCGTGAGACCCTTGAGATGACAGATGAACAGGCGCGGGTTCTGATGCTGACCCATCGCGGCTTTGTGCGCTCTGGCGCGGCGCTGACTGGTCCGCAAGAGGCGCGGATGAAGGACATCAAGGCACGGCTGGCCGTGCTGGGCACCCAATTCACCCAGAACCTGTTGGCGGACGAGCGGTCGTGGTTCATGGAATTGTCAGAAGACGACCTGTCGGGTTTGCCCGATTTTGTAATCGACGCCGCCCGTGCGGCGGGTCAGGAAAAAGGGGCGGATGGCCCTGTTGTAACGCTGTCGCGGTCGCTTATCGTGCCATTTCTGCAATTTTCGCCGCGCCGCGATCTGCGCGAAAAGGCGTTCCTGGCCTGGGAAGCGCGCGGCGCTAACGGGGGCGAGACGGACAACCGTGCCATTGCTGCCGAAACGCTTGCGTTGCGCAAGGAACGGGCACAGCTGCTGGGCTACAAGGATTTTGCCTCCTACAAACTGGAAACTGAAATGGCAGGCACGCCAGAGGCGGTGCGCAAGCTGTTAATGGATGTCTGGGCACCGGCCAAGGCGCAGGCGCAGGCCGATGCGGAAACCCTGACGGGGATGATGCACGCGGATGGGGTGAATGATGATCTCGCCCCCTGGGACTGGCGGTATTACGCAGAAAAACGCCGCGCGGCGGAGCATGATCTGGATGAGGCGGCGCTGAAGCCCTATTTCCAGCTGGACCGGATGATTGAAGCGGCATTCGCTTGTGCAACGCGGCTGTTTGGATTGGAGTTCGCTCCGCTTGATGTGCCCCTGTACCACCCGGATTGCCGGGCGTGGGATGTGACACGCAACGGGGCACATGTCGCGGTGTTCATCGGGGATTACTTCGCGCGCAGTTCCAAACGGTCGGGGGCGTGGTGTTCGGCGATGCGCAGTCAGGCCAAACATCCCAAGGTGCAGACGCCCGTTGTCATCAACGTGTGCAACTTTGCCAAATCCGATCCCGCGCTATTGTCCTATGATGATGCGCGGACCCTGTTTCATGAATTTGGCCACGCGCTGCACCAGATGCTGTCAGATGTGACTTACGAAAGCATCAGCGGCACATCCGTAGCCCGTGATTTTGTGGAACTGCCCAGTCAGCTTTTTGAACACTGGCTGGAAGTGCCGGAGGTACTGGGAGAATATGCGGTCCATGCCGAAACGGGTGCACCGATGCCTGTTGAAATGCGCGACAAGGTTCTGGGTGCCGCGACCTTTGACATGGGGTTCCAGACGGTTGAATACGTCGCGTCGGCCCTGGTTGATCTTGCGTTCCACGAAGACAGCCCGCCCGACGATCCGATGGCAAGACAGGCGGAGGTGCTGGCTGGGTTGGGCATGCCCGCGGCCATCCGCATGCGGCATGCAACGCCGCAGTTTGCCCATGTCTTTTCGGGGGATGGCTATTCGAGCGGCTACTACAGCTACATGTGGTCCGAGGTGATGGACGCCGACGCCTTCGAGGCTTTCGAAGAAGCAGGCGGAGCCTTTGATGCGGAGCGTGCCGCCGCTTTGGAAAAGCACATCCTGTCGGCGGGTGGGTCGCAGGATGCGGCGGAGTTATATGTGGCATTCCGGGGGCGCATGCCCGGCGTCGAGGCCTTGCTGCGCGGGCGTGGTCTGGCGGCTTGATAGGACAGCGTGGCAAGCCATGAGGCCCCGGATCGCGTCCGGGGCGGGGTTTCTCAATACCCCAGGGCGCGGTCAACAAGGTTCAGAAACGGCTCCCCTGCTTCGCCTCGACGGATGTTTTCGGCCACCGATTCCGATGCGGTGCGCGCCCGCGTTTCAGCAGCGATATGCGGTGTGACCGTCACACCGGGATGCGCCCAATAGGGGTGGTCGCGGGGCAAGGGTTCCACCCGGAAAACATCGAGCGTTGCATGGGCAATATGCCCTGTATCCAACGCCGCCAACAGCGCGTCGTCGTCGATCAGCGGCCCCCGACCCGGATTGATGACAAAGGCGCCCTTGGGCATCCACGCCAGTGTTTCGGCGTTCAGCAGATTTGCCGTTGCAGCAGTGTCCGGCAACAGCAATACGGCAATTTCGGCCTGCGACAGCGCCTCTTTTAGCCCGTTGTCTCCTGACAGGCACTCTGCCCCCTCGCAGGTTTTTGGACTGCGCGACCAGCCAATCACGTTGAAACCCAGGCCGGCAAGTGTGCGCGCCACGGCGGACCCAAGCGCACCCATGCCCAGCACGACAACACTACGTTCCTCGGCCAGGGGCGGCGTGCGCACAACCCAGTCCGCGTCATCGCGCAGGATGTCGATGTCCAGCCCTAGGTGATGGCGCATGACGTGGCCAGTCACCCATTCGACCATCCCCTTGGTCAATCCGGGATCAACCATCCGGGCCAGCGGCATGGTCAGCGTTTTGTTGTCCACGATCGCCTCAACCCCTGCCCAGAGGTTCAGCACCGCCTTGGTCCGGGTATAGGGCGTGAAATCCTGCAAGGGACTGTTTGGGGCATAGACGATGTAATCGACCTGTTCTGGCGGGATGTCCTGTGCCAGATATGCGTCGATACCGGCCTTGTCCAATGCGTCCTGCAAGGGTTGTTCATAATCGTCCCAGCGTTGCGGGGTGGCGGCAAAAAGGATGTTCAGGGTCATAGGTCACCTCGGTCTGTGGACATGGGCGGATTGCACCAGCCCAAAGGCCAATAGCAGTACCAACATTGCCGATCCACCATAGCTGACCAGCGGCAGGGGGACGCCGACAACAGGTGCCAACCCCATGACCATCGACATGTTCACGGCAAAGTACAAAAAGAAGTTCAGCGCTATCCCCAAAGTAAGCAGGGAGCTGAAACGGTCCTTGTTCATGATTGCAGTGGCCACGCAAAAGACAACGATCAGCGCATATAGACTGAGCAAAGAAAACGCCCCGACAAAGCCGAATTCCTCGGCCAGAGTGGTAAAAATGAAGTCCGTGTGTTTCTCGGGCAGGAAATTCAACCGTGACTGCGTGCCCTGCATGAACCCCCGCCCGGTCCATCCGCCTGATCCCAGAGCGATTTTGGATTGGGTAATGTGGTACCCGGCCCCCAGAGGGTCCGCCGCCGGGTCCAGAAACGTGTCAATCCGGCGGTACTGATAGTCATTCAACAACTGCCAGTCGGTTCCGCGCGACTGAAACACGGCTGTTACCAACCCGACACCGGACCCGATCACCGCTGCAAAATAGGCCCAGTGGACCCCTGCCAGGAACATCAATCCGCCTCCCGCCGCCAGCAACAGGATCGAGGTGCCAAGATCCGGCTGTTCCAGGACCAATGCGGTGGGCAGGACGATAATCAACACCGGCAACAAGACCCAGAAGGGGCGCGATACCTTTTTGGCGGGCAGCCAGTCGTAATAAGCAGCAAGGAACATCACGAGGGTGATCTTCATCAACTCGGACGGTTGCAGGTCGATGAAACCCAGATCAAGCCAGCGCTGCGATCCCTTGCGTTCATCCCCGACAAGGGCGACGGCAATCAACAGAACAAGAGACGCGCCATATCCGACCCCCGACAGGTTGCGCCAGAGCCAGATCGGCACCATCGCCACAAAGATCATCAGTACAAGGCCCAATGCAAAGCGTTTGATCTGTGGCTCTGCCCAGGGCGAAAGAGACCCGCCCGCAACCGAATAAAGCATCAGAAACCCGACACCGCCGACAGATGCCAGCAACAGTGCCAGAGGCCAGTTCAGATGCAGGATTTTGCGAAATCCCGTCGGAACCGACTTGATCGAATGCTCAAGATAGCTCATGCCTGATCTTTGCCCTTGATGGCGGCCTGGGGCCTGACATCGCGCAGACGTTCCTGCTGTGCCCTGATCCGGGGGCGATCGCCTTTTGGATAGGCCTCCAGCGGCGGTTCTCCGTTCGCCAACGCCTGCAAAAGAACATCGCGGGCAATTGGTGCCGCCGCCGATGAGCCGCCCCCCCCGTGTTCAACCAGAACCGCCGCCGCATAGCGCGGTTTGTCATAGGGCGCGTAACATACAAACAATGCGTGGTCGCGACGTTCCCAGGGCAGATCGGCGTTGCTGGTCACGCCGCGGGCGCGTTCGGCTGCCGTGATGTTACGGACCTGCGACGTACCCGTCTTGCCCGCCATGCGCATGTCATCGGCAATGATGCGCGACCGATATGCCGTGCCGCGCCTGTCATTGACAACTTCATACATGGCGCGCTGCATTTTGCGCAGGTTGTTATCATTCATGTTCAGCACCGGCGCATCAATTGCGGCCTGCTCTACGCCATCAACCGATTTCAACAAGCGCGGAGCGATTGCACGGCCCGACGCCAGTCGCGCGGTCATCACCGCGAGTTGTAGTGGAGATGCAAGCACAAAGCCCTGGCCGATCGAGGCGTTGACCGTATCGCCAATTACCCATTCCTCGCCGCGCGTGCGCAGCTTCCAGTCCTTGGTAGGGGTCAGCCCGGAGTTGACAGATGACAGGGCAAGCTCATGCCGGCTGCCAAGGCCGAACTTGTTTGCCATCGCCGAAATCTTCTCAATCCCGACTTTCAGCGCCAGATCGTAGTAGTACACGTCACAGGATTGTTTCAGCGAATTTGACAGATCAACCCAGCCATGACCGGCGCGTTTCCAGCAGTGGAACCTGCGGCCTGCAACCTCCAGATAGCCGGGGCAGTAGACCGTATCATCGGGGCCAATCAGCCCTTCTTCCAGTGCGGCCATCGCGGTCATCATCTTGAATGTGGAACCGGGGGGATAGGCCCCCTGCACCGTCTTGTTCACAAGGGGGCGGAATTTTGAATTGAGCAAAGGATTGTAGTCAACAGATGAGATACCACCGATAAACAGGTTCGGGTCATAGCTGGGTGCGGAAGCGATTGAGACGAGATCACCGTTTTCGCAATCTATCACCACAACGGCCGCGCTTTCGTCGCCCAAACGGGCCTGAACATAACCTTGCAGCTTTGCGTCCACGGTCAGTTGCAGGTCCGCGCCCGATTGTCCTTCGCGCCGGTCCAGCTCGCGCATGACACGACCCGTGGCGTTGACCTCGACCTGCTTAGTGCCAGCGGTGCCGCGCAAAAGGTCTTCGGCCCGCGATTCAACGTTGATCTTGCCGATCTGGAAACGCGGGATGCGCAGTACCTGATCCGGGTCTTCGAGTGCGTCGAGGTCTTTTTGGCTGACCCGTCCCACGCGGCCCACCACATGGGCAAAATCCGACCCACGCGGATAGACGCGCGTCAACCCGACCTCCGGGGTGACACCGGGCAGGGCGGGAGCGTTGACGCTGACGCGGCTCACGTCGTCCCAACTGACGTCATCAACGATGGTCACGGGCAGAAACGGGGCGGAGCGATTGATTTCAGCCAGTGCACGTTTGCGCGCCTCCGGCTCAATGGTGATGACCTGAGACAGACGCTCGATCACCGCGTCGACATCGCCTGCATCCTCGCGCACGATGACGATCCGGTATGACGGCACATTTTCAGCCAGACGCATTCCACTACGGTCGAATATTTCGCCTCGTGCAGGGGGGATGAGGCGGATGTTGATCCGGTTTTCTTCGGCCAGCAGGCGGAACTGGTCTGCCTGATCGACCTGCAAATACCGCATCCGCGCCGCCAGGCCGCCCATAAACAGCAACTGCGCCCCCCCCAGAAGGGCCGCACGCCGGGTCAATTTGGCATGGTTGGCATCGTTTTCGGCACGGTTACGTCGCATGTTGCATCTCTCCTAGACCCGCTGGCCCATTGCATCCAGATCACCCGGCGCGGATTTACGGACCTGCATCACCCAATGGGTTGTGGCGACAACCAGTGGATAGGATAGCAGGGTCATGCCCAATTCCGAAACGGCCAGCGTCAGCTGAGGCACATCGACAAGCGCAATCGCCAAAATGATCCGGTTACCGATCAGAACCGCCACGATGATAACAGAGACGGTGAACCACTCCATCGCAAAGCTGCCGTCGCGCAGGTTACGGCCCCGCGATTTCAGGTTTTCGCAGCCAATCAGCGCCAGCGCAGCAAGCAACCCCGGAGGCCGTTGCAGCAGCAGATCGGTCAGGAAAAACGCCACTGCGAGGCTCAGTGCGGGGACATATTCGGGCCGACGCAGGGACCACGCACAGGCAAAACCCAACAAGAGTTCCGGGCCGGCCCAACCGCGCGGTATCGTGTCGAGAGGCAATAGATGAAAAAACACGATCAGCATCGCCAGCGCCGGAAACGCCGCGCGCATCAGCCACAGGCGGGTTGCCGAGATGTCGTTCATTCGTCCACCTCCACTGCGCCGGATACCGGTTCAAGTGCGATGACGCGGGCGCTGTCGGTGACGATTTCGGTGCCGTGGTGACGCAGGACGCGCAGGAACTCCAGACGCTCGAAATCTGCGGCCAACCGCACGCGCAAACGCCCGCCCGGGTCGGCAGCTACCTGACCAATAAGAAGACCCGCCGGAAAGACACCGCCATCGCCAGAGCTGATTACGCGGTCACCGGGCCGGACCAGATCGGGGTTTTCGAGAAAATCGACTGGCGGCGCGGAGGTGTTGTCACCCGCCACGATGGCCCTTTGGCCAGAGGGTTGAATGGTTGCCGGAATACGGCTTGACGCATCCGTGAGAAGGATCACCCGCGCCGTGTTTTGGGCCACGCCGGAGATCCGGCCAACCAATCCGATGCCGTCCATCGTGGCCCATCCATCAACCAGCCCATCGCGCGCCCCGACATTCAGCAACACCGACTGGCGGAAGGGGGAACCTGAATCCGCCAGTACCACCCCGGTGACAAAAGTCAGCCGAGGATCCAGCTGTACGTTGTTGAGATCAAGAAGCCGCGCGTTTTCCTGTTCCAGTTGCAGGGCCGCCTCCTTCCAGGCCTGCATCTGCCGCAATTCGCTGCGTAATTCACGGTTTTGCTCGGCAAGCCTTTGATACGACTGAAAATCACGGAGAAGATTGATCGCCCCGGTTACCGGCGCCATCGCCCAGTCAATGTTTGGTACAAAGCGATCAGTGACCTGCGCGCGAAACCGCTCGACGCGTGGGCTGTCGATACGCCAGATCAGGAAGGTGCCTGTCAGAAGCACGACAAGGACAGCCAGCAGCAGCCGACGCAGGGGGCCGGTGTAATCGCTGCTGTTTGAACGGTCTCTGGCCATCTGTGTGTCCCGCTCCGGACCTGTTCCGGAGCCTCGCGGTTATGGTGCCCCAGCAGGAGGCCCCGGATCAAGTCCGGGGCGCGAGGCCTTGCGTCCTAGCTGTCGTAATCAATCGCATGGCGCAGCTGTTTTTCGTATTCCAGCGCCTTGCCTGTGCCCAGCGCAACGCAGTTGAGGGATTCGTCTGCGATCGAAACCGCAAGCCCTGTCTGTTCGCGCAGCGCCAGATCAAGATCACCCAACAACGCACCACCGCCGGTCAACATGACGCCCCGGTCAACGATGTCCGCCGCCAGATCAGGGGGGGTGGTTTCAAGCGCGGTCATCACCGCTTCGCAGATCTGCTGCACCGGTTCGGCCAGCGCCTCGGCGATCTGCGCCTGAGTGACTTCGATCTCTTTTGGCACACCGTTCAAGAGGTCACGGCCGCGGATTTGCATCGACGTGCCACGCCCGTCGTCAGGCATGCGCGCGGTGCCGATAGAGGTCTTGATGCGTTCAGCGGTGGTTTCACCCACCAACAGGTTTTGCTGGCGGCGCAGGTAACTGATGATCGCTTCGTCCATACGGTCGCCCCCGACCCGCACCGAACGCGCATAGACGATGTCGCCCAGCGACAGCACCGCCACTTCGGTTGTGCCGCCCCCGATGTCCACGACCATGTTGCCGGTTGGATCGGTGATCGGCATACCGGCACCAATGGCCGCGGCAATGGGTTCGGCAATCAGGCCGGCCCGGCGCGCACCCGCAGACAGGACAGATTGCCGGATCGCGCGTTTTTCAACGGGGGTTGCACCGTGCGGGACGCAAACGATGATCTTGGGTTTGGAAAAGGTCGAGCGCTTGTGAACCTTGCGGATGAAGTGCTTGATCATCTCTTCGGCAGTGTCAAAATCCGCAATCACCCCTTCACGCATCGGGCGGATCGCCTCGATGCTGCCCGGCGTCCGACCCAGCATCAGCTTGGCGTCCTCGCCCACGGCGAGCACTTTCTTGACGCCATCCTTGACATGGTAGGCCACCACAGAGGGTTCAGACAGGATGATCCCCTTGCCTTTGACATACACAAGCGTGTTTGCGGTACCGAGGTCAATCGCCATATCTGACGAAAAAAGCCCCCCGAGGTTGCCAAAGAGATTCATCTGCTCAAGACCTTTGAATGACATCATATTTGCCCGCGACTCTCTTATCGGAGGCAGGCTGATGGCTCTTATAGGCCCGGTGGTGCCCATGTGAAAGGGGGTCTCTGGGGCCCTTCGGCATGTTGTCGCCGTTCATATATTCGCCTAGGCTCGCACCATTGATCCACTATGACACCCCGGAGGGGAACGCCACACCATGAAGAAAGTTCAGAGCCTCGGCGTGCATCACGTCACCCTCACGGGCGCAGACCGCCAGACCAGCATTGATTTCTGGGAAGGAGTGTTGGGGATGCCTTTCATCTTCGATCAGCCCAATCTCGACAATGCAGATGAGGGGCATTTGTATTTTGACCCCGGTGATGGGCGTCTGATCACGATATTTACCAACGAGGCCCGCACACCGGTGCATGACCGCACGCCAACGGATCCGGGATGTGTGCACCATCTTGCGTTCGAGGTGGATCGGGCCATGTTTGACCAGATCCCCGACCGGCTGGAGGCGCGCGGGATTTCCCATAGCGGTGTCAAGGATCGCGGGTTCATGCATTCAATCTATTTCAAGGATCCGCTGGGATTGCTGATTGAACTGGCGTGTTACACGTTCATTCCGCCGCGCGGGGCCAGTCATGCGGACGTGATGCTGGAGGCGCATAAGTTGCGGGTGGCCCGTGGCGCGCATGCGATTGAGCGCGAACATCTGGCCGATGCCGTGGTGATGATTGTCGAGCGGTCGCAGGGGTCGCTGAGTGAGGATCGTGGGGCGAAG